>NZ_LGHM01000190.1 GCF_001908185.1 Bradyrhizobium sp. AS23.2
AGGCGGCCGGCGATGCGCGGCGTGCCGCGGGCGCGGCGCGCGATCTCGTTGGCGCCGTCCGCGCTCATGCCGACATTGAGCACGCGCGCGCCGCGGCTGACGATGCTTTCGAGCTCCTCGATCGTGTAGAAATTGAGCCGGACCGGGATGCCGAAGCGGTCGCGCAAGGGATTGGTGAGAAGGCCGGCACGCGTGGTGGCGCCGACAAGGGTGAATTTCGACAGCTCGATCTTCACCGAGCGCGCCGCCGGACCCTCGCCGATGATGAGGTCGAGCTGAAAGTCCTCCATCGCGGGATAGAGCACCTCTTCGACCGCCGGGCTCAAGCGATGGATTTCGTCGATGAAGAGCACGTCGCGCTCTTCGAGATTGGTGAGCAGCGCGGCGAGATCGCCGGCCTTGGCGATCACCGGGCCCGATGTAGCGCGAAAGCCGACGCCGAGCTCCTTGGCCACGATCTGCGCCAGCGTGGTCTTGCCGAGGCCGGGCGGGCCGACGAACAGCACGTGATCCAGCGCCTCGCCGCGCTTGCGCGCCGCCTCGATGAAAATCGAGAGATTCTTGCGCGCCTGCTGCTGGCCGACGAAATCGGACAGCGATTGCGGGCGCAGCGCGGTGTCGCCGACATCGTCGCTACGGCGTTCGGGCGAGACCATGCGGCTGGCCTTGGGATCGCTCACTTCGCGAGCTCCTTCAGGCCGAGGCGAATGAGCTGCGCCGTTTCAGCATTCTCACCGGCGCTGCGCGAGGCCGTTGCAATGGCCGCCGCGGCCTGCGGCTGGCCGTAGCCGAGATTGACCAGCGCGGAGATCGCATCGGCAACGGGCCGCGGCGCGCGCTGGTCGTCGACGGCGCCGGCGAGATGCACGACGGCGGGGTCAACACTGGCGAAGGCCGGCGCCTTGTCCTTCAGCTCGGTGACGATGCGCTCGGCGACCTTGGGGCCGACGCCCGGCGTGCGCGACACCGCGGCCTTGTCGCGCAGCGCAATGGCGTTGGCGAGATCGGCCGGCGCCAGCGTGCCGAGCACCGCGAGCGCGACCTTGGCGCCGACGCCCTGCACGGTCTGGAGCAGGCGAAACCATTCGCGCTCCTGGTCGGTGCGGAAGCCGAACAGCTTGATCTGGTCCTCGCGGACATGGGTCTCGATCGACAGCACGGCGGCTTCGCCCGGCGAGGGCAGATGCTGCAGCGTGCGCGAGGAGCAGTGCACCTGGTAGCCGACGCCGCCGACGTCGAGGATGACGAAATCCTCGCCGTAGGTATCGATCAGGCCTTTGAGCTTGCCAATCATGATGCCCCCACGGTCGCGGCCCGACCGTCTCTTTCGTCATGGCCGGGCTTGTCCCGGCCATCCACGTCTTCGATACCGGCAACAAAGAACGCGGATGCCCGGCACATAGGCGAGCGAAGCGACGCCGTCCTTCGGACGGCTAAGGCCGGGCATGACGACGGGGATACGTAGCGTACGATCATAACCCCGCCACCTTCAGCCTGAGCGCGGTGCTCTGGCGGTGATGGGCGTGAGTGATGGCGATGGCAAGCGCGTCGGCGGCATCCGCCGACGGCGGCTCGGCCTTGGGCAGCAAAATCTTCAGCATCATCGCGATCTGTTGCTTGTCGGCGTGACCAGCGCCGACCACCGTCTTCTTGACCTGGTTCGGCGCGTATTCGGCGACCGTGATGCCGAACATTGCTGGCGCCAGCATGGCGACGCCGCGGGCCTGGCCGAGCTTCAGCGTTGCAACGCCATCCTTGTTCACAAACGTCTGCTCGACCGCCGCTTCCATCGGCTTGTGGTCGGACAGGACAGCCGCGAGCCCTTCATGGATCCCGAGCAGGCGGCTCGACAGCGGCAGGTCGTCCGGCGGTTCCACCGAACCGCAGGCCACGTAGATCAGGCGATTGCCCTCAGCCTCGATCACGCCCCAGCCGGTGCGGCGCAGGCCGGGGTCGATGCCGATGATGCGAACGGGGCCACGAATCGGGAGCGCGGTCATGGGCCAGTGATAGCGGCTGGCTGCCGTGGGGGAAACAGAAACAGAACGGAAGTAACAGGGGAAGTGGCGGCGCGGTGATGGTCGGGCGGGCGCCCGCCTCTCACTCCGGCGTCATACCCCGCGAAGGCGGGGTATCCAGTACGCCGCGGCGTCTCCGTATTCTTCTGGCGTCTCCGGAATACTGGGTCGCCCGGTCAAGCCGGGCGACGACAGCGGAGCATGTGCTAACGGACAGGTCCTACCCGCCCATCTTCGCAACCAGCGCGTCCGAGATCTCGAAATTGGCGTAGACGTTCTGGACGTCGTCGTGCTCGTTGAGCAGGTCCATCAGCTTCAAGAGCTTCTCGCCGGTCTCGTCGTCGACCGCGACCGTGTTCTGCGGCTTCCAGATCAGGGCGGCCTTGCGCGGCTCACCGAACTTGGCTTCCAGCGCCTTGGCGACGTCGCGATAGCCTTCGGTCGAGGCGTAGATCTCGTGGCCGTTCTCACCCGAGATCACGTCGTCGGCGCCGGCCTCGATCGCGGCATCGAGCATCGCATCGTCGGAGGCGACGCTGCGGTCGTATTCGATGATGCCGGTGCGATCGAACATGAAGGAGACCGAGCCGGTTTCCCCGAGATTGCCGCCCGACTTGGTGAAGAAGGAGCGGATATCGGAGGCGGCGCGGTTGCGGTTGTCGGTCAGCGCCTCGACGATGACGGCGACGCCGCCGGGGCCGTAACCCTCGTAGCGGATCTCGTCATAGTTCTCACCGTCGCTGCCGAGCGCCTTCTTGATGGCGCGCTCGATATTGTCCTTCGGCATGTTCTCCTGGCGCGCGGCGATCACGGCGGCGCGCAGGCGCGGGTTCATGTTGGGGTCGGGCGTGCCCAGCTTGGCTGCGACGGTGATTTCCCGCGCCAGCTTGCCGAACAGCTTCGACTTCTGCGCATCCTGCCGCCCCTTGCGGTGCATGATGTTCTTGAATTGGGAATGTCCGGCCATGCGTGGTCTCTTGGTCTTTCGGGAATCGTCCGCCAGCGAGAATGGAAGCGCGGCGTTATAGGCCGCCAACCCATCGGAATGAAAGGGTTCTCTCACACTTTAAGGTAATATTGTAGGGTCACTTGCCCAAGAGTCAGGCGTCGTTAACCCTGATTTCATTCCGACTTGCGAAAATTGCGTCCGCCCATCCCCCGACAAGAGTTGACCCGATGGCGTTCGCATTATTTCGGAAGCGTCTGCCGGACATGCCTGCGCCTGCCGCGCCCCCGCAGGCGCAGCCGCCGGTCGATCCCGCACCAGCCCCGGCCACTGAGGGCGATTCCGCCCGGGAGATCCTGGAACTGCTGGAGCTCGAGCTCGGGGCGATGATCCGCCAGCTCGAGCGTGCCGCGAATTCGGTGGCTGGCGGTGCCGAGGCAACCGCGGCGACGCTTGCGGATATCCGCGAGCGCACCGAGGCACTGACCGGACGCAGCAACGCCGCGCAGTCGACCGCCTCCACTTTCGCTCGCGCCGCCGACAAGTTCACCCAGTCCGCGCAGGGCATCGGCACACAGGTTCGCGAGGCCGGCAAGCTTGCCGACGCGGCCAACGCCGCGGCGCAGGAAGCCCGCGCCAATGTCGATCGGCTGCGCGAGTCCTCTGCAGCCATCGGCAACGTCGTCAATTTGATCGCGCAGATTGCGCGGCAGACGACGCTGCTCGCGCTCAACTCGACCATCGAGGCCGCGCGCGCGGGCGCGGCCGGCAAAGGCTTTGCGGTCGTCGCCACCGAGGTGAAGGCGCTCGCGGTGCAGACCCAGGGCGCGACGGAGGAGATTTCCAGGAAGATCGACGCGCTTCAGCGCGATGCCGCCGGCTCAGTGGATGCGGTACACCGCATTTCACAGGCGATCGAGGCGATCCGCCCGGTGTTCGAGACCGTCAACGGCGCGGTCGCCGAGCAGAACGCCACCACCAGCGAAGTCTCCGGCAACGCCGCCAGTGCATCGGAGTTCATCGTCTCGGTCGGCGAGAGTGCGGCCGAGATCGATGCCGCGACCAAGGCTGCCGAGACCCATGGCGAGAACGTCGCCAGCGCCGGCAAGGCCGTCACCACCTTCGCGCAGAAGCTGAAATCGCGCTGCGCGGTATTGCTCCGCCAGAGCGAGCCCGACGAGCGCCGCAAGACCGCGCGGCTGCCCTGCCATCTCAAGTTCGAAACCGCGAGCGGCGTCTTGCCGGTCTATGAAATCTCGATGGAGGGCGTGCTGATCGGCGGCGCGGATGCGGCAAAGCTCGCAACGCAGGCCGTCATCGAGGGCGCGCTCGAGGGCGTCGGCGCCTGCCGCCTGCGCGTGACCGAGCAGTCCAAGGCGGGCGCCCGCGCGCAGTTCGTCAATCCCAATGCCGAGCTCAGCGAGAGGATCGAAGACAGGCTGTGGTCGATCCATGAGGAGAACACGGAGTTCGTCACCCGTGCCATGGAGGCGGGCAATGCGCTGACCAGGATCTTCGAACAGGCGGTTGCACGCGGCGAAGTCAAAATCGATGACCTCTTCGACACCGATTACGTGGAAATCGCCGGCACCAACCCGCAGCAATACCGCACCAGATATCTGGACTGGGCCGACCGCGCGCTGCCGCTCTTCCAGGAAGCATTTCTCGCCAAGGACCAGCGCATGGTGTTCTGCGCCATGGTCGACCGCAACGGCTTCCTGCCGGTGCACAACAAGATCTACTCGCATGCGCAGCGGCCGGGCGACGTCGCCTGGAACACCGCCAACAGCCGCAACCGCCGCATCTTCAACGATCCGGCGGGGCTCGCCGCCGCGCACAACCTGCGCTCGTACCTGGTCCAGAGCTATGCGCGCGACATGGGAAACGGCAACACCGTGATGATGCGCGAGATCGACGTCCCGATCAGCGTGCAGGGCCGGCACTGGGGCGGATTCCGCACGGCTTACAAACTCTAGAGCCTGGTCCGAAAATGTGCAGGGCTGACGGCCGTCGCGTTTCTCATCGCGCGACGCTCGCCGTCGTCCGACTTTCGCAATCGCACGAGTTTCGTCATCGCATGGTTTTGCGCGATCGCACGATCATCTGCGATGACCGACGGCGCGTATGTAGAAAATACGTCAGAAAATGACGATTATCATATCAATGAGCCCAAAACCGCAGCAGCGATCGCCGCACAAATTCGTGAACGTCATGGCCTGATGCGCTGGGCGCGCAAATATGCATCGCGAAGAATTTCGATGCTTCATCGTTTCGCATCGGTATGATTATGGTCGCACGGACATTCGCCGACCTGATCGCCGTAAGCGATCCATCGAGCAAGGGGATGCATATGGCAACGACTCTGACCATCAACGGCGAGACAAAGTCCTTCGACGCGCCACCTGAAATGCCGCTGCTGTGGGTGCTGCGCGACATCCTCGGCATGACCGGCACCAAGTTCGGCTGCGGCATCGCGCAATGCGGCGCGTGCACGGTGCATGTCGACGGCAAGGCGGTGCGCTCCTGCGTCCTGCCGGTCAGCGCGGTCGCGAACCACGCCATCACCACGATCGAGCACGTCGGCAACACGCCATCGGGCGCGAAGGTCCAGAAGGCCTGGCTCGATCTCGAAGTGATCCAGTGCGGTTACTGCCAGTCCGGCCAGATCATGGCGGCCGCTGCGCTGCTGGCCGCAACGCCCAACCCCGACGATTCCGACATCGACGCTGCAATGGCCGGCAACATCTGCCGCTGCGGCACTTATGTGCGCATCCGCGAGGCCATCAAGCAGGCCGCCACCGGCCGTCAGTCGTGAGGTCCGCCATGATTATCGACAAGACTCTTCCCAGCGTCTCCCGCCGCTCCCTTCTGACCGGCGGCCTCGCGACCGGTTTCCTGCTCGCCTTCCACCTGCCGCTGCGCGCTGCGGTCAACGAGCCGGTGCAGCCGCGCGATTCGACCGACGGCAGGTTTGCGCCCAATGCCTTCATCCGCATTGACGAGACGGGCCGCACCGTCCTGATCATGCCGCAGGTCGAGATGGGCCAGGGCACCTACACGTCGATCTCTGCGGTGCTCGCCGAAGAGCTCGACGCCGACTGGAGCAAGGTCGAGGTGCAGCACGCGCCGCCGAACGACAAGTTCTACGGCAATCCGACCTTCGGCCTCCAGGTGACCGGCAACTCCAACTCGATCCGCGCCTGGTGGATGCCGCTGCGCAAGGCGGGCGCGACCGCCCGCGCAATGCTGGTTCAGGCGGCTGCCAGCCAATGGGGCGTCGAACCGGCGAGCTGCACGGCCTCGAAGGGCGAGGTCGCGCATGCCGCAAGCGGCCGCAAGCTCGGCTATGGCGAGCTGGCGCTCGCCGCGCAGGCCCAGACGCCGCCGAAGGACGCTGCAGTCAAGGACCCCAAAGACTTCGTCATCATCGGCCAGCCCCTGAAGCGGCTCGACACGCCGGACAAGGTCAACGGCAAGGCCATCTACGGCATCGACGCGATCCTGCCCGGCATGAAGTTCGCGACCGTCGCCGCCTGCCCCGTGTTCGGCGGCAAGGTCGGCAAGGTCGATGACAGCGCCGCGGTGAAACTCCCCGGCGTGCGCAAGATCGTCGTGCTCGACGACATGGTCGCCGTGATCGGCGATCACATGTGGGCGGCGAAGAAGGGCCTCGAAGCGCTCAAGATCGAGTGGAACGAAGGACCGAACGCTAAGATCTCCACCAAGGACATCTGGCAGGATCTGCGCGCGGCCAGCGAGAAGGACGGCGCGGTCGCGAAATCCGACGGCGACATCGCCAAGGCTCTGGCCAGCGGCGACAAATTCGAGGCAGCCTATGAGCTGCCGTTCCTGGCGCATGCCTCGATGGAGCCGATCAACGCCACCGTGCACGTCAAACCCGACTCCTGCGAGATTTGGACCGGCACGCAGATCATGACGCGCGTGCAGTCCGAGGCGGCAAAGGCTGCCGGCCTTCCCGTCGACAAGGTGATCGTCAACAATCACCTGCTCGGCGGCGGTTTTGGCCGGAAGCTCGAACCGGACATGGTGATTGCGGCGGTGAAGATCGCCAAGCAGGTCGACTATCCCGTGAAGGTGGTGTGGACCCGCGAGGAAGACATCCAGCACGACGTCTATCGTCCGATCTATCGCGACCAGATCACCGCATCGCTTGTCGACGGCAAGGTCGCGGCCTGGAAGTACAAGGTTGCAGGCTCGGCAATCCTGGCGCGCTGGCTGCCGCCGGCGTTCCAGAAGGGCATCGACATCGACGCAGTCGACGCCGCAGTCGATGCTCCCTACGACTTCGCGAATTTCCATGTCGAATATGTCCGAGCCGAGCCGCCGGCGGTGCCGACCGGCTTCTGGCGCGGCGTCGGCCCGAACAACAACGTGTTCGCGGTCGAGTGTGCGATGGACGAGCTCGCGCGCAAGGCCGGCAAGGACCCGATCGAATTCCGAAGGTCCATGCTGACGAAGAACCCACGCATGCTCGCCGTGCTCAACCTCGCCGCCGAAAAATCCGGCTGGGGCCAGCCGTTGCCGGCGCGCGTCGGACGTGGCGTCTGCGTACAGCCGTCATTCGCGAGCTTCATCGCGACCGTGGTGGAAGCCGAGATCGACGACATCGGCGAGATCGCGCTCCGCCGCGTCACCTCGGTGGTGGACACCGGCATTGCGGTCAACCCGGACACGGTGAAGGCGCAGATCGAGGGCGGTCTGATCTTCGGTCTCACCGCCGCGCTCTATGGCGAGATCACGATCGACAAGGGCCGCGTGCAGCAGTCGAACTTCCACGACTACCGCATGATGCGCATCAACGAGACGCCGAAGATCGAGGTCATCGTGGTCAAGAGCGGCGAGGCGCCCGGCGGCATTGGTGAGGCCGGCGTCAACGCCGGACCGCCGGCCCTGCGCAACGCGATTCTTGCTGCAACCGGCGTGACGCTGCGTCGCCTGCCGATCGATCGAAAACTCCTGGCTGTGGGGAAGAAGGCATGAGCGGGAAAATGCGTATCCTCGCAAGCCTCGTCGCGATCGCCATCGTGGCGGTGGCGCTCGGTGTCTGGATCATCCGCGGGCCCGGCCCGCTCGACTTCGCCGGCGGCACGAAAGTGGCGCTGGCGGATCATCGCGCCGGCAAGCCGACCGGCGTACCGGCGAAACTCGAAAAGGCTGGCATTGTCGAACGCGGCGAGTATCTGGCGAAGGCCGCCGACTGCATGGTCTGCCACACCAAGCCGGGCGACAAGGAATATTCCGGCGGGCTCGGCTTCAAGCTGCCGTTCGGCACGCTCTATTCGACCAACATCACGCCGGACAAGGAAACCGGCATCGGCAATTACAGCGACCAGGACTTCCTCAACGCGGTCCAGCACGGCAAGCGTCATGACGGCGCGCGGCTCTATCCGGCGATGCCGTATACGTCCTACACCTACATGACCGACGAGGACGTGCTGGCGGTGAAGGCCTATCTGTTCAGCCTGCCGGCGGTGCGTGCGAAGGCGCCGGAGAACACGCTGTCATTCCCGTTCAACCAGCGCTGGGCGATGATCTTCTGGTCGGCCGTGTTCAATCCGGACACGCGCTTCACGCCTGATAGCTCGAAGAGCCCGGAGTGGAATCGCGGCGCGTATCTCGCCGAAGCGCTGGCGCATTGCGGCGAGTGCCACACGCCGCGCAATCTCGGCTTTGCGCTCGACAACCGCAAGAAGTTCGGCGGCGCGATCACGGCCGGCTGGCGCGCCTTCAACATCTCCTCCGACAAGGCGATGGGCCTCGGCAACTGGCGTGATGAGGATCTGATCTCCTATCTCTCGCTGGGCCACGCCCCGGGCCACGGCTCCGCTTCGGGTCCGATGGGTGAAGCGGTCGACCGTAGCTTCAGCCAGCTCGCGCCCGAAGACATCCGCGCGATCGTCGTTTATTTGCGCAGCGTGCCGCCAGTGCTCTCGCCCGACCTGCCTGCAACCACGGCACCCGTCGCACCCGCTTCGCATAAGGACGGCGTTACGGCGGATGCGCGCGGCAAGAAGGTGTTCGCCAGCGCCTGTGCCAGCTGCCATGGCTGGAGCGGCGAAAGCCCGGTCTCGCCGATGGCGACGCTGACCGGCACCTGGGCGGTCAACGACCCCGCCGCCACCAACGTCGCGCAGATCGTGCTGTCAGGCACCAAGCGCCACACGCCCGACGGCGCTCTCTCGATGCCGGCGTTCGGCAATGCCTACACCGACGACGAGATCGCGGCGGTGGCGAACTACGTGACGGCGCGGTTCGGCACGAAGGGCTCGAAGCTGACGGCGAAGGACGTGGCGGAGCTGCGGGAGCAGACGGCAGAGTGAGTATCGCAGCGAACACCACTGCACCTTCTCCCCTTGTGGGAGAATTTTGCATTTCCTTGCAGCGTCTTGCATTACCCAGGGATCTTCTAAGCCCCTGAAATCCATAGTAAATTCTGCACAGTCCTGAAGCGGGGCGCAAGAGGTTGCACCCCGCACTTCCCGACACCGGGCCGGACACTAAACAAACAGGAATGTGCAGGATCAATGGCTAAACCCCGCAACTACTCTCTTGAGACTCCCACCGCGCGATTGAAGCTCGATATCCGCAAGAAGCCCCACTGGCAACGGCTCGGCCCCGGCCTCTCGCTCGGCTATCGCCGCAACGAAGGCGCAGGCACTTGGTCGATCCGCGCCGCTGATGGCCAGGGCGGCGAATGGCTGAAGAAGTTCGGCGTCGCCGACGACTTCGACAAGGCTGACGGAAAGGCGATCTTCAACTACGGCCAAGCCGTCACCGAAGTGCGCAAGCTGGTGCGCGGCGGCGACGAGGACGAGGTCGAGGAGGAACAGGGCAACAAGCCGGTCACTCTCGGGATCGCCATGGATCGATACAAGGACGATCTGGCGGCGCGCGGCGCGGGCGCGAGCAACGCGACGACCCCGAAGGGCCATCTGCCCGCCAGCCTCCTGACCAAGCCGGTCCCGCTGCTCGACTCCCAGGAGCTGCGCAAGTGGCGCGACGGGCTGCTGGCGAAGATGGCCCCGGCCAGCGTCAACCGGTACTGCAAGGTGGTCAAGGCGGCGCTCAACCTCGCCGCCAAGAGCGACCGGCGCATCAAGAACGAGCACGCCTGGACGACCGGGCTCCAGTTGCTGCCCGATGCCAACGAGGTCAACAACGTCATCCTGACCGATCCGCAGGTCATCAGCTTTGTCGGGGCTGCGTATGCCCACGATGAGAAGCTCGGCGAGTTCACCGACGTGCTGGCGCAAAGCGGCGCGCGGCCCTCCCAGGCCGCTCGGCTCTATGTGCGGGACCTGATCGCGCACAAGACCGAGCCCCGGCTGATGATGCCGAAGTCGGCCAAGGGCGGCGGCCTCAACCGCACGAGCAAGAAGGTCGAGCGCTATAGCGTGCACATCACCCCGGCGCTGGCCGAACGGCTGGCGAAGGCGGCGAAGGGTCGGCCCGCGAGCGCACCGCTGCTGTTGCAGAGCAATGGCAAGACCTGGGGCGTCGATGGCAAGGGCGTCTCGGACGACTATCGCGAGGACATCGCGGAGGTCGTCAAGGCCATCGGCCTCGATCCGGACGAGGTCACGCTATACGCGCTGCGCCATAGCTCGATTGTCCGCAACCTGCTGCTCAACGTCCCCATCCGGGTCGTCGCGGCAAGCCACAACACGAGCGTCGCGGAAATCGAGCGGACCTATTCGAAGTTCATCACCGAGCATTCCGGCAACCTCTCGCGCCGCGCTCTGCTCGATCACCAGGCCGCACCAGCTGCCGATAACGTGGTCCCCATGGCTGCCTGATCAGCGCCCCGCTAAGGCGGGGCTTTTTTTTGTTTTCGCGATCCCACAGGCTGCGTCTACGTCCAGTCGAAGCGCATGGGGCAGAAGCGTGCGGGACGTGGCGCTTGAGTGCAGCCAGCCCTTCCGCGTTCTCGTCCGACTTCGATCTGTTGGCCCTCAACTTACTTTTCCAGTTCCTTTAGGCGCTCCTCGGCCTCTTCAAGCGCCTCCTTCAACTCCGCGATGTAGTCCTTAAGCTCCTCGGTTCTTTCGCGTCGGCTTGGTCTCCATCCTGGAGGCCCCCCGAAGCAATAGCCGTACCATGGGCCGAAACCCCATAGGCGCCCTGCTTGCATGCACATGGCTGAAACCTCCCTAACTGGTCTTTGTGTATTATAGCAAACCTGAGCGACCAGTGTGGCGAGTTAGGACACTCCCAAATTCAACTAAGGACACTGGGGCTTAAACGCGGACACTGCCGGGCCGAGCATCTCGCGCTTTTTCGCGAGCCGGGGGGACGCTTCCGGCAAAAATCGGCGGCTGCGATCCCCTGCCGCGAGTGCCCCCATCGAGGTGCCACTAGGCACGTACTCATAAATCTTCGGCGATGTCCGCTTCGCTCCGATGCCGACCGCCTTTGTGCAACCGCAGCAATGTTGCGATACAACCGGACCTTCCAAGTCTCACATTTTCAAAACTTTCGCGGATAG
>NZ_LGHM01000191.1 GCF_001908185.1 Bradyrhizobium sp. AS23.2
ACCGGCCGCGCGTGGACCGGTTGTTGCGCGGCCTGCCGCGCCTGCAGCGGCCCCGGCCGTGCATCCGCCGTCATCACTGTCGATGGCCACGCGCCCGTTCTCGACCCAGGCCCCGAAGGTGCTGCTGATCGGCTCCTCGACCGGCGGTCCTCAGGCGTTGATGGCGCTCGTCACCGAACTTGGCCCGGTGATCGATCGCTTTCCGGTGCTGATCACCCAGCACATGCCGCCGACCTTCACCACCATTCTTGCCGAGCATCTGGCGCGTACGAGCCGCCGGCCGGCGAGCGAGGCGGTTGACGGCGAGCCGGTGAAGCCGGGACGGATCTATCTGGCGCCCGGCGGCAAGCACATGCGTGTCGCGCGCAACGGCGCGGACGTGGTGATCGCACTCGACGACGGTCCCGCCGTCAATTTCTGCAAGCCAGCGGTCGATCCGCTCTTCACTTCCGCCATCGACATCTGGCATGGCAACATCCTCTCCGTGATCCTGACGGGCATGGGCTCGGACGGCATGCGCGGCGGCAAGGACATCGTCGCGGCCGGCGGCAGCGTCATTGCCCAGGACGAAGCCTCGAGCGTGGTCTGGGGCATGCCCGGCGCGGCGGCCAATGCGGGCATCTGCGCGGCGATCCTGCCGCTCAACCAGATCGCCGCCAAGGTCAATCGCCTGTTCGCGGGAGACCGCTCGTGACGCCGGCGGACTACGAGTATCTGCGCAAATTCCTGAAAGAGCGCTCCGGCCTCGATCTCTCCGCTGACAAGCAGTATCTGATCGAGAGCCGTCTGTTGCCGCTTGCCCGCAAGGCGAGCCTTTCCGGCATTCCCGATCTCGTGCTGAAGATCAGGAACGGTGATGGCCGGCTTGCGACCGATGTGGTCGAAGCGATGACCACCAACGAGACCTTCTTCTACCGCGACAAGATCCCGTTCGATCATCTGCGCGACACGATCCTGCCGGGCCTGATCCAGGCGCGAGCGGCGCGCAAGTCGCTGCGCATCTGGTCGGCGGCGTCGTCGACGGGGCAGGAGCCTTATTCGATCGCCATGTGCGTGAAGGAGATGGGCGCGGCCTTCGCCGGCTGGCGTATCGAGATCGTCGCCACCGATCTGTCGCAGGAGGTGCTGGAGAAATCCAAGGCCGGCGTCTACAGCCAGTTCGAGGTGCAGCGCGGCCTGCCGATCCAGCACCTGATGAAGTACTTCACGCAGTCGGGCGAGCTCTGGCAGCTCAATGCCGACATCCGCGCGATGGTGCAGTTCCGCCAGCTCAATCTGTTGCAGGACTTCTCCCATCTCGGCACGTTCGACGTCATCTTCTGCCGCAACGTGCTGATCTATTTCGACCAGGACACCAAGGCGGTGATCTTCGAGCGCATGGCGAAGTGCATGGAGGCCGACGGCACGCTGCTGCTTGGTGCCGCCGAATCCGTCGTCGGCATCACCGATGCATTCCGTCCCATCGCCGACCGCCGCGGTCTCTATCAGCTCAACCCGGCGCGCTCCGGCCGTCCCATGGGGGGATTGATGCCGCAGCCACTCAAGATCGCCGCCGCGCGGTGAGCTCTTTCATTCCGGGCTCGCTCGCTTCGCGAGCGCCCCGGAATGACAGATGCCTTACAAGATCGCATGCGGCAGGAAGCGCGAGCCGTTGCCCGTGATCGGGCTCTCGTCCTCGCGGATCGACAAACCGCACGGCTCGTGATTCACCAGCCAGCTTCCGACCACCGGATAGACGCCTGAAAAGTTCGGCAGCGGCGACAGCGCCTGGCGCACGAATCCTTCCGCGCCGTAGGGGCCTGCGTGCTCGTCGAGCGGCATCCCGCCGGAGACCAGCGTGACATTGGCGCCTTCGCGCGACAGCAGCGGCTTGCGCACATAGGAACTGCCGAGCTCGGCTGCCCGCGGATCGTCCTCGAAGAAGGCCGGCAGCAAATTCGGATGGTTCGGAAACATCTCCCAGAGCAGCGGCAGGATGCCCTTGTTGGAGAGCACAGCCTTCCATGGCGGCTCGATCCAGCGCGTTGTGGCGCCCGCGAGCTTTACGCCGAAGGCGTCGTGGAACATCCACTCCCGGGGATAGAGCTTGAAGACGAGCGCGATGTCGCGGTCGTCGACATCGACGAAGGCGCCGGCCTCGTCTCGCCAGCCGATCTCCTCGATGTCGAGCAGCGTGGTCGCGAGCCCCGCCTGGCGCGCGGTGTCTTCGAGGTAGGCCAGCGTGCCGGCGTCCTCGTCATTGCCCGTGGTGCCGGTGAGATGCAGATGGTGACCGGCGCCGATCGTCTTCCACGCCTCGATCAACCGCTCGTGGATGGAGTTGAACTGATCGGAGCGCGACGGGATGATGCGCCGTTCGATTGCCTGTTCGAGCCAGGTCCATTGAAACACCGCGGCCTCGAAGATCGAGGTCGGTGTGTCGGCGTTGTATTCGAGCAGCTTGGCGGGCGCCTCGCCGTTGAACCTGAGATCGAGCCGGCCGTAGAGGCTGCGGTCGTCGCGTTCCCAGCTCTCCGCGATCAGATTCCAGAAGGCTTCCGGAATTCCCAGTCGTCGCAGCCGGCGCTCGTCGCCGATCACGCGGCCGGCAAGCTCCAGGCACATCGCGTCGATCTCGCCGGTCGGGGTCTCGATGCCGCGCTCGATCTCGTCGAGCGTGAAGCCGTAATAGGCGCGCTCGTCCCAATAGCGCTCGCCGTCGATGGTGTGGAAGGCGAAGCCGCATTGTTCGGCGGTCTCGCGCCAATCGTCGCGCTCGGGACAGGTGATGCGTTGCATGGGTCAGCCGCCGCCGTGACCGCCGTGGCCTTGACCACCATGGCCATGGCCGCCGTGGCCGTGCATGTGATGCAGCGTGCCGCCGAAGCCGCCATAGGTCGGACGGCAGTAGGGTTTGCCGTCGATGCCCGGAACACCTTCGAGGCCGGGGCCACAGGGCCGTTCGCGTTTCACTAGTCCCATCGAGACCGCGCCGGCCGCGGCGCTGCCCATCAAGGTGAGCACAACCCTTCGCGAACGTTTCATCGCGCTTCCTCCCGCGCCGCTACCTAAGCAGAGCCGCGCGCGGCGTTGAATTCAAAACCTTGCGTCTTAGCCGCCGCCCGAGAAGCCGTGTGCAAAGGAGCCGAAGCCGCCGCGCGTCACGCCACCCGAGCCTGAATCGGACGATGTTCCCGACGAGGAATGGCTCGATGAGTCGCTGCTGAAGAAGCTCGATCGCGACGACCAGCGCGAGCTGCCGCCGCCGCTCGAGGAGCTGCGGCTAGTGCTGCACGTCGTGCTCGCCTGCCCCGGCACAGCTCCGGGCGGAGGCGGATCGCAATTCTGCCGCGGCATCAGCGTGTAGGCGGTGGTGCCAACCGCGATCGTGCCCATCACGAGCAGGGCGACATGGCCGGAGCGCTTCACCGGCTCCCGTGGAGCCGCCGGCACCGGCGCCGGCCGGCGCTTGCCGAACTCCTTGGTGGGTTTGTCGGCCATGTCAGTAGATCATGCTGGCGGCGTTCAGCAGGCCCGCGGCGAGCGAGGACAGTCCGAGCCAGATTGCCGGGGCAAGCTCGCCGGCGGCGATCCGTGCCGACAGGTTCGGCACCGGGACCTTCACGAGAAAGAACACGATGATCTGGACGATCAGCGCGATCATCGCCCAGGTCAGGCAGTCCAGCACATTGGCCGAATGCGCGATCGCGCTCACCAGCGGCGCCACGAAGCCAAGCAGGCTGAGGCCGAGCGCGATCGCCGCGGCCGGATCGTTGTCGCGGATGAGCTGGAACTCGTTGTGCGGGGTGATGCGGGTATAGACGAACAGATACGCCACGATCGCGACCAGCCCAGTGCAGAAATAGACCAGGAAGGCGGGCAGGCCGGCGAGTGATTGCAGGATCATCGTTCCCCCATCGTGCAGCGACCATTCGTCGGCGGGGGGAGGATAGCGGTTCAACCGCGCGAGGGCGATGAAGCGGCGTTCGCGTCCCCAAAAAACAAAACCCCGCCATTTGCGGCGGGGTCCAGGCTGGGAGGAGCGAGCCCCTGGGGGCTCGCGACGTAGCCCAAAATCAGGCGGGAATTCGCTCTTCGTGCTCGTGCGGCTCGCGCAGCACGTAGCCGCGGCCCCACACGGTCTCGATGAAGTTGCGTCCCTCGGAGGCGTTCGCGAGCTTCTTGCGGAGCTTGCAGATGAAGACGTCGATGATCTTCAGCTCCGGCTCGTCCATGCCGCCGTAGAGATGGTTGAGGAACATTTCCTTGGTGAGGGTCGTGCCCTTGCGCAAGCTGAGCAGCTCCAGCATCTGATATTCCTTGCCGGTCAGATGCACGCGCTGGCCGCCGACTTCCACCGTCTTGGTGTCGAGGTTGACGACGAGGTCGCCGGTCTGGATGACCGATTGGGCATGGCCCTTGGAGCGGCGCACGATCGCGTGGATGCGGGCCACCAGCTCGTCCTTGTGGAAGGGCTTGGTCATGTAGTCGTCGGCGCCGACGCCGAGACCCTTGACCTTGTCCTCGATGCCGGCGAGGCCGGAGAGGATCAGAATCGGTGTCTTGATCTTGGAGACCCGGAGCTGCTTGAGCACGTCGTAGCCGGACATGTCGGGCAGGTTGAGGTCGAGAAGAATAATGTCGTAATCGTATAGCTTACCGAGATCGACGCCTTCTTCCCCCAAATCGGTCGTGTAGACGTTGAAGCTCTCAGACTTCAGCATCAGCTCGATCGACTGCGCGACGGCGCTGTCATCTTCAATCAGCAAAACGCGCATGCCAGTTCCCCATAGTCGCCGCTCCCGGGCGTCAGGTCGGCCGCATTCGCGGCACTCAACAAAACGCCTTTGAACAACTGATTCGGATCCTGACAACAGATGGTTAACAAACTCTGATTCTGGAGCGCAAGTCCTCCCGGTGCAATTTTTGTCGAATCGCCCTAAGGTCTTGCGCGCGAAGCAGCTTTCGTCACCCGATTCCGTTCAAGCTCCACTTTAAGAGACGGGCCTAACCGACTCCCGTGACTCAGCCTTCTTCTGGAAGGGAGTCACGCTCAGTCACAAAGACAGTGACGCAATGATTAATGATGCGGGTAAACACGAAGTTAAGCGCCGTTCAGAAATGTGGCGAAACTTAAGGTTTTCGCCATGAAGCCCTTGAGGATCTTGAGGAAAGCGCGCCCCTTATGAAGGCCCCCTTATGAAGGCTCTTGCCGAACAGATCGGCGATATCGACGGCGTCAACATTTATGGCCGCGTGGTCGGCGTTCGCGGCCTGATGGTCGAAGTGGCCGGGCCGATTCACGCGATGTCGGTCGGCGCGCGGCTCGTGATCGAGACCGGTGCCAACCGTTCCATTCCCTGCGAGGTGATCGGCTTCTCCGGCAACAATGCTGTCGTGATGCCGTTCGCCGGCCTCGACGGTGTGCGCCGCGGCTGCAAGGCGGTTATCGCCAATGCCGCGAACCAGGTGCGGCCTTCGTCGGCCTGGCTCGGCCGCGTCGTCAATGCGCTGGGCGAGCCGATCGACGGCAAGGGGCCGCTGCCGCAGGGGGGCCTCGCCGATGGCGTTCCGCAACGCGCCGCCGCCGGCGCATTCGAGGAAGCGCGTCGGCGCGCCGCTCGATCTCGGCGTCCGCGCGATGAACACGTTCCTCACCTGCTGCCGCGGCCAGCGCATGGGTATCTTCGCCGGCTCCGGCGTCGGCAAGTCGGTGCTGCTGTCGATGCTTGCGCGCAACGTCGATGCCGCTGTCAGCGTCATCGGGCTGATCGGCGAGCGCGGCCGTGAGGTTCAGGAATTCCTGCAGGACGACCTCGGCGAGGAGGGCCTGGCGCGCTCCGTCGTGGTTGTTGCGACTTCGGACGAGCCGGCCCTGATGCGCCGGCAGGCCGCGTACCTTACACTCGCGGTCGCCGAATATTTTCGCGACGAGGACAAGGATGTCCTCTGCCTGATGGATTCGGTGACACGCTTTGCCATGGCCCAGCGCGAGATCGGCCTGTCCGCCGGCGAGCCACCGACCGCCAAGGGCTATACGCCGACCGTCTTCACCGAGCTGCCGAAACTTTTGGAGCGTGCCGGTCCGGGCTTGGGAGAGGGCGCCATCACCGCGATCTTCACGGTGCTGGTCGACGGCGACGACCACAACGAGCCGATCGCCGACGCCGTCCGCGGCATCCTCGACGGCCACATCGTGATGCAGCGCTCGATCGCCGAGCGCGGCCGCTACCCCGCGATCAACATCCTCAAATCCGTCTCCCGCACCATGCCGAAATCGGCCGATCCGCAGTTCTGGCCGACGATCCAGCGGGCGCGCCAGGTGATGGCGACCTATGCCGACATGGAGGAGTTGATCCGGCTCGGGGCCTACCGGGCCGGCTCCAGCCCGGAGGTCGACGAGGCGATCCGGCTGCACGAGCCGCTGGAGGCCTTCCTGCGCCAGCGCAAGGACGAAAATGCATCACTTTCGGACGGCTATCGCCAATTGGCGCAAATCCTCGGTAGCTTGGAAACGGAACGCTAACTTTGTCAGGTCATCATCCGACCCCACAGAGTAGCAGAGCCGGTCTTGGCCCCAGTCGGCCTTTGGGGAGACCGCTGACGTCCCACGTGCAGCTAGGGGACTTCTGGGGAGTATGAGTCGATGAAGTCACGTGATACCCTCATCCGCCTGAAGAAGTTTCAGGTCGACGAGAAGCGCCGCCGGGTCGCCCAGATCGAGACCATGATCGCCGACTTCCAGCGGATGTCGACCGATCTTGAACGCGAGATCACGACCGAGCAGGAGCGTGCCGGGATCAACGATCCCTCGCACTTCGCCTATCCGACCTACGCCAAGGCCGCGATCCAGCGCCGCGAGAACCTGACCCGCTCGGCCGACGAGCTGAAGGGGCAGCTCGACGAAGCCAAGGCTGCGCTCGCCGAGGCCTTCGAGGAACTGAAGAAAGTCGAGCTCCTCGACGAGCGCGACCAAGCCCGTGAACGCGCCGAAGAAAACGCCCGTGAGCAGGCCGACCTCGACAGCATCGGGCTGATGCGCGCCCGCATCGGCGCTGTCGCCTGACGCACTAACCCCGGACCGCCGAGAATTTGTGAAACCCGGACCCACAAGGTCCGGGTTTTCGTATTTGCTGTCCACAGTCTGGCGCCGCGCCCCTTGGTGGTCGGCTTTGTGGCGCGCTATGGTAGCGGGGTGCCAGGGCCCGCGCGGAAGCGTCGGGACCCGCGCGTCGGGGGGCTGAATGCTGACGCCAGCAGAGCTGGTCGGGTTGATTGAGGCGGTGGCGAAGGGCGATCAGGCCGCGTTCGAGCGCCTCTACGTCGCCACGCGCGCGAAACTCTATGGCGTCGTGCTCCGTATCTTGCGCCGACAGGATCTCGCAGAGGAGGTCATTCAGGAGACCTACGTCAAGATCTGGAATAGCGCGGGGCAGTTCAATCCGGCTCTGTCGTCGCCGATCACGTGGATGGCGTCGATCGCGCGCAACCGTGCGATCGACATCGTGCGCAAGAAGTCAGACGTCTCCATCGAGGAAGAGCCTCAGGCGATGGAGGTTGCGGCCGACAGCCCCGATCCGCTGGCGCGCCGGCAGATGACCGAGGAGTTGAAGCGGCTTCTGGAATGTATCGGCCGGCTCGAGCCGGATCGTCAGAGGCTCGTGCTTCTCGCCTATTACAACGGCTGGAGCCGCGAGCAATTGGCGGAGAAATTCGCCGCGCCCGTCAACACGGTGAAGACGTGGTTGCGGCGCAGCATGTTGGACATCCGGGAGTGCCTCGGACTATGAGGGTCAGACTGGCGAGGGTGGTTCTGGACAGAATTTGATGGCCTACACGGAGGACCATATCGCGCTCGCCGCGGAATATGTGCTGGGCACGCTCGATGCCGACGAGCGGGCGCAGGTCGAGACCATGATGGCGGTGGACAAGGCGTTCGCCGATGTCGTGCAGGCCTGGGCCTTCCGGCTCGGTGCCCTCAACCAGATGGTCGGCTCGGTCGAGCCGCGTCCGATCGTGTGGGAGAACATCAGGTCCGAGCTCGCGCGGACGGCCTTTGCGCAGGAGCCGCCCGCGCTGCCCGAAGCCCCGCCGCCTCCGCCACCTGTGCCGGAGTTTTCCTCGCTCGATACTTCGCCGCCGGAGACGCCATCGGAGGACGCGCAGCAACCGGAGCCGCAGCCTCCCGAAGCAGAGCAGCCCGAGACGGAGCGGCCGGCGCCCGATGCGCTTCCCGACGTCTTGCCGATCTTCATGCCGCAGGTTCATGCGCCCGATCCTGAAGTCGCGCGCGCGCTGCAGGTGCCGGTCGTCGACAGCACCAACGTGATCGGGCTTGAAAGCCGTGTGAAGCGCTGGCGCACCATCGCATCCGCCCTTGGCGCGCTCGCGGCCGCGCTGCTCGTGACGCTGTCGCTTCAGATTTTCCAGCCCGACGCGCTGCCCGGCGCGCTGCGGCCTGCACCGCGCATCCAGACGGTCGAGGTGAAGACACCTGCGCCGCTCACGGCGTCTTCGCAATTTGTCGCGCTGTTGCAGGGCCAGGGCGGCGGCGCCGCCTTCATTCTCACCATCGACGGTGCAACGCGGAATTTCACGGTGCGCAAGGTCGGTGCGACGCTGGAGCCCGGCAAGAGCTTCGAGCTCTGGCTGATCTCCGACAAGCTGCCCCGTCCGCGCTCGCTCGGCGTGATCGGGACGGGCGACTTCACCGCGCGTCCGGTGCTCGGCTCCTACGATGCCGACGTCGTCAATGGCGCCACCTATGCCGTCACCGTCGAGCAGGCCGGCGGCTCGCCCAACGGCCAGCCGACCTCGGCGCCAGTGTTTTCCGGCAAGCTGATCGAGACCGTACCGCCGTCCCAGTCACAGCAGCAAGTTCCGGCGAAGAAATAGTCGCTGTCGTAACCCGGATGGAGCCAACGGGTCGGCCGGAAGCGCCGCCCGATGACAGGCTCCGCGCAATCCGGGACCACCGTCCCGCATTCCGCTTTGCTCCGTGCGGGCTACAAGCGCAGGCCATTGTCGCCATTGTCCGTTCTGCCGTCGCAATTCGACAAATCTCGCTGAATCCGCCCTTGATTTGAACCTCTCTGCAATTTGTGGCGTCAAATGCCCGGAATTTGAAGTCGGCGCCGTACGTTGCGGCGCCGCGGAGGGCAAGAAATCAGATGGATGCAGCAAAGACGCCGGGCATCTTCGTCCACCAATATGCAGGGCTGCCGCACGGTCCCGCGTTCGAACATTGGCGCGAGCGGGCCTTCGGCTCCTGCGGCCTCGATATCGGGCCGAGCCATGGCGACAGCATCGATTGCCGGCTCCAGATCAGCGTGGTCGACAATATCGCGCTGGCCATTCCTGAAGGCGCCTCGGCGCAATATTCGCGCACGCAGGGCGGCCTTGCCGACGGCAGCGACGATCTCATCCTGATTGCTGCCCATGCGGGCCTCGTCCGCGTCGGGCAGAACGGCCACACCGTAGAGCTCGCGCCCGCGCAAATGGTGCTCGTCGACATGAGCCTCACCGGCACCGTCGGCCACACCGACGAAGATCGCTTCACCACCATCCGCATGCCGCGCCGCGCGCTGCTCGACATCAATCCGCGCGCCGAGGACAAGCTGTCGCAGGTGCTCTCCGACGGTGCAGTTGCCGAGACGATCTTCCGCTACCATGCGCTCGCCGCCAATCACGCGCCGCATCTCGACGCCGTCGGCCAGCGTCTGACCGCGCAGCACATGGTCGATCTGGTCGGCCTCCTGCTCGGCACCGATGCGGAGCATGCGAACCTGGCCCGCGGGCGGGGACAGGCGGCGGCCCGCCTCGATCTCATGCGCGCCGACGTGATGGCCGGGCTCGGCCGCAACGATCTCTGCCTGTCCGAGATCGCGACGCGCTCGGGCCTCAGTGCGCGCCAGGCGCAGCGCCTGTTCGAGCAGGCCGGCACGACCTTCACCGAGTTCGTGCTGGAGCAGCGCCTGTTGCTGGCGCGAAAGCTGCTTGGCGATCCCCGTGCCCGGACCCGCAAGATCAGCGACATCGCGCATTCCTCGGGCTTCTCCGATCTGTCCTATTTCAACCGCGCCTTCCGCAAGCGCTTTGGCGCGACGCCGTCGGACCTGCGCGAGGCCTGAGCCGCCCGCTGCGGCCGCAAAGGCGACCACGCAAGCGCATCTACCCTCCGCTCACTGCTAGCCAGGACGACCTCTTCGCCGCCGCAGCCTCAACCGTGCACCTATGGGGCGCAGTAGCCGCTATCGGGCGAGGTGATCTCGTCGTGAAGGTTCGTTACGCACCAGTGTCATCGTCCGCTTTGTGCGCACTTGCGCACTGGGGCGGACGATCTAGTATTCCAGAGGCGGTGAAGGGACACGGAGAAGCTGCGGCGTACTGGATTCCCTACCTTCGCGGGGAATCACAGCAGCAATTTTGAAGGGATGCCCGCGCTGCATTTGCAGCGGAATCGTCACCCCAGACATGAGAAAGCGCCCGTGGGGGGCGGGCGCTTTCTGTAGTCGACTTGGGGTTGGGTCGTCTACATATCCACGTGGCGACTTTGGGGGGCTGGTAAAGAGCCGCGTGAATTCCTGAAACTCAGATCTCCTTAGCGAACGAGGGACGCGTTCGAACTGGTGATAACAACCGACTTGCCGGCCTTGATGACACGAGCCGTCTGGGTCAAGCCTTCATCCGAACCCGTCGCTCGCGCCGTAATGCCGAGGCCCGTCACCGCGATCCCTGCGACGAGCGCCACGACCACAATCTTCAAATGGGTCGAGCGATCTGCGCTGTAGATCGAGTGGTTCATGGAAGCCTCCTGCCGCCATCTACCTGAAGTAGTCTCCAGCCTGTTCGGCAGGTTCATGCTTCCGATGCCGAACAACGTAGTATCGGGAGGATTCGTTCCCAAGGGGGCATCACAAGAGCGTGAACGCTTGTGAAAAGTCGCGATCAAGAGTGATCCTTGATCGTTCAATTATATAATTATTTCAATGCTGTAATTTGCCTGCAAGGCGCCTTTCCTGCATTTGGTCGACAAGGCGCCAAGAGCTCAAAAATCATTTGCCTGTGGCCGAAAAACACACGGCTTCTTGAGGCAAATCAGACGCTTCCGACCGTTTTCAACTTCGCCCTGGGGTGGATTTCAGCCTGCGACAGCACGGTGGTCTGGGCACGGAACCGCTCGACCAGAGAACGCACGAAGGGACGAATTGCCGCAGAGGTGACCAGCACCGGGGCCTCGCCCTCGCGCGCGGCGCGCTCGAAGGCTTCGCGTACGGCGGTCATGAACTCCGAGAGTTTCGAGGGCTGCATCGCGAGGCTGCGCTCCTCACCCTGGCCGATAATGGATTCGGCAAAGGCCTGCTCCCAGCGCGCCGACAGGGCGATCAGCGGCAGATAACCGGCGTAGGACGTGTTCTGCGCGCAGATCTGCCGGGCCAGGCGGGCACGGACATGCTCGACCATGGTGGCGGGATTGCGCGAGAAGGCCAGCGAATCCGCGATGCCTTCGAGGATGGTCGAGAGGTCGCGGATCGAGATCCGTTCGGCGAGCAGCAGTTGCAGTACGCGCTGGATGCCGGAGACGGTGACCTGTCCCGGAACGATGTCCTTGACCAGCTCGCCCTGCTCCTTCGGCAGCTCCTTGAGCAGCTTCTGCACTTCGCCATAGGAGAGCAGGTCCGACATGTTGGCCTTGAGCAGCTCGGTGAGGTGGGTCGAGAGCACGGTCGCGGCGTCAACGACGGTGTAGCCCTTGAGCGAAGCCTCTTCCTTGAGGCTGGCGTCGACCCAGGTCGCGGGCAGGCCGAAGGTCGGCTCGGTGGTGTGGATGCCGGGCACCTGCACCTGGCTGCCGCCGGGGTCCATGACCATGAACTGGCTCGGCCAGATCTTGCCGGTGCCGGCGTCGACCTCCTTGATCTTGATGATGTAGGTGTTGGCTTCGAGCTGGACGTTGTCGAGGATGCGTACCGCGGGCATCACGAAACCCATCTCGATCGCGAGCGAACGGCGCAGCGCCTTGATCTGCTCGGTGAGGCGATCGGTGCCGTCGGGCCCGTTGACCAGCGGCAGGAGCGCATAGCCGAGCTCGATCTTGAGGTCGTCGATCTTGAGCGCCGCCGAGATCGGCTCCTCGGCTCCGGCGGCGCCGGGTGCACCGGGCGTGCCGGCCGTGGGCGCGGCCTTGGCGGCTTCCTCGGCCTTGACGGCGGTGCGCTTGTGGTTGCGTGCGTGCCAGGCGAGGGCGCCGGCGCCGGCGCCGAGCGCCAGGAAGGGGATGGTTGGAATGCCCGGCAGGGCGGCCAGCACCAGCATGACCGCCGAGGACATCGCGAGCGCCTGCGGATAGCCGGAGAACTGCTTCATCAGCGCCTTGTCGGCGGCGCCGGAAACACCGGCCTTGGAGACGAGCAGGCCGGCGGCGGTCGAGACGATCAGCGCCGGCACCTGGGTAACGAGGCCGTCACCGACCGTCAGCAGCGTGTAGCTGCGCCCGGCATCGGCGAAGGAGAGACCCTGCTGCGCCACGCCGATGATCATGCCGCCGACGACGTTGATGAAGACGATCAGCAGGCCAGCGATGGCATCGCCCCGGACGAATTTGGAGGCACCGTCCATGGCGCCGAAGAAGCCGCTCTCGTCCTCGAGCTCCTTGCGCCGCTGCTTGGCGACCTTCTCGTCGATCAGGCCGGCGGAGAGATCGGCGTCGATCGCCATCTGCTTGCCGGGCATGGCATCGAGGTGGAAGCGGGCGGCGACTTCGGCGATACGGCCCGAACCCTTGGTGATGACGACGAAGTTGACGATGATCAGGATGGCGAAGACGATGATGCCGATGACGAAATTGCCGCCCATCACGAAGCTGCCGAAGGCCTCGATGACGTGACCGGCGGCGTCCGTGCCCTCGTGCCCGTGGGACAGGATCAGGCGGGTCGAGGCCATGTTGAGCGACAGGCGCAGCATGGTCGAGATCAGAAGGATGGTCGGGAAGGCCGAGAATTCCAATGGCGCCTGGATGAACAGCGACGTCATCAGGATCAGGATCGAGAGCGTGATCGAGATCGCCAGGAACAGGTCCAGCACGATCGAGGGCAGCGGCAGGATCAGCACCACCAGGATGGTGAGGATGCCGAGCGCAAGCGCGATGTCGCCGCGCTTGAGGATGTTGACGATCTCGGTGAGGGAGGGGATGCCGGGCTTCGCTGCGCCTACGCCCTGTCCCGCGGTGACGTCGACCATGGTAGCTGCCTCCCCGCGCGATCGCCGGCCGCGCGCCCCAAACGTCTGCGCGGCGGCCGATGGGCCGCCGTTCCGAAAGTGAGGCACCGCACTGGCGTCCACGGGGGCTCCCGTTCTACGCGGCTGACGACACTCGACTTCACCCGGCAATTTTTGCCCGGTGTATGGTTAGCAAAGGGTTAACGCAGGGGGCGGCAGGAGGTCAGGCCGGGGTATTTCGGGCCCAAATGGCGTCATTCCGGCAGCTCGAAGAGCCAAGTCCAGATTCGCGAGATCGCGGGGCGGAATTAGCTCGAACGACAGCGGAGGGCGCTAGTGCAGTGCACAGCGCATGCCTAACATCGCGTCATCGTGCTTGACCAAAAGACTGGCAGCGGAGAATTTGCTGCCGTGCACGCGCCAAATCATCCAGAACAGAGACCGGCCTCCTTCACCCCTGATTCCCGTCAGGCCTGGGTGCGGCTCGTCATCGCGCTTCTGATCGGCTCGATCGGCGCCGTCGGCATGTGGGCGGTCGTGGTGGTGATTCCCGTCGTGCAGGCCGAATTCGGCGCCACGCGCGGCGCAGTGTCGCTGGCCTTCACTCTCATGATGTTCGGTTTCGGTCTCGGTGGCGTGATCGCCGGCAAGATCACCGACAAGTTCGGCATCGTGCCGGCGATGGCGATCAGCATCGCCTTCCTCGGCGTTGCCAACGTGCTGGCGGGATTGTCGACCCACCTCTGGCAATTCGTGGCGGCCTATTTCCTGATCGGGCTGGGCACTTCCGCGACTTTCGCTCCGCTGATGGCGGAGGCCTCGCACTGGTTCGAGCGCTATCGCGGGTTGGCCGTGACCATCGTCGCAAGCGGCAACTATGTCGCCGGCACGATGTGGCCGCCGATCGTGAGTTGGGGCATGCAGACCGCGGGCTGGCGCACGACCCATATCGGCATCGGCATCGTTTGCGCCATCCTGATGACGGTCCTGGTGCTGGTCCTACGCATGCAGATGGGCGACGACAAGGTCCGCGATCACGCCAACGCGCCGCCGCCGCGCGTCGATCTCAAGCTCTCGACCAACACGCTGACCGTGCTGCTCTCGATCGCCAGCATCGCCTGCTGCGTCGCCATGGCAATGCCGCAGGTCCACATCGTCGCCTATTGCGGCGATCTCGGTTATGGCGTGGCGCGCGGCGCCGAGATGCTGTCCCTGATGATGGCCTGCGGCATCGTCAGCCGGATCGGCTCGGGCTACCTCGCCGACAAGATCGGCGGCATCCCCACGCTGCTGGTCGGGGCATTGGCGCAAGGCTTCGCGCTGGTATTTTACCTGTTCTTCGACAGCCTCACTTCGCTCTATCTGATCTCGGCAATGTTCGGCCTGTTCCAGGGCGGCATCGTGCCGAGCTACGCCATCATCGTGCGTGAGGCGATGCCGGCGAGCGAAGCCGCAACGCGCGTCGGCATCGTGGTTTTCGCCTCCGTGTTCGGCATGTCCCTCGGCGGCTGGGTGTCGGGCGTCATTTTTGATGCGACCGGTTCCTACGCTGCGGCGTTCGCCAACGGCGTGGCTTGGAATGCCGTCAATGTCGGCATCGTTCTGACGCTGCTGATCCGCTCGCGGATGAATTCGGTCAAGACCGGTCCCGGCTTCGCGACCTAAACCGCCTGTCCCGCCTTCAGCAGCGAGCAGCCGGTGATCTTGTAGCTGCCGTCCGCTTGCTGCTCGAGCGTGTAGATTGCTTCCCAGGATTCGCCATTGGCATCGACGATATGGACGCGCTGGGCGATCCAGTTGCCCTCGGTCTTGTTGTCGCCGAACTCAAAGCTCCTGTGACGGTAGACCGGTGCGTAGCCGTTCTGCACCATCGACATGAAAATGTCGGGCGCGGGGAAGATCTCCCGGATTGCCGGTGCGGCATACGAATAGGCCGTGGCCGCATCGTCGCGAACGAATGCCTGTTCCTGGGCGCGGATGACGCCCTGCGCCGCCGCAACGTCGTCGGCAAACGCTGAGGCGGGGCTGAAGGTAAAACTGAGAGCGACCAGCAAGGCGGCAATGCGCATGGCAAGCTCCGCATTGAAATCCCGGCGACGCCGATCCTAGCACATCCCGCGCGCCGCTACCGCTTCCGCTTTGCGGCCGGCTTCGCCGCCTTGGCAGCGCTCGCCTTGGCTTTGCCGGCCGGCTGAACGCGCAATCCGTCGACGAACACATCGAGCATGCGAAGCACCGACGATTGCCAGCCGGGCTGGTCGTGCATGTAGCACATGCCGACCAGGGCCCTGAGCAGGTCCTCCGGGCTGACATCGCCACGCATCTGGCCGGCCGCGACCGCGCGGTCGAGCAGCGAGCCGATCGCCTTGGTCAGCCGGTCCATCGAGAACGCCGCGAGTTCCGACGAGCTCTGGAACGTCAGCGCCAGCGCGGCCGACATGCCTTTTTTGGTGGCAACGAATTCGACGTTGGAGCGCAGCCAGCGCCGCAGCGCGTCGACCGGGTCCTTTGCATTCTTCAACTGCTCGGCGAGCTCGCTGAGCTGCTCGACCTCGCGCCGGTAGACTGCCTCGAACAAATCCTCGCGCGTCGGGAAATGCCGGTAGAGCGTGCCGATGCCAACGCCGGCGCGCTTTGCAACGGCCTCCAGGCTCGCCTCCGGACCGCCGGCGTTGAATACGGCCTTGGCGGCTTCGAGCACGCGCTCGCGATTGCGCACGGCATCGGCGCGCGGCTTGCGGGTCTGGTCAGTGTGGTCGTCCATGCCAGCAATGTAGATCACGAATTGGTTAGATTGAACCCATGCAGGGCTGCACCGCGTTGTTTGCGCACGGGCTTTTGACGGATTCCGATATTTTCCCGGCGGCCCTTGTTAACCGGAGGGGGCCTCCGTATATCCGCTGACACGTCGGCCGGATCATGTCCGAACGGCGCGATATCGACGGCGGCCACGGCGGTGGCGCGCCGCACGATCACTCATGTCCATCTCTGATCGGAGCCTTGTATGAACCACTCCATCAGCCTCACCGTGAACGGTGCGCGGCGCGAATTCGTCCTCGACGATCCGCGCGTGACGCTGCTCGATCTTCTGCGTGAGCGCCTCCATCTGACCGGAACCAAGAAGGGATGCGACCGCGGCCAATGCGGCGCCTGCACCATTCTCGTCGACGGCAAACGTATCAATTCCTGCCTCGCGCTCGCCATCAGCCATGAGGGCGCCGACATCGTCACCATCGAAGGCGTCGCGCGTAGTGACCAGCTTCATCCCGTGCAGGCTGCCTTCATCGCCCATGACGGATTTCAGTGCGGCTTCTGCACACCCGGCCAGATCATGAGCGCGATCGGCATGATGCGTGAAGCCCAGGCCGGTAGCGATCCCGAGCGCATCCGCGAATGCATGAGCGGCAATCTCTGCCGCTGCGGCGCCTATGCCGGCATCGTCGATGCCGTGCTCGAGGCGCAGGCCGGCATGGATGAATCCAATCAGAGGCGCTCCGCATGAAACCGTTCGATTACGTCAGGCCTGCCACGGTCGCCGAGGCCGTCGCCGCTGCCGCGCAGCCGGGCGCGAGCTATCTCGCTGCCGGCACCAATCTGCTCGATCTGATGAAGGGCGGCGTCAGCCGTCCGGATCGTCTCGTCGATCTCACGCATCTTGAGGGGCTCGATGCGATCGACCGCCTGGCCGATGGCGGCTTGCGCATCGGGGCCCTGGTCAGCAATGCCGATCTTGCGCACGACGCGGCGTTCGCAAAGTCTTATCCTGCGGTGGCGGAGGCGCTGCTCTCCGGTGCATCCGCGCAATTGCGCAACGCCGCGACCGTCGGCGGCAATCTCCTGCAGCGGACACGCTGCGCATATTTCTACGACACCGCCAGCCGCTGCAACAAGCGCGAGGCCGGCAGCGGCTGTGATGCCCGCGGCGGTGAGAACCGCACCCAGGCCGTGCTCGGCTGGAGCGCGAACTGCATCGCAACGCATCCATCGGATTTCTGCGTGCCGCTGGTCGCGCTTGACGCCATCGTCGAGATCGAGGGCAAGAACGGAAGGCGCGAGATTGCGCTCGACGAACTGCATCGTCTGCCCGGCGATACGCCGGAGCGTGACTCGGCGCTCGAGCCCGGCGACCTGATTGTCGCGGTCCGCCTGCCGCCTGCGGCGCGCGGCTTTGCCGCACATGCGCGGTATCTCAAGGTTCGTGAGCGCACGTCTTACGCTTTCGCGGTGGTCTCGGCCGCGGCCGCGTTGCGGATAGAGAACGGCAAGATCTACGAAGCGCGGCTCGCGCTCGGCGGCGTCGCCGCAAAACCGTGGCGCGCCCGTGCCGCGGAAGACGTGCTCAGGGGCGTCGCGCCCACGGCCGATGCCTTCCAGGAAGTCGCATGGCGTGCACTCACCGACGCAAAGCCGTCCGGCGACAACGCCTTCAAGATCGAGCTCGCGCGCCGCATCGTCGTGCGCGCGCTGACCCTCGCTGCCGCCGGTACGCCGGCGCGCATGCCGGCGCTGCCGGCCTCTCCCTTTGCCTCGACGTCTGGAGCCATTCATGCCTGAGCTCAACCTGACCAGCGCGCCCGCCCACCTGCGCCACGGCTCGAACATCGGCCAGCCGCTGACCCGCCGTGACGGCATCCTCAAGGTCAAGGGGCAGGCGACCTATGCCGCCGACAATCATCCGCCGGGTATGCTGTTTGCGGTGATGGCGGTCTCCAGCATCGCGCGCGGTCGCGTGACCTCGCTCGATGTCACTGCCGCCAAGCGTCATCCCGGCGTCGTCGACGTCATGACACCCGACCACAAGCCTCGGCTCGCGATCGATCCGGAGATCAAGACCAATCCGTTCGTGTTCCGGATGGAGGTGTTGCAGAGCAATGAGGTCCGTTACGCCAACCAGCCCATCGCCGTCGTGATCGCCGAAACGCTGGAGGCGGCGACGGAAGGCGCGGTGCTGCTGGCGCCCCGCTATGAGACGCTGCCTGCGCTCGTTGGCCTGGATGCCGGCGAGAGTTTCGTGCCGCCCGTCGTCGGTGTCGGCAACCCCACCGAAAATCATCGCGGCGATGTCGAGGCGGGTCTCGCCTCGGCCGAGAAACAGATCGACGCGATTTATGAAACGCCGCCGCAATATCACAACGCGATGGAGCCCCATGCCATCGTCGCCGCCTGGGACGGCGACAGTCTGTCGATCGACATGCCGACCCAGGGCCTGATGTTGTCGCTGGGGCGCATCGCCGAGCTGTTCGGCATCGCACCGGACAAGATCCACATCCGCAGTCCGTTCCTTGGCGGCGGCTTTGGGTCGAAGGGGCTGATGGCCGGCCCGCAAGTGCTCGGCGTCATGGCCGCAAAGCTGATCGGCAAGCCGGTCAAGCTCGTGCTGCGCCGTGAGCAGATGTATGGCCCGGTCGGCCATCGCGCGCCGACGCGTCAGCGGTTGCGTATCGGCACCGACGGCGAGGGACGTCTCACTGCCCTCGATCACCACGCCAGGACCGTATCGAGCACGTTCGACGACTTCTACGAGCCCGCGGCCGACGCCTCCCACACGCTTTATGCGGCGCCTGCGATCCGCACCTCGCATGACGCTGTGCGCGTCAACACCGGCACGCCGCTGTTCATGCGCGCGCCCGGCGAGGCGACCGGATCGATCGCACTCGAAAGTGCGATCGACGAGATGGCCTGGGCCTGTGGCATCGATCCGCTCGCCTTACGCCTGAAGAACTATGCCGAGGTCGAGCCGATCACCGGCAAACCGTTCTCCTCGAAGGCGCTGCGTGCCTGCTACGAGCAGGGCGCGGCGCGCTTCGGCTGGTCAAAGCGATCGCTGCAGCCACGACAGATGCGTGACGATTCCGGCCTCCTGGTCGGTTGGGGCATGGGCACCGCGACCTTCCCGGCGCTGATGTTCCAGGCCGAAGCACGCGCGGCGATCCGCCGCGACGGTAGCGGCGCGATGGAGATCGGCGCGCATGACATGGGGCAGGGCGCCTGGACGGCGCTCGCCCAGATCGCGGCCGATGCCGTCGGCCTCGATATTGACCGCGTCGAGTTCAAGGCGGGTACATCAGACCTGCCCGATGCCGGCATTGCCGGCGGCTCGGCGCACACGGCGACCGCCGGTGCTGCGATCCACAGTGCGGGCGCGGCCGTCGTCGCCAAGCTCGCCGATCTCGCAACCCGTGACGAGCGGTCACCGTTGTTCGGCGCCGGCAATGCCGGCGTGATCGCGCGCGACGGCAGGTTGATCCGTCGCGACGACGAAAGCCGCGGTGAGAGCTATGCCGAGATTCTCGCGCGTGCCGGCGTCGCTGAGGTCGAAGCCCGCGGCACCGGCGCGCCGAACCCTGCTGCGATGGAAGAGTATGCGATGCACGCCCACGGCGCGGTGTTCGCAGAGGTGAAGGTCGATCCCGAGCTCGGCCAGATCCGTGTCACGCGCATGGTCGGCGCGTTCGCCGCGGGGCGCATCGTCAATCCCCATCTGGTGAAGAGCCAGCTCTTCGGTGGCATGATCTGGGGCATGTCGTTCGCGCTGCACGAGGAGGCCATCACCGACCGCCGCAGCGGCCGGATCATGAATGCCAATCTCGGCGAGTACCACATCCCCGTGAATGCCGACGTGCCGCCGCTCGACGTGATCACTGTCGAGGAGCACGATACGCATGTGAATGCGCTTGGCATCAAGGGCGTCGGCGAGATCGGCATCACCGGCAGTGCCGGCGCGGTCGCCAACGCGGTCTGGCACGCGACCGGCGTACGTGTCCGTCGCTTCCCGATCAAGATCGAGGAACTGCTGACGTAGGTCTGGCGCTGGCGACAACACGACGCTGCCGCGCTGCGGCAGCATCGTGCCTGCACCAGCCGAGGTTCGAGTGCGGCTAAAGCGCGATGAAATTAGATTCAGTCGGCTGTCCGGGCTTCACCTCTCCCTGCGGGAGAGGTGATCGGAGTTCCGGACTCAATTCATCGCGCTTTAGCGGATGAAGCCGGGAAGGTTGTCGATGTCGGGCGAGGGACGGGCAGGAAAAAGCCTTGCGGTCGAGGAGTTGTCGAGCCTTCGCTTGCACTTCTCCTCGTCCTCGTTCTCTTTGCCCGTGCGCTTCTTTGCAAAGAGATCATCGAGCCGGTTGACGATCAGCATGGCGTGATCGCGTTCCAGCGTGTCCGGGTTCTTGCGTTGCTCGTCGGAGCGAAAGGTGCCGTCGGCGATCTTGCCGTTCATGTCGTAGTCGCAGCCCGCCTTCCAGTCACCCTGATCCCACTTCCAGCCCTGCGCCTTCAGGCGGCCATCCTTGTCGACGGTGATCTTGATAGTGGCATTGTAAGCCAGCCAGACACCTGCAAGACCCGTGCGTTTGTCGTCGAAGCCCTCGAGTAACGCGATGCGCTCGCGCTGGAGGCCTTCGACGTGGTCGCGTGCGTTGGCCGTGAAATGCATCTGCGCCGTCTGTTTCTCCCAGGCCGGATGCAGGAATTCGGGATACTCTCGCGTCTGGGCACCGACCCAGTTGCGCTGGTCTTCCGTCAGCGCGCGCCGGGTCGCATCGTCGAGCCTCGGGAGCAGTGCCTTCCAGGCGCGATTCAGCCGCCTGTCGTTCTCGGCGAGGTCGGGGTCGGCGCAGATTTCTTCGTCGGTCGCGGTATCAGGGCGCAGGCAGTCGAAGGTCGGCATCACGAAGCTGGTGTCGGCCCTATCGGCCCCATCCTGCCGCCCGCTCGCAAAGTAACTGCCCGTGATCTGCCACATGTAGTCGCAGTCGTTGCGTTCGTTGTTCCATTCATTATCGCCGTCGATCATGACGACGCGCAGCGAGTCACCCTGACGACGAACCTTGATGGACGGTGGCTTCAGGGACTTTGCCTCGGCCGGCGTCTTCTGCTCCCCGGCGTTTGCCGGCTTGCCCTCCTCAGGGAGGATTGTGCCGCTCAGCCAGCCGCCCGCGGCCGGCGCGACGACCGCATTCAACTTGCAGGAGCGATGCTTGTCGCTGCCGTAATAGGCCTGCATGTCCGTCGCGAGACGAAACGTACCGTTGTCGGTCGCGGTCAGTGTAACGCTCCCGAACGCATAAACCCACGTGCCCGCGAGCCCGCTGCGTCCAAATCCCTGTGCGACGTCGTCCAGTACGGCGGTGCGCTGGTGAAGCGTTGCGATGAAGTTCTCGCGAAGCTCGTCCTCGTTGACCTCCTGGACGGTGCCCGCGGCTTCAAGGATCATTTCGTTGAACCAGGCCTGATCACGCTTCAGCAGCGGCCGGATATTGGCCGGCGTTTTCGCCAGCGCGGCATCGAACGATCTGTCGATCGCAGCGACGAGCTTGTCGTAACCGGCCTTGCCGCAATCGGCTGTCGTGAAGCCGGCGCCGTCGCTGTTGACCTCGCCGCAGAGGGCGATGGCGGTCGGCTCGCGGCTCCTGGCGCGCAGGTCAGCGTCCATCGCGTGGCTGATCGTAGGGATAAGCGACGCCACCGCAGCAAGCAGTGCGACGCGGAAAAAGGCGGACATTGGCGGCTCGTAGAGGAAGCGGGTCGGGTTCCGCCCTTTGGTCGCCCGCAATGTCTTCCCGGTTCAGGAAGGGGCCGCTAAATCTGCTTTCGCGACTCGACTTAGTTCAGCTTACGCCGGAGGGCCTTGATCGCTTCCCTCTGCGTCTCGATGTAGTCGGCGATAGCCCTGCGCAGCTCGCGCGAATGGAGCTTGTCGGCATCGCGCTGAACTTCGTCGAGCGCGGCTTCTGCATTGGCGAGAGTGATCTTCATGCGCGAGCCTCTGTTACGAAGCGGCCCCGGAGTGCCCAAGGAATGCTCGAGTGTCCGGGGCCATAACCTCAGCACCTTTGCGCCAGGCTGCTCGGCTACGGTTCGCAATATATAGAGGATTGGCTCGCGGAGATTGAGATGCCTCAAGCTCCGTAAGATATCGGTGGCTCCGTAAGATCCCGGATGCGGTCGATCGCGCTTCAAAACGTCGGCGGCGTGCAGGCCGAGATCACTTCGCACGGCTTGCCGCCGACGCAGCGGAAGCGATGCGGGCGGCGACTCTCGAAATAATAGGCGTCGCCCGGATTGAGGATGCGTCGCTCGTCCTCGACGGTGACTTCGAGCTTTCCCGAAATCACGATGCCGCCTTCCTCGCCTTCATGGACGAGGTGAACGCGTCCGGTGTCGCTGCCGGGCTCGTAGCGCTCCTTTAAAATCTGCAGGCTGCGTCCGAACAGATTGTCGCCGACCTGGCGAAATGAGATCGGCTTCTTGCCGACCTCCGTCAGCTCCTCCGCGCGGTAGAAGATCTTGCGCCGGCTCTCCGGCTCCAGCGCGAAGAATTCGGCGAGCCCCATCGGGATGCCGTCGAGGATGCGCTTGAGCGCTCCGACCGAGGGGTTCATCTGGTTGGATTCGATCAGCGAGATCGTCGAATTGGTGACGCCGGCGCGTTTGGCGAGTTCCCGCTGCGACAGCTTGTGGCGCGCCCGGATGAATCGCAGCCGTCCACCGATGTCGACGCTCATGCCCTTGGTCCCTGTTGCAGGTGTTGCGGATCGCGCAAATATGGACCGGCAGACCCAGTTAAATCAATGGTTTGCAGGTCACCAGAAAAGGACTTGTTGACCTATTGCAGCCGTGGCTCTGCTTATGGGTCAGCAAAGGAGCGTGGCCCGTGAGCCTTCATCAGATTCCGAACACTATCAAGACCGACTCGTTCTGGATGCCGTTCACGGCCAACCGTCAGTTCAAGAAGGCGCCGCGCCTGTTCTCCTCGGCTGAGGGCATGCACTACACCACCGTCGACGGCCGCAAGGTGATCGACGGTTCCGCCGGCCTCTGGTGCGTCAATGCCGGCCACGGCCGCAAGCAGATCGCCGCCGCTGTCGAGCGCCAGCTCATGACGCTGGATTTCGCGCCGACGTTCCAGATGGGCCATCCGCTGGCGTTCGACTTCGCCGAGCGGCTCGCCGAGATCGCGCCGAAGGGCCTCGACCGCATCTTTTTCACCAACTCCGGCTCGGAGTCGGTCGACACCGCGCTGAAGATCGCGCTCGCCTATCACCGCGCCAACGGCCAGTCGAGCCGCACCCGCCTGATCGGCCGCGAGCGCGGCTATCACGGCGTCGGCTTCGGCGGCATGTCGGTCGGCGGCATGGTCGCCAACCGCCGCGCCTTCGCGACGCATCTGCCGGGCGTCGACCATATCCGCCACACCCATGATCTCGGCCGCAACGCCTTCGCCAAGGATCTGCCGGATCACGGCGTCGAGCTCGCCGACGACCTCGAGCGCCTGGTCGGCTTGCACGGCGCCGAGACGATCGCCGCCGTCATCGTCGAGCCGGTGCCGGGTTCGACCGCGGTGCTGCCGCCGCCGAAGGGCTATCTCCAGCGCCTGCGCGAGATCTGCGACAAGCACGGCATCCTCCTGATCTTCGACGAGGTCATCACCGGCTTCGGCCGCCTCGGCACGCCGTTCGCCGCCAACTTCTTCGGTGTCACGCCGGACCTGATGACGACGGCCAAGGGCATCACCAACGGCACCATTCCCTGCGGCGCGGTGTTCGCGAGCCGCAAGGTGCATGACGGGCTGATGGTCGGTCCGGAGAGCCAGATGGAGCTGTTCCACGGCTACACCTACTCTGCGCATCCGACGGCCTGCGCCGCGGGTATCGCAACGCTCGACATCTACAAGGACGAGGGTCTGCTCACGCGCGGTGCGTCGATCGCCGAATACTGGCGCGATGCGCTGCATTCCCTGAAGGGCTTGCCCAATGTCGTCGATATCCGCAATTGCGGCCTGATGGGTGCGGTCGAGCTGGCGCCGCGTGACGGCGCTGTCGGCGCGCGCGGCTATGACGTCATGGTCGATTGCTTCAACACCGGCCTCTACCTGCGTATGAGCGGTGACTCCTTCGCGATGTCGCCTCCGCTCATCGTCGAGAAGAGCGACATCGACCAGATGGTCTCGATCCTCGGCGATGCCATCAAGAAGGCGGCCTGATAATTGCTCTCGCCGCTCAAGAACTTTTATCTTGCAGCGGCGAGCGTGATCCCGCGGGAGTTTAACGAAGCGTGAAAGTTCTGATCCTCGGCAGCGGTGTCATCGGTGTCACCTCTGCCTACTACCTTGCGCGTGCCGGTCATGAGGTGACGGTCGTTGATCGTCAGCCGGAGCCGGCACTGGAGACCTCTTTCGCCAATGCCGGCGAGGTCTCGCCCGGCTATTCCTCGCCATGGGCTGGCCCTGGCGTGCCGGTGAAGGCGGTCAAGTGGCTTCTGATGAAGCACGGTCCGCTGGTGGTTCGGCCGAAGCTCGATCCCGTGATGTGGGTCTGGCTGCTCAAGATGCTGCGCAACTGCACCAGCGCGCGCTACGCGGTCAACAAGAGCCGGATGATCCCGATCGCGGAATACAGCCGCGATTGTCTGCGTGACCTGCGCCGCGACATCGGCATCAAGTATGACGAGCGTTCCCAAGGCACGCTCCAGCTGTTACGCCACCAGGCCCAGCTCGACGGCACCGGCGAGGACATCGCCGTGCTCAAGCAATATGGCGTTCCTTTCGAGGTGCTGGGCCGCGAAGGCTGCATCGCGGTCGAGCCGGCGCTTGCCGGCGTGAAGGAGAAATTCGCCGGCGGACTACGCTTGCCGCAAGACGAGACCGGCGACTGCCACATGTTCACGCAGGCGCTGGCCAAGCATGCCGAGGCGCTCGGCGTGCGCTTCATGTTCAACACCAGCATCGACCGCATCGTAACGGACGGCGCGCGCGTCAGCGGTGTCGCGACGAGCGCCGGCATGTTGCAGGCCGACGCTTACGTGCTTGCGCTGGGAAGCTGGTCGTCGCGTCTCGTTGCGCCGCTCGGCATCTCGCTGCCGGTCTATCCGGTGAAGGGTTATTCGATCACGGTGCCGATCAAGGACGCCTCCGGCGCGCCGGAATCGACCGTGATGGACGAGAGCTACAAGGTCGCGATCACTCGCCTTGGAAGTCGCATCCGCGTCGGCGGCACCGCCGAAATCTCGGGCTTTTCGACCAAGCTCTATGACGCGCGCCGCGCCACGCTCGATCACTCGCTGACCGATCTGTTCCCGCGCGGCGGCGATCTCTCCAGGGCGACATTCTGGAGCGGCCTGCGTCCGATGACGCCGGATGGCCCGCCGGTGATCGGTCCGACGCGGTACGCCAATCTCCACCTCAACACCGGCCACGGCACGCTCGGCTGGACCATGTCCTGCGGCTCCGGCCGCGTGCTTGCGGACATGCTGTCGGGCAAGAAGCCGGACGTTGACGTCAGCGCGCTGACGGTGGACCGGTACAATCACCGGTTCGGGTGATTTCTTCGCCTCTCCCCGCGTGCGGGGAGAGGCCGGAATTTGCGTAGCAAATTCCGGGTGAGGGGGAGTCTCCGCGAGTTTCGCTCACACCGTTTGCGTGGAGAGGGCCCCTCACCCCGACCCTCTCCCCGTAAGAACGGGGAGAGGGTGAGCAGTTATCCCGTCCCCGTCACGCAATTCACCCACAGCACGACTGCCTTTGCGTCGTTCGCCGGATTGGAAAACCGGTGCGGACGGCGGCTCGCAAATCTAAAGCTGTCGCCGGTCTTCAGCGACCATGTCTCGCTATCCACCGTCAGCATCATCTCGCCTTCGAGCACGAGCCCGGCTTCCTCGCCGTCATGGGTGTAGAGCTCATCGCCAGTGGAGCCGCCGGGCTCCAGATGCACCAGGAACAGGTTGAGGCGGTTGTCGGCGGTCGCCGGGCTCAGCAATTGCTTGGAGACGCCGGTGCGCCAGAGTTTCAGTTCGGGTCGCTGCAGTCCGCGCGTCACGACCTGATCGGAGGCACCATCGGCGCTCGGGCTCGCGCCGAACAGTGCGGCGATGCCGACGCCGAGCACGTCCGCCAATGTTGCCAGCACGCGGAGCGATGGCGACGACAGTCCGCGCTCGATCTGGCTGAGGAAGCCGATCGAAAGATCTGTGCGCTCTGCCACCGTTTCGAGCGAGAATTGCCTGACGCGCCGGAGATCGCGGATGCGGCGGCCGACAGCGACGTCCATCGCGGGCTCGGCCGATTTGGTAATGGCCTTGGCCTTCACCTTCTTCGCCGGCTTTGCAGCGGCTGGTTTGCGTATTCTTTTGCCACCGCTCACGTCAAACCGCTTCCTTCATGTGCATGAAAACCGCTTGCATCGACCGCAAAAATGTGACCAAATTTTCATATTGGTGAAAATAGGCCGAAACGGCTTGGCCCGCAACGTCTGCGATCACGACATGCGCGAGCGCCGACATTGGCCAGACCCAAAGGGGGATGCGATGAAGCGTTTTGTTCGGGCCGCGGTCGCGGCACTTGCACTATATGCCGTGGCACCGGCTTCCGCGCAGCAGGTGCTGAAGGTCGGCTCGACGCCGACCGGGATTCCTTTCACCTTCCTCGACACCAAGACCAACACCATCCAGGGCATCATGGTCGATCTCGTCACCGAGATCGGCAAGGATGCGGGCTTCAACGTGCAGATCGAGCCGATGCAGTTTTCGGCGCTGATCCCGTCGCTGACCTCGAGCAAGATCGACATCATTGCGGCCGCGATGTTCATCACCCCGCCGCGGAAGGAAGTCGTCGACTTCTCCGACCCGATCTATACCTATGGCGAAGGCCTGGTGGTGCCGAAGAGTGACACCAAGGCCTATGCGACACAGGATGATCTGAAGGGCGAGACGGTTGGGGCCCAGGTCGGCACTGCCTTCGTCGACGCGCTGAAGAAGTCCGGCCTGTTCGCGGACGTCAAGGCCTACGACACCATCCCGGATATCCTGCGCGACGTGAACACCGGCCGCCTCAAGGCCGGCTACGCCGACTATCCGATCCTCGCCTACAATCTGAAGCAGGGCGGTTTCCCCGAGGTGCGTCTCGTCGACGGCTACAAGCCCATCACCGTCGGCTCGGTCGGTATCGGCGTGCGCAAGGGTGAGACCGCGCTGCTCGGCAAGATCAACGCCTCGCTCGCGAAGCTGAAGGCCAACGGTACTATCGACAAGATCCTCGACAAATGGGGCCTGAAGGCACAGGGCTGACCGATAGAGGCTGATCGAAGGCTGCCCGATGAAAGGCTTCTGGCACGACGCCGCCGACTTCTTCCCGATCCTGATGAACGGCGTCGCGCTCACGATCGTCGTTACCATCGGCTCGCTCTTGCTCTCGACGGTGCTCGGCCTGATCTGGGCGATGATGCGGGTCTCCGGCATCAAGGTCCTGTCGATGCTCAGTGCCAGCCTGATCAACGTGATCCGCGGTATCCCGATCATCGTGCTGTTGTTCTATCTCTACTTCGTGATGCCTGATCTCGGCGTCACGCTCTCGGCCCTGCAGGCCGCGATCCTCGGGCTCGGCATCGCCTACTCGGCCTATCAGGCCGAGAATTTCCGCGCCGGCATCGAGGCCATCGACAAGGGCCAGATCGAGGCGGCGCAGTCGATCGGCATGGGCTGGTGGCTCACCATGCGCCGCGTGGTGCTGCCGCAGGCGGTGCGCATCGTGCTGCCGCCCTACGGCAACGTCATGATCATGATGCTGAAGGATTCCTCGCAGGCCTCGACCATCACGGTCGCCGAGCTCGCGCTGCAGGGCAAGCTGATCGCCTCCTCGACCTTCAAGAACACCAGCGTGTTCACGCTGGTGGCGCTGATGTATCTCACCATGAGCATTCCACTGATCCTGCTGGTCCGTCACTTCGAGAAGCGGGCCGGCAAACGATGATCGAGCTCAAGGACGTCCACAAGAGCTTCGGCAGGGTCGAGGTGCTCAAGGGCATCACGGCTTCCGTCCAGAAGGGTGAGGTGGTCTGCATCATCGGCCCCTCCGGTTCCGGCAAGTCGACCATCCTGCGCTGTATCAACGGACTCGAAAGCTATGACCGCGGCGAGATCGGTATCGAGGGCCTGAAAGTCGATCGCGACGCGCCGTCGATCGTGAACATCCGCACCCAGGTCTCGATGGTGTTCCAGCGTTTCAACCTGTTTCCGCATCGCACGGCACTGGAAAACGTCATCGAGGGGCCGCTCTTCGTGAAGAAGGAGCCGCGCGCGCAGGCATTCGAGCGCGGCCGCGCGCTGCTGGCCCGGGTCGGGCTTGCCGAAAAGGCCGATGTGCATCCGCCGCAGCTCTCCGGCGGCCAGCAGCAGCGCGTCGCGATCGCGCGTGCGCTCGCGATGCAGCCCAAGGCGATCCTGTTCGACGAGCCGACCTCGGCGCTCGATCCCGAGCTCGTCGGCGAGGTGCTGAACGTCATGCAGCGGCTGGCATCCGAGGGCATGACCATGGTGATCGTGACCCACGAGATCGCCTTCGCCCGCGAAGTCGCCGACCGACTCATCTTCATGCGCGACGGTGTCGTGGTCGAGGAAGGCCCGGCGCGGCAGGTGATCGACAATCCGCAAGAGGCCGCGACGCGCGCCTTCCTCAGCCATTTCCACCGCACCGGCGCGCTGCCGCCGGCCACCACAGCATCATGATGCCAGATATCGACCGCGTTTATCTCGTCACCGGAGCCGCCAGCGGCATCGGCCGCGCCACCGCAAAGCTACTTGCGGCCCCCGGGGCGGCCCTGCTGCTCCACACGCGTTCGAACGCAGAAGGTCTCGATGCCAGCGCGGCGGAGGCCGAAGCGAAAGGATCGACCGTCGCAAAATGCCTCGGTGATCTTGCCGAAGAATCCGCGGCCACTGATGCCATAGCCGCCGCGAAAGCCGCCTTCGGCCGGCTTGATGGATTGATTCTCGTTGGCGGCCACGCCCGCCGCGGCAGCGCGATCGGCACGCCAGCGGATCAATTCCGCCAGGCGATGGATGAATCGGCGTTGGCGTTCACGCGGCTGGTCGACGCTGCCCTTCCGCTGTTACGCGCAGGGCGCGATGCACGGATCGTGGCGGTGTCGTCCTTCGTTGCGCACGCGATCCGGCCCGAATTCGCCCCCTTCGCGGCGACGGCGGCGAGCCGCTCCGCGCTGGAGGCGTTGGTACGGCTCACCGCGATCGAGCTTGCCAGGGATGGCATCACCGTCAATGCGGTTGCACCTGGCCTCATCGTCAAGGACAAGCCGAGCGAGAGCCGGCTGTCGCCCGAGCAGATCGCCGCGACCGAGGCGCTGATCCCGATGCGCCGCCGCGGGCGGCCGGATGAAGTGGCCGAGATCATCGCCTTCCTGGCGTCACCGAAGGCGTCCTACGTCACCGGCCAGGTCTGGCACGTCAATGGAGGCCTGACATGACCGAAGCAACCGTCGAACGTCTCAGGCTGTTCCTGATCGAAAGCCCGATCAAGATGGCGCGCCTCCAGGGCGTCGGCAACGTCAAGGGCACGGTGAAGCGCGTGCTGATCGAGCTCACCTCGAGCGACGGCGTGATCGGCTGGGGCGAGGCGGCACCGTGGGAGGTGTTCACGGGAACGCCGGAAGCGGCCTTCTCCGCCCTCGACATCTATTTGCGTGGAATCGTGCTCGGCAAACCCGTGCGCCGCATCCGCGCGCTGATGGCGGAACTCGACCGCGCGCTGGTCGGACATGCCGAGGCCAAGGTCGCGATCGAAATGGCGCTGCTCGACATCGTCGGCAAGTCGTCGGGGCTGTCTGTCGCGGACCTCCTCGGCGGCCGCGTGCGCGATACGATCCCGCTGTCGTTCTCGATCGCCGATCCGGATTTCGCCGCCGACCTCGAACGCATGCGAAAAATGGTTCCGGACGGGAACGTCATCTACAAGGTCAAGACCGGCGTGAAGCCGCATCGCGAGGATCTCGACCATATCGAGGCGATCCGGAAGGAGTTTGGCGACAAGGTCGATCTTCGCGTCGACTACAACCAGGCCCTGGCGCCGTTCGGCGCCATCAAGATCCTGCGCGATGTCGAGCAGTTTGCGCCGACCTTCATCGAGCAGCCGGTGCCGCGGAAATATCTCGACGTCATGGCGCAGCTCACCGCGGCGCTGGAAACGCCCGTGCTCGCCGACGAAAGCTGTTTCGACCGCCGCGACATGATGGAAGTGGTGCGCCGCGAGGCGGCCGATGCCGTCTCGATCAAGCTGATGAAGGCCGGCGGCCTGTTCGAGGCACAGGCGATCATGGCGATCGCCGACATCGCCGGCCTGCCCGGCTATGGCGGCACGCTGTGGGAGGGCGGCATCGGACTTGCCGCCGGCACGCAGCTGATCGCCGCGACGCCGGGCATCTCGCTCGGCTGCGAATTCTACATGCCGCACCACGTGCTGACCGAGGACGTGCTGGAAGAGCGCGTCGCCAATCGCGCCGGCCATGTCGTGGTGCCCGACGGCCCCGGCCTCGGCATTCGCGTCAGCGAAGCCTCGGTCCGTGCCAACGCGCGGGTGCTGGCGGAGGCGTAATAGCGGCCACAATCTCGCTGTCGTCCCGGGCAAGCGAAGCGCATCGCCGTACGTGCCGGGTTGAACAGGATGACCTTGATGGCCGTCCGTCCTGGCGCCAGGCCGCGACGCCTGCGAATGGTTCCGCTCTCGTGCACACGCGGCGCCAGCCC
>NZ_LGHM01000192.1 GCF_001908185.1 Bradyrhizobium sp. AS23.2
CGTTTTCGAGTTGGATTGCGATCTCATCCAGCGTCCGGACGAGCTCGTGCGCTCTCTCCACTTCTCTGAGCTGCATTCGAATCAGCTCGTTGATGTAGGTCCCAACCTCTTTGCCTTCGTGCTCGGCGGCTGCCTCGGCACGCGCGTACAAGTCAGGGTCAATCTGAATGGGCATGGGCATAGCTGCATCCTCACCCTACCGCACGGGACCCGAGGCTAGATCATGCTTGTCGTTGTACCGCGGCGGCACCACTCAAAAAATACAGACGCCCTGACGCGGATCCTGTCCGGATGCGTCGCGATTAGGTGTGTCCGCATCCAGGGATCGACGGAGAAATGATCGGATGTACGTCAAGCTTATTGCCGAAGAATTTCCGGTCAGCGTATTGAAGCGCTTCATTGTAGCCTTCGATTAGATCCTTAGTTCTGCCGTGGACCTCGTTCAGGATTTCGGCCTTGCCGTCATGATTTCCGGTCACAGGACTATTCCCGTTCGGACAGCCAAATCGTCGATGCCTCGTGGATTGTAGCCCGGGCGACGTACGATCACGTCGATCTTTTGATCTCCGATCCGATCCTTAAGCTCGTCGGTAAATTCCAATTCGTTGGCCAACGTGGCGAGCTCATCTCTTTCCGCCAGAATGTGGAGGTCGATGTCTCCTCCGATCCTGTTATCATCGATCATCGATCCGAAGAGGCGAACGATCGCGTGCTGGCCGAAGCGGTGCTTCGCCAGAGCTACGATCTCGGCATGTTCAGCGTCTGTGAGCCTCATGGTCTTAGCGATTCTGAGCCGGATGCGCCTTGTCTCTGATAATATAAGCGTCTGACCAGCAACAAGAAAGGGCATCCAGTTCGACGTCGGGATCTCCTTTTACAGCCCTGTTAACCATGACGGAGATGGAGCCCCACTCGGCATGCCGGATTCTGCCGCTCTGGCTATTCCAGTGACTTGCAGGGACGATAGGGGGCGTACTTTGCCCCACGCTGCAGCAGCGTAGGCACTTTCGCGCGGTGGAGAAAAGCTCGAGGAGTCCAGGGCATCGGAAGTGTCGCCGGGCCTTCCTCAGACCGGAGAGACGGTTACCGCGCGCTATCGGCATCCGCCGCGTCCTCCAACGATTGAGATTGATCGGCGGCATAGTGCTCGGTTTCGGAAACGTCTTACCGATTGCCTGGCACCCAGGAGCTTCCAATCGCCGCAGGTTCGTCGACGCCGTTTGGTAGATCGGTCAACGCGCGCGCGTTGGCGGGACGTCTGTCAGGTTTTGATGGATGCGTCATCTCGTGAATGATTTTGTCGGCGGAATCGATGATGCCGACCCGTTCAAGCCCCCTAAGCATTCCGACCGTCGAAAGCAGATGAAGATTTGGCGGCTTGTTGAAGACGCGAACACCCGCATCTTCAAACAGAATGGCAACCGGCTCGCCCGTCGCCACGTATTTGGACATACCGTCGTCCGAGGTCATGAAATCGACGATGGCGAGTTCGCCGGCGTTTTTCTTCGGTCTTCCGCCGGCTTTCCGCTTTGCGCGCGCTTCAGATCCAATGTCGGTGTTCTCGATGACGAACGGCGGCTGGTGGCCGTCGATGAAGGCCTTGACGTCCTTGTCCTTCGGATAGGACGTATCGCTCGTCAGTTCGTCGTAGACTGCGTCCACCACAACCAACCGCATGTCGAGCGCCAACAATAGGTCCAGGCGATCTGCGACCCACAGACTGTTGAATGGCCCGGCATCCGGAATGATAACGGTGCAACGCTTCACGATTGCCTCCAAAGCTTAGTGAAGGTCGTCGCCTGGTTCTCGATTTCGTGTGGCGGTGCCGACGGCATCGGCAAATCCGCATCCCCCAGCGCAACAAGAAGCTCCGCATAATCGCGCATCCCTAGCATCCGAATGGCCTCGCTTCTCGACAGCTGTCCCTGCGAGTAAGCGAGAAGCGGATCGTCCGCGATTGGGTTCTCGCCCGACGACGTGACTGCCTCGAGATGTGAGCGGATGATCGCGGTCATGGTGGTGCCGTGCTCGGCGGCATAGGCCTTGGCCCGCGACACCAGCTTATCGGGCAAATTCAAAGTAGTGTTTCGCTGCATGTCACACCCTGTTCCACATATATATGTGAACACTTGAAAATATCTAGATTCTTCAACGATTTCAATTACTATTTCAGAGCATGCCCTCCAAAGGCTACCGGGAGGGCTTGAAGAGAACGCCCGTTTTGCGGGCCGACGCCATTCAGAATTATGAGCGCCTCCCGCACAATCAGAGGGAGTCCCTGTCGGGCGAACTGAGCGGAATATGGAATCCGCATTCCGGACGACGGAAACGCGTATCGCGTCTATTACTTGGCAGAGTTCAAGGCGGCCATCTACATGCTCGACGGTGACGCACTGTAGGTTACAGCGTGCAGCTACGAGCAGCCTAGCGGCCGGCCTTGCGCTGCGGCACCGGTCTGCTTGCGCGTTGTTGCCGCAGAGCGTCCTCGGTCACCGCCGTCGTGCCGACGGCAGTTCTTCGGCATCGACGGTATGGATGTCGGGATTGCCCAGGTCGTAGGCGAACCCTTCGTAGACGAAGGCGCTCCGGATCAGTTCGCAATCGCGCTCGCTCACGCCGGCCTGTCTGCAGGTAGCGTGCCAGGAGTCCGAAACGATCTCGGTCATCCCGTCGACGATGGAGGCGGCCTCCTGGAGGGAAAGTAGGAATCTGCCGCTCTGCGACAGGAGGTTGGCGCGGTTGGCGTAGCGGCCGAAAGCGCCAACGGTCATCGCCAGGTCTCGCCGTTCGACGGCGATCATCGGGTTTGGCGTGAGGTCGTAAGCTGGCGACAGCGACCACGCTTGGTCCTTGGCGACGACGGCGTGATTTCGCGGATGATCGTCGGTGTTCGAGACGAGCGAGTTGAAGCACATCCGGCGGAAGAGTTCGGGAAGCTCCTTCGCTTGCGTGCCGGACGCCGTGCGGCGCAGTTCGTCGGCGAGCAGGAGATAGGACCATTTCTGCCTCGTGTCGGGGCCGTCGTCCGCGTTCAGCAGCGTGAGCGCGCTGACCATCCGGCTGCGAAGATATCCGGCATCGATCTTGTGACGGTCGAAGCGCTTGACCAGCAGAACATCCTTTTCGCCGACGGTGGTCATGCGACTGTCGACGCACGACAGTCCGCATTTCCGGGCCAGCAGCAGCATCGCATGCTCCACGCGCGTGTTGTTCCACTTGTCGTCGCGGTGCGGGAACTTGGCGAGCCAAAGCGCGTCCGCGTCTTCGACCGTGGCTTTCGGCCGGGCGCCGCCCATCGACGTGCCAGCGCGCATCAGGCTTCGGCCTGTTCGGCGTCGGGGCCCTTCGGCGCCGGCGCGTCCGGATCCTTCTCGGCGGCAACGATCTCGTCGGCCAGCGCCATCAGCCGGCCGAGGTCGAGGGTGCGGTTGAATTTCCGGACCGGCGCCGGAGGTTCGACGTTCAGTCCGAAGGCGAGCGCGCCGGCACGGTCGTCCGGCGAGTTGAGCAGGTACTGGATCTCCGTCGGCTCCCGTTCGCCGAGCCTCGCTTCGATCAGTCTGCGTCCCCAGGCGTCCGGAGAGCTGTCGCGCAACGCGCCGAAGTTGCCGCGCAACTTAGTTGTCCGGAACGACGGCACCCGCAGCTTAAGTTCAACGGGATCGAATTCGACGCGGTCCTTGCGCTCCAGATACGAGCGTCCGTAAACGAACTGCCCGACCGCGACACCCTGCCGGGTGGTATCGAGCTGGTAGCGTCCGGCGGTCACCGGCGTGGTCTGGCCTGGCAATGTGATATAGACGAAGCACTCCTCAGAAGGCATTGCTCGGTCCTCCGCCGGAACGCGCGCGCTCGCGCTCGTCCAGTCCGCTCAATGCGAGGCCGACCTCGTCGGCGCGCGGATCAGCTACCTGTTCGATGGCGTCGAGCAGGTCCATGGACCACAGCATGCCGACGTAGACGCCGACGCCGGTGCTGAGTTTGCCGCTCTCGGCGTCGGCGATCACATGGCGGTCCACGCCCAATTTCGATGCGAGGTCTGTATGAGTCAGGTTGCGACGGAGCCTGGCGGTTTTCAGGTTCGCGCCCAATCGCTTGAGGGCGTCCTCAACCGCTCGAGGCGGCGAGGTCGTGAACTGGCTGCGCGGCGGCATGGTAGTTCAAACCTCCATTAACGGAAATTACGGCGCTTCAAGATGCCACGACTGTAGCCAAGAAGCTGGACGATGTCAATCTGCGGCAGTTTATGATGCCAATAATTTGTATAATGGCGCCTTAAGGTGCCAAGCTTTCACCGAGCCGGCGAAATCATGGGGCTGCCGCAGTCCAAAGTCTCGGAGCTCTGCAACGGGCGCACGGAGACCTACAGCGTCGAACGCCTCCACCGGTTTCTCACGCAACTGGATGTCGGGGTCCATCGAGGTCGTAGAGGCTCCTAGCCCGCACCGCCGCGATGCAGTTCACGGCATGCAAAAATGTTCAGGAGAACCCCGGGGGACGCACGGCGGCCTCGGGGTCCGGCTCCTCTTCGCCGCGGGCGCTAAAGCGCAAAGATGGCTCCTGTCCGGCTATTGCGTACTTTGTCGACGCGGCTGCCGTCCCAATGGTATTCGTAGTGATCGCCCTGGACCGGGATAGGGATGAGGTCGGGCCAGAAGATCGCAACGCATTCGCCATCTGAGCAGCGGACGCTTCGGTAGAGAATGCCGTTCGATCCGGTTGATCGGAGTTGTCTCGCGAAGGCTTGAGGTGTCGCGTAGTCGGATGCTTCGTGCAATTCGCCTCGACCACGGAGATCATGGAGATCGAGGTCGACGCGATTGATGAGAACGCGAAACTGAGAGGTCCAGCCTGGCTCTTCCTTGCTGTTCGCCATCGCTCGATCATGATGGTGCGCGGTTTCGCGAATGGCGACTTCCTCGCGATCGCCGGCGGAATAGACGCCGTAGGTCCCGTCGGTGAAGCGGCCCGGCCTTTCTGTGCTGATGTGGACGAAGGGCGCCATGAGATAGCTGGCACCCTGGCCGACGACGCGTCGGGCCGGGGGAACGAGTTCGAGCCTGCCGATCTGTTCCCAAATCCGCGGGTTTGTCTTAGACTCGATTGAGGCCAGTGCTTCCCAGTCGCTCGGATCCGCGATGTCCTCAAAGAGGTCGATCGGTGAGAAGATCGAACGGATGATCCGGAAAGCTGTAGGCCAATGAACGCGAACGACGGACGGACTATCGCTCACTAACCGCCGCGCTCCGCATCAAGATAGGATCGGACGCGAGCGAGCGAGAAGATGTCGCCCTGGGCCATGACCTCTGTGGGGGTGCGTCCACCGAAGGCATCGTTCGGCTTGCCGACCCAGGCGTAACCCCGCTCGGGCTCTGTGAAGAGGTACCGTAGACCCTTGTGGATCCCCATGAGCAGGGAGAGCCGGGTTGCGAGATCGCGATCGATCCGGCCGAAATCACGTGTTTTCCAGCGCGCATAGGTCCGGGCGGGTAGGCCACCCAGGATTTCTCGTGCGACGGCGTCGGTCAGGCCCCATTTTTCGAAGAGATTGAGCACTGCGCGAGCCGCCGCTTCCGCCTCCTGGGGCGTGATTTGGGGAATCGACGGGTTGGCGAGGGTTCTAGGAAGTTCGACCAGCATGGCGTGACCTCATATTGGCGCAATATATGGCATATTATGCCAAATGGCAAGCCCTTGAAGCGCTTAGGTCCGCCTATTGGAGAAACTCGCACGCTGCTGCTGCGACGACCTAATAATGCGTTAGGGGGCGCTGCAGGGCGACTATCCGCGTGGAGACCGACCGGGACTGAAGGTCTTCATGGCCAAGCCCGAGTATCTGTGCCATGAAACTGAAGGCGCTGACACGGGCCAGCTTCGAGGACAGGGATTTCAATGATTTGGTGAACAAGTCCATGAGTTGCTCGTCGAAGCGATCAGAAGGAGACGACCACGATGAGCCGCCCGCAATCCTTGCAGGAGGTCGCCGACGATGCGGTCTCCGGACGCAAGTCGTTCGGGCATGCTCTCGACGAATTTCTGGACGCGTTCTATCTCGACCACCCGAACAAGCCGCAGCAGCAACGGCGGCTCGATGAAGCGCCGAATTTCACAGGCAACCCTCTTCAGGATGCGTGGCTG
>NZ_LGHM01000193.1 GCF_001908185.1 Bradyrhizobium sp. AS23.2
TTGCTTCGCGGCGCYGCTTCGGGCCGAAGCGTCGGAGACGCGGGCGGGCCCGCCCGTCTCGGCGCCCCATTCCCTCCCCTCGCCGCTTGCGAAGATGATCGGACGGGACGATGCGGTCGAGAGAATTTGCGCCGAGCTGGCCCAGCATCGCTTCGTTACCATCGTCGGTCCCGGCGGAATCGGCAAGACTGCTGTCGCGCTTGCGGTGGCGCATGGTGAGCTTGCGGCCTTCGACGGCCAGGTGAACTTCGTCGATTTCGGCGCGCTGACGGATGCCAGGCTCGTCCCCGCCACCATCGCAGTCGCACTCGGACTGACCGTCAATTCCGAGGACCCGATGCCGGGACTGCTGACAGTCCTGCGCAGCCGGCGGATGCTGCTGGTCTTCGACAGCTGCGAGCACATCATCGACGAGCTTGCGCCCCTTGCCGAGCGCATCGTCCGCGAGGCGGGCGAGCTGCATATTCTCGCCACCAGCCGCGAATCCTTTCGCACCGAGGGCGAGCGCGTCCACCGGCTATTTCCGCTGGATTGCCCACCGCAGCGCAACGGCCTCAGCATCGCCGACATCCTTGCCTATCCCGCAAGCCAGCTCTTCGTGGAACGCATCGCAGAGAGCCTGGGCGAGTTCGAACTCAACGAGGAGGATGCGCCGCTGGTCGCCGAGATCTGCCGGCGGCTGGACGGCATCGCGCTCGCGATCGAGCTCGCAGCCGGACGCGTGAACGCCTATGGAATTGCCGGAACCGCCTCGCTGCTCGACAGCCGCTTCTCGCTGCTGTGGCGCGGTCGACGCACCGCGATCCCGCGGCACCAAACCCTGAGCGCTGCGCTCGCCTGGAGCTACGACCTGCTGCCGCCGGCCGAAAGCGCGACGCTGCGCGGATTGTCGGTGTTCGTTGGGCCATTCACGCTGGAGGCCGCGCTTGCCGTCGCATCCTTCCAGGGCATCGGTGAGCCCGAAGCGGTCGAGGCGATCTCAAACCTGCTCTCCAAATCCCTGATCGCGACCTCGCCTGCGGAGCGGCGGCTGCGCTATCGCCTGCTCGACACCACCCGGGCCTTCGTCGGCGACAAGCTCGCCGAGAACGGAGAAGCGGATCGCGTGGCGCGCGCTCACGCCGAATATTTCCGCGACTTCCTGTGCGACATTGCGCTCAAATCCACGGGCATGCAGAGCGCGGGCGGCTTCCTTCCCTATGCCGATCATCTGCCCAATGTCCGGGCCGCGCTGACCTGGAGCTTTTCGGACGGCGGCGACCGAGCGATCGGCGTCGATCTGGCGGCCTCGGCGGCCCAGTTCTTCCTCGAGCTGACATTGCTGACGGAGTGCTACCGCTGGACGCAGCAGGCGCTGGTTTCTCTCGATACGGCTTCGGTCGACAGCCGCCAGGAGATGACGCTACAGGCCGCGCTCGGCGTCTCCCTCATGTTCACGCAGGGCAATACCGAAGCAGTGCGCTCCGCGTTCACGCGAAGCCTGCAGCTTGCCCGGGAGCTGGAGGACACGCACTGGCAGCTCTGGCTGCTGCGCGGACTGCACATCTACCTGACCAGGGTCGGAGATTTTCACGGCGCGCTCGGAATCGGCGAGCAAGGCGAGAGTGTTGCGCGCAAGCTGAATGATCCGGCCGCCACGCTGAACGTGGAATGGATGCTGGGCGTGGCGCATCACCTGATCGGCAACCAGGACAAGGCCGTGCAGTTCTGCGAGAGCGCGATGGTGCACAATCCCGGCTCGCAGCGGCTGAATATCGGGCATCTCGGTTATGACGACCGCATCGTCGCGCTGGTGGCGCTGGCGCGCGGGCTGTGGCTCACCGGCCGGCCCGATCGTGCGATCGAAGCAGCCAGATACACCGTTCGCGAGGCGGAGCTGCTCGAACAGCCGCTCACCCTCGGCATCGCCCTGATCTGGACAATCTACGTGTTCCTCTGGGTCGGCGACTGGGCCAGCGCCGAAATCCTGATCGAGCGGCTGATCGATCATTCCGCGCGGCACTTCCTCGGCCCCTATCACGCCGTCGGCATCGGCCAGAAGGGCGAACTGCTGCTTCGCCGCGGCGACGCCGCCGGGGGGATCGAGCACCTTCGCCGCAGCCAGGCGACGCTGTATGCGACGCGGCACCGGATCATGACGACGGTGTTTGCGACGGCGCTCGCGGAAGGTCTCGTGGCGCAGAACCAGCCCGGCGAAGCCTTGCGCACGATCGACGAGGCCATAGCCCAGATCCCCGATCACGGCGAATCCTTCGACATGCCGGAGATGCTCCGGGTCAAGGCGGACATTCTGGCCCGGTCGGGCAATGCCGCGGAGGCTGAGCACTACTTGCGGAAATCGCTCGACCTATCACGCCGGCAGTGCGCACTCGGCTGGGAACTGCGGGCGGCGATCAGCCTCGGCCGCGTCTGGCGCCAGGCTGGAAGAACCGGCGAAGCACGCGCCCTGCTCGCTCCGCTCGTCGCGCGCTACCAGGAGGGCCTCCACACCCGCGATCTGGTCACCGCCAGGGAGTTGCTGGGTGTGCTGAATTAAGAAGCATCTTCAACGGGATACCGGCGAAGTACCCACTCGCAACTCCTAACAACTTCTAACACGCCAAGCCGCATGCGCCCCGCCATGGTGGTGACACTTCATAGTGGATACGGCGGAACATGGCGCTTCTTGACGATGCAATTGATGCCAGCGGCGGAATGACCCGCTGGAATGGCTTGAGCCGGTTCACGCTCCACCTCTCCGTCGCCGGAACCCTATTCTCCAGCGCCGGACATGCCAGCGAATTCAAGGACGTGACGGCGGAAGGCTCGACCCGCACGCAGTCGGTCCGCTTCACCGGCATCACCGGGGGGCGAACACTCCGGCTCGTTTCAGCCGGACGCGATCACGATCGAAAGCCTGGAGGGGGACGTGCTGCGGACCTGGCACAACCCGAGCCTTGCGTTTCCCGAGGCCAGCCCTCCTCCGCTCGCGGACGAACTGCATATCGTCTACTTCTGCGGCGTTGCGATTTGGAATTATCTCACCAACCCATTCCTGCTCGCTCATCCCGATGTCGTGGTGGAGGAGCTTACGCCGTGGCGCGAGAACACCGAAACCTGGCGGCGGTTGCGGGCCCAGTTCCCACCGAGCCTGATGACTCTGGCGCCCGAGCAGATCTTCTATTTCGACGAGAACGCACTGCAACGGCGGACGGATCACGATCTGTTCGGAATGAAGGTCGCGCATTACTCCTGGGCTCATGACAGCTTCGGCGGCATCGTCGTGCCGACGCTTCGACGTACGCAGATGCTGCGGCCTGACGGAACCGTGATCGCCAAGCCGGTGCTGATGGACGTCGAGATCTTCGACGCCGTCTTCGAGTAGCGGCGACGACGCGCGAGAGCAGAACAACTGATCACTGCTCTCAACGCCTAACAACACATAACGAGCAAACAGCCCGCCTTGAGCGCAGATTGGAATCGCGAGCAACGAACGACGTTACGTGCTCGAACGAGACCTCGGCTGGCATCTCAGACGGCCACGCTTCGCTCAATGCAACGACGACAGGAGGTACATATGTCCGACAACATCAACCGTGATCGACGCCACTTCTTCGCCGGCGCCGCCATGACGCTTGCCGCGGCCCAGCTTTCGCTGAGCACAACGGCCGCGGCGAAGCCCGCGAAATCCGCTACCGCGATCAAGCCGGGCGTCAATACCTCGTTTGCGTCCCTGAAACAGATCGATGCCGGCGTCCTCAAAGTCGGCTATGCCGAAGCGGGTCCCGCTGACGGTCCACCCGTGATCCTGCTGCACGGCTGGCCCTACGACGTCTACGCTTTCGTCGATGTCGCGCCGCTGCTCGCCGCGGCCGGCCATCGCGTCATCGTGCCGTACCTGCGCGGCTACGGCAGCACGCGCCTCCTGTCGGATGCAACGATGCGGAATGGGCAGCCATCGGCGGTCGCCGTCGACATCGTCGCGCTGATGGACGCGCTCAAGATCGACAAGGCCACGATCGCCGGCTTCGACTGGGGCGCGCGGACTGCGAATATCATGGCCGTGCTTTGGCCGGAGCGCGTCAAGGCGATGGTCTCGGTGAGCGGTTATCTGATCGGCAGCCAGCAGGACGGCAAGATGCCGCTGCCGCCGAAGGCCGAGCTGCAATGGTGGTATCAGTTCTATTTCGCGACCGAGCGCGGCCGCGAAGGCTACGACAAGTACAGGCACGATTTCTCGAAGCTGATCTGGCAGCTCGCTTCGCCGCAATGGCACTTCGACGACGCCACCTTCGACCGCAGCGCCAAGGCTTTCGACAATCCGGACCATGTGGCGATCGTGATCCACAATTACCGCTGGCGGCTCGGCCTCGCCGAGGGCGAAGCGAAATACGCTGACTATGACGCGCGGTTGGCGCAGGCACCCGTCATCACCGTACCCACCATCACCATGGAGGGTGACGCCAACGGGGCGCCGCATCCGGAGCCGTCCGCCTACGCCAAGATGTTCTCGGGACGCTATTCGCACCGGACCATCAAGGGCGGCATCGGGCACAATCTGCCACAGGAGGCGCCGAAGGCTTTTGCCGACGCGGTCCTCGACGTCATGGCCGAAGCTTGAGCGCGGGGCCTGCCAACGGCACTTAACAAGGCTTAACGGGCGATCGCCTGCGTCCGGGATTATTCCCATGGGGACGACAGTCCCATGTGAGAGGTAACGCCCGGATGATTCCGCTGCTGGCGAATGCGATCGAGGCCCATGGCGGGCTCGAGCGATGGAAAGCCCAAAAGCGCCTCACCGCCACCATCGTGACGGGGGGGCGATCTGTGGGCACTGAAGGGCGTCGATCAGGATCTGGCGCCGCGCACGATGCGGATCGAGCTGCACCGCGAGAGCGCGTCCATCGAGCCGTTCGGCAAATCCGACCATCGCACCGAGTTCAACCCCGAGCGGATCGCCATCGTCGCTGCGGACGGACGCGTCGTCGCGATGCGCAACAATCCGCGCGCCTCGTTCGCGCGGCACGACATGCGGACGCATTGGGACCCGCTGCATCACGCCTATTTCAGCGGCTACGCCCTCTGGACCTGCATGACCACTCCCTTCCTTCTTGCGATGGATGGGTTAGATGTACGGGAGATCGAGCCCTGGCGTGAGGGCACTGAAGTTTGGCGCGGATTGCGGGCGACGTTTCCGACCGCCATCGCGAGCCATAGCCACGAGCAGGATTTCTATTTCGGCCCTGATATGCTCATCCGCCGGCACGACTACCGGGTCGAGATCGCCGGCAATTTTCCGGTGGCTCACTACGCGTCCGATCCGGTCAGCGTCGACGGCTTCAGGCTCCCGACGCGCCGGCGCATCTATCTGCGCGGCGATGCTCTGATGCCGCTGCGCGACGAGCTGATGGTGTCGATCGATCTCGCCGATTTTCGATTCGATTGAGCTCTTTCAAGCCGATGCCTGGTTCAGCATGAGCCGCGCCGCCTTGAGATCGGCGGTCTCGAATCCTTCGGCGAACCGCGCATAGGTCGCAGTGAGACCGTCGAACGGATCTTGAATGCCCTGCTGGCGCCGAAGCGCCGCAAGCGACATCTCGGTCCGCAGTCGCCAGGACAACGCGCCTTGTTGCTCGGCCAGTGCGAGCGACGCGGCAAGGCTTGCCTCGGCCGCATCGAGATCACCGGCACGCGCTTCGAGGTCGCCACGCCGGCGGAGCAGCTCCGGCATGTCAAAAGCTCCACCGGCCTGTTCGACGCGGCCGATCGTCTCGCGCAGGACCTGCAGTCCTTCCGTCAAACGTCCCAAAGCAGCGAGTCCTTGAGATAAGTCCGCAGCGAACGCCGAAACGTAGAGCTCGTAACGATCGGCGTGCAGGCGCGGCAGCGCGCTCCGCAGCAGATCGACGCCGCCGGCCGCCTCGCCGCGGGCGATCATGGTCTGGGCGCGAAAGCCGGTCGCGACGGCTTGATAGGGCGCCAGGCCGTGCACGCTCGCATGGGTCGCGAGACGTTCCGTCATCGTCTCGACGGCAGCCCAGTCGCCCACCCAGCCGAACACGGAGGATGACCAGCACAGCGCGATGCAATGCATCACCACGTCACGCGGCGCGGCGGCGCCGACGAGCGGACGGACGCAGTCGAGCGCGCGGTCGGGAAAGCCGCGCAGCCACAGCACCCGCGCGAGCGGAATCTGCGGCGTGCGCGAATAGGCGAAATGTCCGGGCTGCGTTCCGCGCAGCGCGGCATCGTCGCGCACACCTTCATCGAGATGGGCCTGCGCCTCAACCTGGTCGCCGGCGAGATGATAGGACACGCCGACAAGTGCCTTGCTGCCGGCGATGCCTGCGGTATCGCCTATTAGCCGGGCGATACGCTCGGCGTGAAGTGCGGTTGGTACCAGATGCCTGTAGTCGCCGGTGCGGCGGTAGAACATGTTCAGCCGCGACAGCAGCCTGAACGCATTGGCGTGATCGCCAAGCGCTTCCGCGATCTCCAGCCCGCGCCGGAGCGCCGCCTCGGCCTGCGCGCTGTTGCGCTCCGTGAACATGAAGGCGTGACCGAGCGTCGACTGGAGCTCGAGCTCCCATCTGCCGCCCCGGTTGGCGTCGTCGAGCATCGCAAGCGCGCGGCCGGACCAGATGCGCGCTTCGTTCAGCAGATTGAGCTCGACGAACAGCCTAGCGGCGCTACCGGCAAGCGGCACGCGCAAAGCTACACCGTCGTCGTTCGCGTAGCTCCATTCCAGCGCCGCGCGCGCATCGGCGAGCAGGCTGGCGCGCTCCTGCAGGCTGAAGACCTGGTCGCCACCGCCCTGTTCCGCCATGCCGGCTTCGAGCGTGCGCTGAACATACAGAGCGTGACGGCGCGCAATCGCATCCGCTTCACCGCCGTCGGCCAGCTTGTGCCTGGCATAGGCGCGCGTGGCATCCAGCAAGCGATAGCGCCGCGATGCGCCATCGGGCTGCGCCGACACCAGCGATTTGGCCACGAGCTGCTCGAGCGCATCGACGACACCCTCTCCTGGCGCGCCCTCCTCGGCCGCGACCGCGATCGCGCCCTTGAGCGTGAAGGGACCTGCGAACACGGCCAGATGCTGAAACACGATCCGCTCGCTTTCGCCGATCAGGCCATAGCTCCAGTCGAGCGTGGCGCCGAGCGTCTGCTGCCGCGGCGGCGCCGTTCGCCGTCCGCGCCATTCGAGCTTGAGCCGGCTATCGAGCAGCGCGGCGATCTCGCGCAATCCGTAGACGCCGACGCGGACGGCGGCGAGTTCAATCGCGAGCGCAATGCCGTCGAGCTTGCCGCAGATCTCGGCCAGGACTTCCGCGTCATCATCCGTGATGTCGCCCCGATGCCCCGCGGCGGCGGCACGATCCAGGAATAGCCGCGCGGCCGGATAGTCCAGAACTTCGCCGGCGCTGAGGCGGACGCCTTGCGGCGGGCCCGGCAGCGGGACAAGCTCGAAAATCTGTTCGCCTTCCACCAGCAGCGACTCGCGGCTGGTGGCGAGAATGGCGATGCCGGGCGCCTCGCGGTAGATATTCTCTGCGAGACGCGCGACCTCGTCGATGACATGCTCGCAACTGTCGAGGATGAGGAGCAGCCGCCGTTCACGCAGGAAGTTGATGATGCTGCCTGAGGGATCATCGTGATGCACGACGAGGCCCAGGGTCGCGGCAACGGTGCTCGCGACCAGCGCGGCGTCCTTCAGCGGGCCGAATTCCAGGAAATGGACATGGCCCTCGAATGTCTGCCACATGTCATGCGCGAGCGCGGTCGCAACGGTGGTCTTGCCGATGCCGCCCGGCCCTCGCAGCGTGACGAAGCGGTCGCTGAGCAGACGGGCTGACAGCTCGGGCAGCACGTCATCCCGTCCGATCATCCGGTCCAGCCGATGCGGCAAGGAGGGCGACGGTGCTGCTCGTTCGGGCGACCGCGGCACGGGCGCCGGTGCCACGTCGCGCTCACCACGTTGCACGGGAGCGACGAAGCAATAGCCCCGGCTCGGGATGTTGGTGATGTAGCGGGCACCGCCCTTGCCGTCGCCGAGCACCTTGCGCAGCTCAGCGACATGGACCCGCAAACTGATCTCCTCGACCGCGAGGCCGGACCACGCGTAGCTGATGATCTCGTTCTTCGGCACCACTTCGCCGGCACGACTGACGAGCAGTCGCAGAATATCCGTCGCGCGGCTGCCGAGCTTGACCGGAGCGCCGTCTTTCTCGAGCAACCTCGATCGCAGGGAGAACGGTCCGAACGAAACGGAATCGAGATCAAGGCTTGCTCCGGCGCCATTGCTGGGGGAGCTATGTCCTGCCGAGGCCTCGGTCATTTCTGACTCATCCTGACGACGACCACTTCATCGAAGCGCGCGGCGAATATACTCGGCACCAGTGCGAGGTCCAGCGAGGGCGCCGCACCGGCCTCACACCGGCGCATCGATCGCCACGCGTTTTCCTGCCCCGTCCCCACACGACACCAATCTTCGTAAATAATTGAAAAGATAAACAAAATCACAATTCTCGTGGCGGACTGTCACACCCTATGCGCTCGCACAAAAACTAACACCTCCTAATCATCACTAACGGGCTTCTTGGCCGGCCCACGCCTATCCTCTGACGATGGAAAGCGTTGGGCTTGAGAATTTGCCGGCCGTCGCCAGCGGCCGCGAAGCCAAAGGAGGACGAGCGATGTTTACCGATTTGCAGGCGGCGCATGCCTGGATTGAGCTTCCAGCCGGCCGGCGGGATCACGAAGTCCCTCAAGCAACGCAGGCGATCGCCCGTGAAGGCGAATGGCGCCAGATCGCTGGCGGCCCAGAGGCAGCCATTGCGGACATCACGATCTCGCGATGGGAAGACCCGCGAGAGACCTCGTCGCACGAAGCGACGACGCCGGAGGATCGCTATTTCGTCGGCATTGCCTTGAAGACCACGCGCGCGAAGCTGAGCCGGGACCGTCAGGTCATTTTCGATGGCACCATGCCGGCGGGCACGCTCTATGTCGCCGCGCCGTCGAAGCTTCTCGGCGTGCAATTCCAGTCGCCCTGCGCCTTCCTGCACCTCCATATCTCCGCTGACCATTTCCCGCCGCAATTGCCCGCGGCGGAGGGGTTGGGCGACCTTGTCCTGCTGCGCGATCCGCTCGCCGCCGGGCTTGCCAAGGCATTGATCGAACACGGCGATGCCGCCGATCACGAATTTGCGCGATGCATCGGGCGGACCCTCGCGATGCATCTCACCCGGCTCGAGTCCCCGCGCGCGAGGGTCAATGCCCTGCCGAAATGGCGGCTGCGCCGTGTCGAGCAGTATATCGCCGGCCATTTCGACCGCTGCATCAGCCTGTCCGAGCTCGCCAATGTCGCGGGCCTGTCGAGGATGCACTTCGCGGCACAATTTCGCGCGGCGACCGGCTATCGGCCCCGCGAATATCTGCTCAATCATCGGGTCGAGCATGCGAAGATCCTGCTCGCGACGACCGGGCGGCCCCTTGCCGAGATCGCGCTTGCCGTCGGCTTCAGCACCCAGGCGCATTTTTCGACCGTGTTCAAACGCATCAGCGGCGAGTCTCCGGCACGCTGGCGCCTCGCCAGCAAGGGCGAGCGGCCTGAGGTCGCGCCGCGTCCGCAGCGCCGTCCCGCTGCGGACAGGGGCTGGATCGCGAGCGCTGCCGCGTAACTTGTCCTGCGAAATGGAAAACAACATGAGATCACGGAATACACATCTGATCCGGTCTGTGATGCTTCAAACGTAAGTGCCCTGCCACTTGCGCCGGCTCGAGCCCCCCTCCTCCCGGGGCATCCGAGCCTCTCGGGGCCGTCCCTGCGCCCACACAGGACGGCCCCTTTTCTTCTGTGACCGGGTTAGAGCGTTTTCGAGCGAAGTGGATACCGGTTCGCGTCAAGAAAACGCGTCAAAACTAGAATCTAGAGCCCGTTCCGATTCCATCGGAACGGAAATGGCTCTAATCGCGACGACCCGAGGAATTACCCACGCGGGCCAGTGCGGCCGGACTCGTACAGGAACCAGACCCGGCGTTCGGCCTCGTCGATCCAGTTCTCGACCAGGCTCGCGGTTGCGACATCGCCGTATTCGTCGCAGAGCTCGTGAACGCGCCGCATCTCCCGCGTGAGCTGCTGGTTGTCGCTGCGCAACTCCGCAAGCATGTCCAGCGGTTCGACATACTCCGCGTCGTTGTCGAGGATGCGCTGCTCACGCGCGACGTGGCCGATCGAGCGCAGCGTCGTGCCGCCGATCTTGCGCGCGCGCTCGGCGATGTCGTCGGTCATGGCAAAGATCTGGTCGGCCTGCTCGTCCAGTAGCAGGTGATAGTCGCGAAAGTGGCTGCCCGACATGTGCCAGTGAAAATTCTTGGTCTTCAGATAGAGCACGAAGACGTCGGCTAGCAACGCGCGCAACGCGGCCGGGATATCCCGGTTCGCATCGGCGCCGAGATCGGTCGGGCTTTGGAGGTCTGCCTTGGTCATGTTCGTTGATCCTTGCCTGAGGTTACGAAGCCTTAGCAGCGTGGCGCGAGCGACTTCTTTCGTCTAGTACCGGACGATTTCAAATTCGCACGGAGCGGTCTCCGCCACTCGCGTGTCCCGGACGCGCTGCGGCACGTAGTGACGCTGCGCAGAGCCGGGACCCACGCCACACGGATTGCTCTCGGCGAAATGGGCCCCGGCACTGCAGCGCACCGCCCGCTGGACGATGCTTCGCATCGCCAGGGTGGCGCTGCGCTGCGTCCGGGGCACGAGCGGGAACTGTGGCGCACCGCTGTCACCACATCGTCATTGCGAGCGCAGCGAAGCAATCCAGACTGTTGCCGCGGAAAGATTCTCGATTGCTTCGCTGCGCTCGCAATGACGGAGTACGAGGCAGCATCGCGATCCTCCAATGCGCAACACTCGTAGGATGGGTAGAGCGAAGCGAAACCCATCAACGCTTTTCCTCAACGCGGGGTTTCGCAAGTGCTCTACCCATCCTACGGCCTTGCAGACACACCTTCGCATCCCCGCGGCGCCTTTCGCCGGAGCTTTGCTTCGTCGCTCCCCCCTCTCTTAGCCAAGAGGGCGCAGGGAAGGCCGGGTGCCAGCTAGCACCCGCGGTCCGCTGCGCGAAAATGTAGCGCAAGGAGACCGCACAGCAGCATACAGGTGAAGCCCAACACACGGCCTTCCCTGCGCAGTGGTTTGACGGCTTATGCCGTGCTCTCCCGGGAGCCGAGTTC
>NZ_LGHM01000194.1 GCF_001908185.1 Bradyrhizobium sp. AS23.2
CGCCGCCGGCTGCGCTCGCGCTGCCCGACCGGCCCGCGATCGCCGTGCTGCCCTTCACCAACATGAGCGGCGACCGCGAGCAGGACTATTTCTCCGACGGCATCAGCGAGGACCTCATAACCGCGCTGTCGAAGCTGCGCTGGTTCTTTGTCGTCGCGCGCAACTCTTCCTTCGTCTACAAAGGTCGTGCCGTGCACATCCACGAGGTCGCGCGCGAGCTCGGCGTGCGCTACGTGCTCGAGGGCAGCGTGCGGCGAAGCGGCGAGCGGCTGCGCATCTCGGCCCAGCTCAACGACGTCTCGACCGGCAGTCATCTCTGGGCCGAGCGCTACGATCGCGAGCTTGCCGACATCTTCGCCGTGCAGGACGAGATCACGGAAGCGATCGTCGCCGCGATCGAGCCGCAGCTCTACGCGGCCGAGAGCTTTCGCGCCCAGCAGAAGCCGCCGGGCAGCCTGGACGCCTGGGACCTCGTGATGCGCGCGCTGTCGCATTACTGGCGCATCACCCGCGAGGACAATGGCGCCGCGCAAGGATTGCTCGAAAAGGCGATCGCGATCGATCCCGCCTACGGCAAGGCGCTGGGCCTGTTCGCGACCAGCCATGTCTTCGGTGCGCATATGGGCTGGGCCGACATGGCCGCAACCGTTCCCATCGCGGAAGCCGCAGCCCTCGCGGCGGTGGTGGCCGATCGCGAGGACGCCTGGGCCCATCTCGGCCTCGCCTACACCTATCTGTTCCGCCGCCGCTTCGACGACGCGCTGGCGGAGTTCGAGCTGGCGCTGAAACTCAATCCGAATTTCGCGATGGCGCACGCCTTCTACGGCGTGACGCTATGCTACGCGGGACGATGGCAGGACGGCGATGCGGCCGCGCGGCGCGCGCTGCAGCTCAGTCCGCGCGATCCGCTCGCGGGGATCTATTGCGGCGTTGCGGCCTATGCCCAGTTCATCGGCCGCAATTACGAGGCGACCGTGCAGATGGCGCGGGAGTCGATGCGACAGCGCGGCGATTTCGTCGGCGCACATCGCGTGCTGACTGCCGCCGCCGGAATGTTGGGCGATCCCGTGCTCGCCGCGTCCGCGCTGCAAGGCCTGCGCCGCACCCAGCCCGGCATCTCACTCGCCTGGATCATGCGCGAGCTCCCGATGCTGCGGGAGGAGGATCGCGCGCACTATCTGGAAGGATTCCGCCGCGCGGGGATGAAGTGACGAACTTCTCCCTCTCCCCGCTTGCGGGGCCGCGACGAGCCTCGCTCGCGCTGAGAGAGTTGGGGTGAGGGGGAGTCTCCGCAGGGGCGCTATCAGTTGGACTCGCGGAGAGTCCCCCTCACCCGGATTGCATCTTCGATGCAATCCGGCCTCTCCCCGCAAGCGGCAGGGCTATCGCATATGACGGTTGAGAGGGTGCCGACCGAGCTCGGCCTGCATGGTTCGAGACGCCCGCTTCGGCGGGCTCCTCACCATGAGGGTTTGATATCTCGCCGCGAAAGGTGACCTCATCCTGAGGGGCCGCCGTAGGCGGGCGTCTCGAAGGATGGCCGCAGGCGAGCTTCCCGGCACGTTTTTCTTCATATGCGATAGCCCTGCCGCAAGCGGGGAGAGGCGAAGGACACCCTACTCCTGCATCATCTCGCCGCTGCCGCCGAACTCCGCGGGAAAGTCCTTCAGCTTGGGCAGGCCGTCGCGCATCGGCAGCACCGTCTCGGCATAATTGACGTGGACCCCGGGCGTGAAGGCGAGTGTGGGGATGGTGGCGGTGAAGACGTCGATCAGATCGAGCGGCGGGTGATTGGTCATGAGATGGCCGCCGCACTTCTTGCAATATTTGCGCTGGCTGAGCGGCGTCTTGGCAAAGGTCTCGACGTGCTGGGCGCCTTCGGTGATGCGCACGGCTTCAGGCTTCCACAGGCTGAAGGCGTTCACCGGTCCGCCCGACCACGAGCGGCAGGAGCGGCAATGGCAATAGCCCATCGCCGCCGGATCGCCCGTGACCTCGATCGTGACCGCGCCACAGAAGCAATTTCCGACATGTTTCATTTGGTCGTCTCCGTTGATGAAGGTTTGAAATCGTTACTCTCTTCCCGCTCCCTATCCGCCGAAGCCTCGGCGAAGATGAAGGCGGGATCGAGACGAGCTTCGCTCACTCTGAGAGGGTCGAGCTAAGGGGGCGAGGTGACGGGGAATCACCCCCGGGGGATATCAAAGGCTGAACTGCTCCGCCCTTCCCCGCATCCTCCTTTTGGAGGACGCGCGGAGAGACAAAGCAGCGCACATATTCACGCCGACCTGCGCCAGGGAATAAGCATCGACACCCGTTGTTTGTACTGCCGGTAATCGTCGCCGAAGAGATCGACGAGGTCGCGTTCCTCCAGCGCGATGCCGACGAAGATGTAGAGCGTGGTCACGGCCGCAAACAGCAGGTGGCCCGCGGTCATGGTCGGCGCCGCCCAGAACGCAATGATGAAACCGAGATAGAGCGGATGGCGGACGAACTTGTAGAGTAGCGGCGTCTTGAAGCGCGCCGGCGTCACTTCCTTGCCGACGAGATGATTGGTCACCTGATGCAATCCGAACAGTTCGAAGTGGTTGATCAGGCAGGTGCTGATGAACACGAGCACCCAGCCTGCGAAGGACAGCGTGACCAGCGTCACGGCAAGATCGGGATCCTGGACGTCCCATATGATCGTGGGCAGTGGACGCCACTGCCAGAACAGGAGGAGCAATGACAGGCTCGAGAACAGCACATAGGTGCTGCGCTCGATCGGCCTGGGCACGAACTGCGTCCACCACGCCTTGAACCGCTGGCGCGCCATCACGCTGTGCTGAACGGCGAACAGCGTCATCAGAAGGAGATTGACGATGACGGCCTCGGCCGTCGGCGTCTCGGGTCCGGTGTCGATGGTCTTCGGAACCACCAGCCCCATCACGAAACCGATCGCGTAGAGAATGGTGACGAAAAACACGAGATATGCCGCAATTCCGTACAGAAAGGCGAGGAACTTGAAAATGCGTGAGCCCGCAAACTCCGGGCTGATCGAATGAACCTGATGGTCAATTTGGGTCATAGAAAGCTCCGTTGTGCCGAGGCATCGGCACTGTTTGGTAGCTGCACCATGCCGGATCTGACGGCCCGAGGCTTTCGCGGACGGTTGATTTTCGCCTGAGACGACTTTGATTTTTGCTTGAGACGACAGAAACGTGCGATTCCTCTTTGAAAACAACGTGCTCGACGGCGACCTGCGCGAGCTGACCCGCGCCGGAACAACCGTGCCGCTGCAGCCGCAGGTGTTCGATCTCTTGTATTACCTCGTCGCGCAGCGGGCGCGCGTCGTCAGCAAGGATGACCTGATCAGCCAGATCTGGAGCGACCGCATCGTCTCGGACTCCGCCCTGAACAGCCGGATCAATGCCGCGCGCAAAGCGCTCGGCGACGACGGCGCGACGCAGCGGCTGATCAAGACGATTCCGCGCAAGGGCTTTCGTTTCGTCGGCGAAGTCCGGGAAGAATCGGCCGCAACGCTTGCGCCGGCCGAACCCGGCCCAGCCCCGGCGCGCGCCGTGACGGACCGTCCCGCGATCGCGGTGCTCGCCTTCGAGAACATGAGCGGCGATCCCGCGCAGGAGTATTTCGGCGACGGAATCAGCGAGGACATCCTCACGGCGCTGTCGAAGCAGCGCTGGTTCATGGTGGTCGCCCGCAACTCGTCCTTCACCTACAAGGGACGCGCGGTCCACATCAGGCAGATCGCCGAGGAGCTCGGCGTCCGCTACATCGTCGAGGGCAGCGTGCGCAAGGCGGACAACCGGGTGCGCATCACCGCGCAGCTCAACGACGCCACCACCGGCAGCCACCTCTGGGCCGAGCGCTACGACCGCGAGCTGGTCGACGTCTTCGCCGTGCAGGACGACATCACCAACGCGATCGTCGCCGCGATCGAGCCCCAGATCCATGCGGCGGAGAATTTTCGCGCCGACCGCAAACCTCCCGCGAGCCTCGACGCCTGGGACCTGTTGATGCGCGCGCTGTCGCATTACTGGCGGGTGACGCGGCAAGACCACCAGGCCGCGCAGGCATTGCTCGAGCGCGCCATTTCCATCGACCCGAATTACGGCCAGGCACTGTCAGTGCTCGCGGCAAGCCACATGTTCGGCGTACACCTCGGCTGGGCGGAGCTTGCCGCGGCGGCGCCGATCGCGGAGGCCACCGCGCTCGCCGCGGTGCGCTGCGACCACGAGGATGCCTGGGCGCACACCGCGCTCGGCAGCGTCTGCTTCTCGACACGACGGCTTTCCGAAGCGCTGTCCGAGTTCGAGCAGGCGCTCGCGCTCAATCCGAACTTCTCGCTGGCCCAGGGCTATTACGCGCTCGCGCTGTCCTACGCCGGGCGGTCGGGAGATTCGTTCGAGGCGGCGCAAAAGGCGATCCGGCTCTCACCGCGCGATCCGTCGTTGGCGATCTATTACGGCATCGCCGGCTATGCGCGCTTCACCGAGCGGCGCTACGACGAGGCCATCACGCTGGCGCGCGAGGCGATCCGCCATCGCGGCGACCTCACCGGCGCCTACCGCGTGCTCGCCGTCTCCGCCGGCATGACCGGCGACAGCATGCTTGCGGAGATGGCGCTGGGCGAGCTCCGCCGCACCCAGCCCAAGATCTCGCTGCACTGGATCGCGACCCAATTGCCATGGGCCAATGAAGCCGATCGCGAGCACTATCTCGAGGGATTCCGGCGCGCGGGATTGCGGTGAGGGCCCTTGAAGCATTTCGTTCCGATGGAATCGGAACGGGGCTCTAGATTTTTGTTTTGACGCGTTTCCTTTACGCGAACCGGTATCCACTTCGCTCGAAAACGCTCTAACCCTCCCCTGGAGGGTGCACGGCGGCGCTACCTTCGCTTCCGGCGCAGATGGACGATGACGTCGAGCCGCGCGATCTCGTGGCCGGGGAGCGCTTCGGGTATCTTGGTGAAGGTCAGGCCGTCGGCGACGTCGACCAGCACGTCCTCGCCTTCGAGATAGAAGTGCGGATGCACGGACGTGTCGGTGTCGAAGAACGACTTGATGCCGTCGGCGGCGATCCGGCGCAACAGGCCGGCTTCAGTGAACTGGTTCAGCGTGTTGTAGACGGTCGCGAGCGACAGGTACGCGTTCGCCGCCAGCGCCTCTTCGTAAAGCCCTTCCGCGGTGACGTGACGGTGGCCGCGCAGGAACAGCAATTGGCCGAGCGCCAGACGCTGACGCGTCGGGCGCAAGCCGGCATCGCTCAGCAATTGCAGACAGCGCTGCACGCCTTCGTCCGGCGGCGGCTCCGGTCCGGCGACGCCCGGGCCGCTCGCGTCATCCGAAGGGATAGTCGTGGCCTGGATGTCCATCGATCGCCTCACGGCTTGGGGATCGGCGACGCCGCGTCCCGCCAGTTGCCATTCGATCGCAGAAGCGGCGACTTGGCTTTGATCCGGATCAAATTCGGAGCGGCCCCTGCATCTGACCTATCGAAAGGCGGCTCGATTTATTCCCCGCCACGGCGGCTCAAAGAGCTCAAGGCGCGCCTCGGCCACTCGATGCTATTCATCACCCACGATCTACGCATCGCAGCCCAAATCTGCGACCGTATCGCGGTGATGCAACGCGGCGCCATCGTCCGGCTGAAACCGACCGCGCAGCTCTTCGCCGCGCCAGAGCACGCGTATACGCGCGAGCTGCTCACGGCGGCGACAGGGCGCAAAGAGCGCGCGCCGGCGGCATGAGATGGGCGCTTCGCCGGTTCCAGCCGACTTCGCATCCCTTCGGTATTCCGTTCCGACCCGGCAGCGGCGCAGTCACGCGCTTTTTATTCGCCTTGACCGCCCACGCCGTTTCAAAGAACCGGGCAGCACCCTACATCGAGATCGAATGATATCCATCATCTCATGATGGACACCAGTTAATGTTTGGAGTCGACATGGGCGAAGTTATTCAGTTTGTCTCAAGGTCGGAGCGCGAGCGACTGCGCCTCATCAAGGAGGCGCGTGCGATCTATGACAGCATCTTTCCGCCGGAGCCGGTCAACGAGGAGCAGGGCAACGCAACGATCAGTCGCGCAGTCAGCGGCGGCGATGTAGGAAACCTCTCGTGATCAAGATCATCGCCGTGCTCTGCAGCCTCTCATCTCCTGCCAATTGTCACGAGCAGGTCGTCACGACGTCGGACTTCGCTCAGGTCTCGGTGCAGTCCTGCCTGATGGGCGCGCCGCAACTCGCCGAATGGATGAACCAGCATCCGGCCGAGCGCCTGGCGGGATGGCGCTGCGTGCTTGGTCAACAGGGCGGCGGGGGCGCTTAGGATCGAAGATCCGCTCCTCAAGTGCTTCAATGCATTCTTGTTGTCGGTCTCGACGTGGCCCCGCCTCCTTCCGAAGAATGAGGAATGCCCGGATGAAGTCCGCGCACAGCGACGTGGGGGCGAGCGATGGTCGACGACAATTCCGGCAAGCAGCCGACCGAATACGGCGTCGTGCCCATCGAGGTGATGGCTTCGATGTCGGGGCTTGATTTCGTCCGCGCGATCTTCGCGCGGCAATTGCCCGAGCCGCCAATCATGCAGACCGTCGAGCCGTTCGACTGCACCGCCGATCCCGGAGTCGTCGTGATCCATAGCGTCCCGGGCTTGCGTCACTACAACCCGATCGGCTCGGTGCACGGTGGCTATGCCGCGATCCTGCTGGATTCCGCGATGGGCCTTGCAGTGCAGAGCACGCTGCCCGCAGGTACCGGCTATACGACGCTGGAATTCAAGATCTCCTTCGTGCGCGGCATGAGCGAAGCGAGCGGCGTGATCCGCACCGAGGGTCGCGTGCTCAATGCCGGCCGCCGCGTGGCCACCGCCGAGGCGCGCATCACCGATACAAAGGGCCGGCTGCTGGCGCACGCGACGACGACCTGCCTCGTGTTCGGAATTGGAAAGGACAGCGCGGAAGACTGACGTTGAGTTGCCCAGCCAGCGGGGCGGGCACCGGCTGACCGGCATCGGCTCCCACCTCGCCGGAGCGCCCTCTATCTCGTGGTGTTGCTCCAGGTCGGGACCGCGTTGGTCACGCCGACCGACGGCCAGTTGTATGATCCGATCGACGGCGCCGTGACCGTGCCGACCGACTGTCCGGACGAGCCGTAAGACGCCCTGGGTTGCACGGCCGGCGATCCGACGCCGCTAAAGGTCGGGGCCACCACACCGGTGCTGTAATGTCGGCTCGACCGGTGCTTCTTTGCTTCAGCCGCGAAAGGAGCGGCCGCCAGTCCGGCAGTGATGAGTACGGCAATGGCGAGTTTGAGGCTTGTCATCGCTGATCCCTCCGTCGCTAGGAACCCCTAGTGCCATGTGTTCATTCATCGGAAGATTTCCATAGGCACCCGTTCATAACTCCGTGCACGACCGTGATGTTGACGAGGCCGAACTGGCCGCCAGTGGGGCTGAAGAACGAAGGATAGATGGACTGGACGACATCCCCCGACAGAGGCAGCTTGAACACAGGCATGCGAATTCCCCTCGCTGACGCTCGACCGGCGCTGACACACTATCATGATCATGCCTGCCTTCGGATGGACCCGAATCAGCGTTAGTGCATTGCCTTCAGTCGCTCCCCCTGGACGCAAGCAGCATGACCGGCCCCGAACTGAAGCAACTCCGCGACGATCTCTCCGACACTCTCGGGCGGAAGCTCACCGCGTCCGACATGGCCAGGCTTTGCGGACTGACGGGCAAGGACGGCGCCGACACCATCCGGCGATGGGAGGTGAGCGGCCCGACGCCATCCGCGACCAAGGTGCTGCGCGTCCTCGCGATGGCGAGCGAGCGCTACCCGATCCTGGAGAAGTTCGACATCTTTGATCGTCACGACGTGCGCGAGGAAGACCGGCCGGCAAAGCGCGCGGCATTCCGCGAGCAGATGCGCGACGAGGTGCGGCGCCGTCTTGGTTAACGACAGACGCGCGCAAGTTACCCGAAGGCTACACAGTTAAGCCTTCCTTCAGCATTTCTTAAGCTGCCATTAAGCACGAAAATCATTTGCAGCCCAATAAGTTAGGTTGGCTGTCCTTGTGCCATGGATGTGACAGCATTTTCTTCAAAAGCGAGCTATCTGCAAAACCAACGACGGCGCGGACAGCGCGCCTGCCGGGGATAAAGTGTTGGAGTTCGAGACTATGAAGAAGATTCTGTTTGCGACCGTTGCGCTGCTCATGGTGAGTGCGGCTGCGCCGGCGATCGGTGCCGATCTCGGAGCGCGCAACTACTACAAGACCCCCCGCGCCGGCCTACGTCGCGCCGATCTACAACTGGACCGGTTTCTACATCGGTGGCCATCTCGGCGGCGCCTTCTCCAGCGACAACAATTTCAACGGCCTCTCCACCGGCAACAACGGCAACGGCCGTTTCCTCGGCGGCGTGCAGGTCGGTGCGGACTGGCAGCTCAACCCGTACTTCGTGGTCGGCGTCGAAGGCCAGTATTCCTGGCTCTCCGGCAACGTTGGCGCGGTGTTCCCGGGCGGTGTTGCCTACACCAACGACCAGCGTGGCCTTGGCTCGATCACCGGCCGCGTCGGCTACACCTGGGGTCCGGGCCTGCTGTACGTGAAGGGCGGCTACGCCTATTCGGACAACAATGAGAAGGTGACGGTTGGTGGCGTGCCGACCGGCTTCATCATCGATGGCGATCATCGCAACGGCTACACCGTCGGCGCCGGCATCGAGTACATGTTCGCCCCGAACTGGTCGGCCAAGGCCGAGTACCAGTACTACAATTTCGGCGACGCGCACTTCATCGCAGGCCCGCTGGTGGGCACCGGCAACTTCACCACCGACGACCACACCGTCAAGGCCGGCCTCAACTACCGCTTCAACTGGGCCAGCCCGGCGGTCGCGCGCTACTGATCGCGCCTCAAAAATCTCTTTCGCCATCAAGGGCCGGCAACTCTGCCGGCCCTTTCTTTTTCGCTGTGCGGAACAGACGCAACCGATTGTGCAACTTGCGATTTTTTAACCCGCCCCAAGGATACTCCGCCGCGAAAATATTAAGAGATCATGGGTGTGGGGGAATTTCGATGGCGATCCGTCTGAGTCTTAGCCGCTTCCTTGGCCGTTTTCGGCCTCGCTTCAAGATGCCGAAATGGGGTGTGCGCGGCAGTCTGTTCGCGGCCTTCGCGCTGATTGCTGGCATGGGCCTCGTGATCGCGGCCGGCGCCGGCTTCGTCTTCAATCATCTCGGCGCGACCATGATGGATCTGAGCGGCCGCGACATTCCGCGCCTCTCCGCCAGCCTTCAGCTCGCCTCGCAGAGCGCAACGCTCGCGGCGCAGGGCCCCGGCCTCCTGGCATCGCCCTCCGACGAGGCACTGAACGAACGCACCAAGAGCGTAAAGGACATCCAGCAGCTCGCCATGGCCAAGCTCGGCGAGATCATCGAGCTCGGCGCCGACAAGCAGACCGCGAACGCGCTGCGTGACACCGCCAAGAGCATCGACGAGGCAACCCAGAGCCTGGTGTCGGCCGCACGTGAACGGCTCGATACCGGCGCGCTGCACGACAAGCAGTATGAAGCGCTGCGCAAGGCGCAGCTCGCCTTCGTCGGCGCGGCAGGTCCTGCGATGCTCGATGCGCAGACGCGCCTGAACGCGATCCTCGGCGCCGCGGAAGTCTCCGCTGACGAAGCCACCGAAGCCGCCCGCACCGTCGCCCAGATCTCGACGATCTCCGCCAACGGCAATCTGATGGCCGCCGACATGATGGCGGCACTCTCGGCCAACAACAGCGACACGCTGGAGGCGATCGAGAAGGAGTTCAAGGCGACCCGCGACCGCGTCAAGTCGAACCTCGAGGACCTGCCGAATATCCCCTCCATGCAGGCGACGCGCGACGCCGTGCAGAAGCTGCTCGCCTTCGGGGAGGGCAAGACCGGCGTGTTCAAGATCCGCCAGAAGGAGCTCGACTCCATCGATTACGGCCAGACCATCCTGGACGAGACCCGTAAGCTCAATGTCGGCCTCGGCATCAGCGTGCAGCAGCTCGTCGACGGCGTGCAGAAGGAGACCAACGCGTCGACCTTCCAGGCCCGTCAGGAAATCTCGTTCGCCACCATCGCCATGCTGGCGCTGGGCGCGCTGATGCTGGTCGGCTCGGCCCTGTTCGTCTGGCTCTATGTCGGCCGCAACATCCTGCGCCGGATCGGCGCCCTGCATCAGTCGATGCAGCTGCTCGCGAACGGCGACCTCGAGACCGATATCTACCGCTCGAAGAACCACAATGACGAGATCTCGGTGATGGCGAACACACTGCAGGTGTTCCGCGAGAGCATGATCGAGGCCCGCGCGCTGACGGGCGAGCAGGACAAGGACCGTGTCGCCAAGGCCGAGCGTGCCGCGCGCCTGGAGGCCAAGATCGCCGAGTTCGAGGGCACGGTGCGCACCGCGCTCGAAAATCTCGCGCAGTCGGCCAATTCGATGCAGTCGACCGCGCAGAGCATGTCGAACACCGCCGACCAATCCAGCGCGCTGGTCAACGCAGTCGCCTCCGCCGCGGAGGAAACCTCGGTCAATGTCCAGACCGTGTCGGCGGGCACCGAGCAGCTGTCCTCCTCGATCCAGGAAATCAGCCGCCAGGTGGTCACCTCGGCCGAGATCGCCAAGAAGGCGGTCGACGAGGCCGGCGCCACCGACACCACGGTACAGAGCCTCGCGGACAGCGCGAGCCGCATCAGCGTCGTCGTCGACCTGATCCAGACCATCGCCTCGCAGACCAATTTGCTCGCGCTCAACGCCACCATCGAGGCGGCGCGCGCGGGCGAGGCCGGCCGTGGCTTCGCGGTGGTTGCCTCCGAGGTGAAGAGCCTCGCGAGCCAGACCGCCAAGGCGACGGAGGAGATCCGCACCCAGATCGCCAGCATGCAGCAGGTCACGACGTCGGCTGTCGGCGCCATTCAGGGCATCGGCCGCATCATCGGCGAGATCAACGACGTCACCACCACGATCGCCGCCGCGGTCGAGGAACAGGGCGCGGCCACCCGCGAGATCGCCCGCAACATCCAGCATGCGGCCGGCGGCACCAGCGAGGTCTCCAGCAACATCGTCGGCGTCTCCACGGCGTCCGCAGAAGCCGGCGCGGCCGCAACGGAAGTGCTGGGCGCCTCGGATGCGCTCCGCCGCGAGGCCGACATGCTGCGTGGAGAGATCGACGCGTTCCTCAACAACATGCGGGCGGCCTGATTGTCGTTCCGGGGCGCCTCGAAGCGGCGAACTCTGGTGCGCAATAGCGCACCTGAGAATCCCGCGCTACAATCTCCGGATTCCGGGTTCGCGCTCACGCGCGCCCCGGAATGACAGCGGTTTTTGGCGCGCTCCAACCGGGACACGGAAATACGTCGCCCGGTATGACGGCCATGCAGCGACCACCCAGCGTAGTTTTTCGGCTGGCGCCCCACGGCCGGTCGGTTTAAGCCGGTAGCATGAATTCAAAAATCGATACCGCGCAGTCCTCGGCTGAGGCCCTGCGCTACCCCTGGGAACAGCATCCCGGTCCCGAAGAGGTCGTTGAGATACGGCCCGGCGTGTTGTGGGTGCGGCTGAAATTGCCGTTCCGCCTCAACCACGTGAACATCTATCTGCTCGCCGACGGCGACGGCTATGCGATGGTCGATGCCGGCTTCGGCAACGAGGAGACGATCGAGGCCTGGACGAAGCTGTTCGACGGTCCGCTGAAGGGCGTCAACATCACGCGGCTGATCGTCACCCACTCCCATCCCGATCATGTCGGGCTCGCGGGATGGATCGTCGAGCGGTTCAAATGCCCGCTGGTGATGTCGCAGGTCGAATATCTGCAATCGGTCTATCACCAGAACCGCGGCACCGAGGAACGACGCGAGGCGCAGCGGCTGTTCTTCCGCCGCCACGGCATGGACGAGTCGCTCACCGAGAAGCTGCTCGGCCGCGGCCAGGATTATCTCAAGCGCGTCTCGGTGCTGCCGCCGTCCTACCGCCGCATCTCGCACGGCGACGACGTCGTCATCGGTTCGCGCCGCTTCAAGGTGATCACCGGCGGCGGCCACGCGCTCGACCAGGTGATGCTGTATTGCGCCGACGACAAGCTGTTTCTCTCCGCCGACCAGGTGCTGAGCAAGATCTCGCCGAATGTCAGCGTGTGGGCGGTCGAGCCCGACCAGAACTCGCTCGGCGAATATCTGGCCTCGCTCGCAAGCCTTACCACCACCCTGCCCTATGACCTCCTGGTGCTGCCCGGCCACGGCGTGCCGTTCTATGGGCTGAAGACCCGCATCAAGCAGCTCGCCGACCACCACGAGGAGCGCTGCCGCCTGATCGCGGAGGCGTGCCGCGAGGTGCCGCAGACCTCGCGCGCATTGGTGCCTGTCGTTTTCAACAAGCACGTACTGGACGAACACCAGCTGGGCTTTGCCGCCGGCGAGCTGGTCGCCCATGTCAACTACATGATCGTCGAGGGCCGGCTGACGGCGGAGACGAAGGACGGCATGCTCCAGTTCAGGACGACCTGAGCGTGGTTTTCGCCTCTCCTCGCACGCGGGAAGAGGCCGACGCGCCGCGAGCGATGCGCAGCATCGTCTCGCGCGCGGCGGGCGAGGGGGGCTCTCAGCGCGTTCAACTCTCATCATCCCCTTGGAGACTCCCCCTCACCCAACCCTCTCAGAGCGAGCGTAGCTCGTCTCGACCCCGCAAGCGGGGCGAGGAGGCACACCGTCGGCGCTGCGGCGCATTGTGCAAAGCAACATTGCATCTCGCGTGAACTTGATCGGGATCAAGTTTCAAATCGCACGATAGGGCATTTTGCCCAAATGCCCCTCAGAGCCAAATGTGGGATAGCCGCATGGACATTAGAGCTGGAAAAGCTCTAAGAAGATGCGTCCCTTTTGGTCAGTTCCGTCTCAGGTTTTGCCGATGGATTACGCCCAGTTCTTCAATTCCGCCCTCGATCGTCTTCACACCGAGCGGCGCTATCGCGTGTTCGCCGACCTCGAACGCACGGCCGGCCGGTTCCCGCACGCAGTCTGGCACTCGCCCAAGGGCAAGCGCGACGTCGTGATCTGGTGCTCCAACGATTATCTCGGCATGGGCCAGCACCCGAAGGTGGTCGGGGCCATGGTCGAAACCGCGACCCGCGTCGGCACCGGCGCCGGCGGGACCCGCAACATCGCCGGCACGCATCATCCGCTGGTGCAGCTCGAGGCCGAACTCGCCGACCTCCACGGCAAGGAAGCCGCGCTGCTCTTCACCTCCGGCTATGTCTCGAACCAGACGGGCATCGCGACCATCGCAAAGCTCATTCCGAACTGCCTGATCGTGTCGGACGAGCTCAACCACAATTCGATGATCGAAGGCATCCGCCAGTCCGGCTGCGAACGCGTCGTGTTCCGTCACAACGATCTCGCGCATCTCGAAGAGCTGTTGAAGGCTGCGGGTCCGAACCGGCCGAAGCTGATCGCCTGCGAGAGCCTCTATTCGATGGACGGCGACGTCGCCCCGCTCGCGAAGATCTGCGATCTCGCCGAGAAGTACGGCGCGATGACCTATGTCGACGAGGTCCACGCCGTCGGCATGTACGGCCCGCGCGGCGGCGGCATCGCCGAGCGTGACGGCGTCATGCATCGCATCGACATCCTCGAAGGCACCCTCGCAAAGGCGTTCGGCTGCCTCGGCGGCTACATCGCCGCCAACGGCCAGATCATCGACGCCGTGCGCTCCTACGCGCCGGGCTTCATCTTCACCACCGCGCTGCCTCCCGCGATCTGCTCGGCCGCGACCGCCGCGATCAAGCACCTGAAGACCTCGAGCTGGGAGCGCGAGCGCCACCAGGACCGCGCCGCTCGCGTCAAGGCGATCCTCAACGCCGCCGGCCTACCGGTGATGTCGAGCGACACCCACATCGTGCCGCTGTTCGTCGGCGATCCCGAGAAGTGCAAGCAGGCCTCCGACCTGCTGCTCGAAGAGCACGGCATCTACATCCAGCCGATCAACTATCCGACCGTCGCCAAGGGCACCGAGCGCCTGCGCATCACGCCCTCGCCCTATCACGACGATGGCCTGATCGATCAGCTCGCCGACGCCCTGCTGCAAGTGTGGGACCGCCTCGGCCTGCCGCTCCGCGAGAAATCGCTGGCGGCGGAGTAGGCCTCTTCGCCTCTTCGCCTCTTCCCCAAATCCAACTCTCATCGAGCCCGGGGCTACCCCCCCTCCCCAACCCTCCCCCGCAAGGGGGGAGGGAGCGATACAGTTGCGCTTTCCTCACCTCGATTGAGTGCAACTGTCTGACGCGGGGCTGGTCTCACCTTAACGACAACCCCAGTTCCCGCTCCCACACAGCATTTCGCTGTCGCTTGCGCCCGTCCAAAGCGCTAGATTTGCAGGGAAAATGAGAGCGGGCGCTGTCACGCCCAGGGAGAACGCACGGACCAATGTTGCACGACTGGGGCGTGATCGCCGCCGCCTTCGGCTATATCAGCTTCCTGTTCCTGGTGGCGAGCCACGGCGACCGCCGTTCGCCGGCCGGGCCCGGCCGCGCCTCCGGGCTGATCTATCCGCTGTCGCTGGCGATCTACTGCACCTCCTGGACCTTCTTCGGCTCGGTCGGCTTCGCCACCCGCAACTCAACCGACTTCCTTGCGATCTATGTCGGCCCGATCCTGATGATCGGGCTCGGCGCCGGCGTGCTACGCCGCGTGATCCAGCTCGCGAAGGCCCACAACATCACTTCGATCGCCGACTTCATCGGCGCGCGCTATGGCAAGAGCCAGGCGGTGGCGGCCACCGTGGCCCTGATCGCGATCATCGGCTCGGTGCCCTACATCGCGCTCCAGCTCAAGGCGGTCGCCTCCTCGCTCGCAACGATCCTGAGCGAGGACCAGGCCTTCTCTCACATCCCGATCCTCGGCGACATGGCGCTGATGGTGACGCTGGCGATGGCAGCCTTCGCGGTGCTGTTCGGGACGCGGCAGACCGACGCCACCGAGCACCAGCACGGCCTGATGCTGGCGGTCGCGACCGAATCCATCGTCAAGCTGGTCGCCTTCATCGCCGCCGGCATCTTCGTCACCTTCTGGATGTTCTCGCCGCATGAATTGATCGAGCGCGCGATGAAGACGCCCGAGGCGGTGCGCGCGATCGAGTATTCGCCGTCGATCGGCAACTTCCTCACCATGACGCTGCTGTCGCTCTGCGCGATCATGTTGCTGCCGCGCCAGTTCCACGTCAGCGTGGTCGAAAACTCGTCCGACGCCGAGGTCGGCCGCGCGCGCTGGCTGTTCCCGCTCTATCTCGTCGCCATTAATTTGTTCGTGATCCCGATCGCCCTCGCCGGCCTCGTCATCTTTCCGTTCGGTGTGGTCGATCCGGACATGTACGTGCTGGCGCTGCCGATGGAGCGCGGTGCGGGACTCCTCAGCGTCGCAGTCTTCGTCGGCGGCCTGTCGGCGGCGACCGCGATGGTGATCGTCGAATGCGTCGCGCTCTCCATCATGGTCTCAAACGACCTCGTGGTGCCGCTGGTACTGCAACGGCGGCCGGAGGGGCGCACCGGCGGCGCCGATTTCAGCGACTTCCTGCTGCGCTCGCGGCGGCTCGCGATCTTCGCCATCATGGTGATGGCCTATTTCTACTACCGCGCGCTTGGCAACACCCAGCTCGTGGCGATCGGTCTGCTCTCCTTCGCCGCCATCGCCCAGCTTGCACCAAGCTTCTTCGGCGGATTGCTGTGGCGGCGCGCGACCGCGCGCGGCGCGATCGGCGGCATGCTGGTCGGCTTCGCGGTGTGGCTCTACACGCTGTTCATCCCGAGCTTCATGGACACCTCGACTTCAGGCATCCTGCTGCTCCAGCACGGTCCGTTCGGGATCGAGGCGCTACGGCCGCAGGCGCTGTTCGGCGCCGACCTGCCGCCGCTGATGCATGGCGTTATCTGGTCGCTGTCGCTCAATATTCTCACTTATGTGCTGCTGTCGCTGGCGCGGCACCCGTCTTCCATCGAGCTGGTGCAGGCCGATCTGTTCGTGCCCAACACGCTCGCGCCGATCTCCCCGAATTTTCGCCGCTGGCGCACCACCGTCACGGTGCAGGACATCCAGACCACGGTGGCGCAGTATCTCGGGCCCGACCGCGCACGACATTCGTTCGAAGCCTTCTCCGCAAGACGCAACGTTCGGCTGGAGCCCGCGGCGCCCGCCGATTTCGAGCTGTTGCAGCACGCCGAGCGCCTGATCGCCTCCTCGATCGGCGCGGCCTCCTCGCGGCTCGTGATGTCGCTCCTGCTGCGCAAGCGGACCGTCTCCGCGAAGGCCGCGCTGAAACTGCTCGACGATTCCCATGCGGCGCTGCATTTCAACCGCGAGATCCTCCAGACCGCGCTCAACCATGTGCGCCAGGGCATCGCGGTGTTCGACGCCGACCTGCAACTGATCTGCTCCAACCGTCAGTTCGGCGATCTCCTCAACGTGCCGCCGCATTTCATCCAGTTCGGCACGCCCTTGCGCGAAATCCTGGAATTCATGGGCGTGAGCGATCCGGACGATCCGTCCGCGCGCGAAGCCATGCTGGAGCGGCGGATCGCGGCCTACACCACCGACGGCGAGCCCTATCTCGAGCGCCTGCCGGAACGCCATATGGTGATCGAGGTGCTCACCAACCACATGCCCGGCGGCGGCTTCGTCATCACCTTTACCGACGTCACGCCGACATTCGAGGCCGCGGAAGCGCTGGAGCGCGCCAACGCGACGCTGGAAAAGCGCGTGCGCGACCGCACCGAGGAGCTGACGCGGCTGAACTCCGAGCTGGCGCGGGCCAAGAGCACGGCGGAAGACGCCAGCATCTCCAAGACGCGCTTCCTCGCCGCCGCCAGCCACGACATTCTCCAGCCGCTCAACGCGGCGCGGCTTTACGTCACGAGCCTGGTCGAACGCCAGCACAGCGGCGAGGAGACGCGGCTGGTCGAGAACATCGACGAGTCGCTCCAGGCGATCGAGGAGATCCTCGGCGCGCTGCTCGATATCTCGCGGCTGGATGCCGGCGCGATGACGACCTCGATCTCGAGCTTCAAGATGGCCGACTTGATGCGTTCGCTGGAGATCGAGTTCGCGCCGATCGCGCGCGCCAAGGGTCTCGAGCTCACCTTCGTGCCCTGCTCGCTGCCGGTCGAGTCGGACCGCCTGCTGCTGCGGCGCCTGCTCCAGAACCTGATCTCCAACGCGATCAAGTACACACCGCGCGGCCGCGTGCTGGTCGGCTGCCGCCGCCGCGGCGCCTCGCTCAAGATTTGCGTCTACGACACCGGCGTCGGAATCCCATCGGTCAAGCGTGGCGAGATCTTCAAGGAATTCCACCGCCTCGAACAGGGCGCACGGATCGCGCGCGGCCTGGGCCTTGGCCTGTCGATCGTCGAACGGCTGGCGCGCGTGCTCAAGCACGGCATCGCCATCGACGGTAATCCGAGCGGCGGCTCGGTGTTTTCCGTGACGGTGCCGACGGCGAAAGCGATCACCCACACCGCCGCCGTGACCAGCGCGACGCCGCTCGCGCGCACGCCGATCTCGGGCGCCCTGATCGTCTGCATCGAGAACGACGCGGCGATCCTCGACGGCATGCGCACGCTGCTAAAGGCCTGGAACGCCGAGGTGATCGCGGTGGCCGATCCCGAAGGCGCGATCGCCGCGATCGAAGCTGCCGGGAAGCGCGTCACCGGCCTGCTCGTCGATTACCATCTCGACCGTGGCAACGGCATTGCCGCGATCCGCGAGATCCGCCGCCGCTTCGGCGACACCATCCCCGCGATCCTCATCACCGCCGACCGCAGCCCCGCCGTGCAGGTCGCCGCGCGTGAGGAGAATATCGCGGTGCTCAACAAGCCGGTGAAGCCGGCTTCTCTCCGCGCCCTGCTCGGCCAGTGGCGAACGCAGCAGATGGTCGCGGCGGAGTAACGCGCGCGGCAGGTCAGTAGTCGGTCGAGACGCTGAGCGCGCGCCACCTATCGAGTTCCTCGAGGCGTTGCCGATCCGTCGTTGCGATGGCGCTTACCGCATCGCTGCCGAGCGCAATCCGGAGAGGCGGACGATCCATATCGACGAGCTTCAACAGGACAGTGGCAGCCTTCGCCGGATCACCCGGTTGGCGACCATCGTACTCGCGCTGCATCCTGACAGCAGCTCCAACGACTGCATCGTAGTCGGCACGACCTTCACCGGTCGCATGCGCGGCCTGCGCAAAGCCGGTCCGGAAGCCGCCGGGCTCGACGATCGTCACGTGCACGCCGACCAGCGCCATCTCGCGCGCCAGGGATTCCGAAAAGCCTTCGATCCCCCATTTCGCAGCCGAATAGGCCGCGCGGGCCGGAGCACCGATACGTCCACCGACGGATGAGAACTGCACGATGTGTCCGCGGCGCCGCCGACGCAGCACAGGGATCGCCGCCTTCGTGACGATGATGGTGCCGATCAGGTTGACCTCGATCTGCTGACGGAACGACTCCAGGCTCGTGTCCTCGACCGATCCGAGTTCGCCATAGCCGGCGTTGTTCACGACCACATCGACGCCGCCAAACGCCTCTACGGCGAGGCCGATGGCCGCTTGCGCTGCCGCCTCGTCGGTCACGTCGAGCGCTACGAGCCGCACTCTGTCGCCGAAGCATTCAAGCAACGGGTCGAGCGGCACCGTGTCACGAGCCGAAGCAACCACGCGATCTCCCGCCACAAGCGCGGCCTCCGCGATAGCCCACCCCAGACCGCGCGAGCTGCCGCTGATGAACCAGGTCTTCGACATCGTCGTCTCCCGGGGCTCAGGGCGCGAGCCGTGTGAAGACGTAATCGCGGCTCTTGGCGCGGGCTTCGTGACAGGCGAAGCAGGTGCGGTGCTGGGCCTCGTCGACCGGCTTGCCGTTGACGAAGCGGCCAAACCCCCAGCCGCCGGTGGCGGCATATTTTTTCGAATCCTTGACCATCACCTGCACCGTGGTGGCGGCGCCAGGAATCGTCGCGGACGCGAATTCGGGTGACTGCTTCCGCTTCCAGGCGCGCTTGACCAAAATGGTGCCGTCAGGGAATGGAAACTTTCCAGCCTGATAGGCGTCGATTGCGGTCTGGTTGCCGACCACGGCGCGAAGCTCGTCGAGCGGCGCAGCCTCCTCGGCCGGTGCGATCAGCTCCCACTGCTTGTAGCCCTGTGGAATCGTGACGCCGAAGATCGGCGACGCATCGGCTGTCGCGCGTTCCGCCGGCCCCTCCGCAAGGGCGATCGTGACGAGGTACGGCACGCAGGTCAGGAAAACGACGAGAAGGATCATGGCGAGCACGATCACCGTCGGGAAGGAGAATCTTTTCTTTTCAGTTTCGGTTGTCGTCATGACGCTTGATCAGGTTGGGATGGAAAGGAAGAACCTCGGTCCAGTCAGGCTGGACCGAGGTACAGATGAATCCTTAGGCACCGTCGGCGTCGATGACAGCCTTGGCAAAGGCTTGTGGTGCCTCCTGGGGCAGGTTGTGGCCGATGCCGCCGGTAATCAGGCGATAGTCGTACCGGCCAGAGAATTTCTTGGCGTAGGCGCTGGCGTCGGGATGTGGCGCGCCGTTGGCGTCGCCTTCCATCGTGATTGTCGGCACGCCGATCACGGGAGCGGCCGCAAGCTTCTTTTCGAGTTGCTCGTATTTCGCCTCGCCCTGGGCGAGCCCGAGCCGCCAGCGGTAGTTGTGGATCGTGATCGCGACATGATCCTTGTTGTCGAGCGCCGCCGCGCTCCGGTCGAAGGTGGCGTCGTCGAACTTCCACTGCGGCGAGGCGAGCTTCCAGATCAGCTTGGCGAAGTCGTGCGTGTATTTCTCGTATCCGGCGCGGCCGCGCTCGGTGGCGAAATAGAATTGATACCACCATTGCAGCTCGGCCTGCGGCGGCAGCGGTGCATTTCCGGCGGCCTGGCTGGAGATCAGATAGCCGCTGACCGACACCAGCGCGCGGCAACGATCCGGCCACAGCGCGGCGATGATATCGGCGGTGCGCGCGCCCCAGTCGAAACCGGCGACGACCGCCTTCTTGATGTTGAGCGCATCCATCAGCGCGATGATGTCGACAGCCATCGCGGCAGGCTCGCCATTGCGCGGCGTCTCGCTGGAGAGGAAGTGCGTCGTGCCGTAGCCACGCAAATACGGGATGATCACGCGATAGCCGGCCTGCGCCAGGATCGGCGCAACATCGACGAAGCTGTGAATGTCGTAGGGCCAGCCGTGCAGCAGGATCGCCACGGGACCGTTCGACGGACCGGCCTCCGCATAGCCAACATTGAGGACGCCGGCATCGATCTGCTTGATCGCGAAGGACGCCTTCGTCGAGGAGGAGCGCGGCGCCTCCGATTCAGCGCGGGCGAGGCTCATTACGCCGAGGCCGGCTGCGACGGTGCCGGCGGCGACGCCGAAAAACTGGCGCCGGTGTTGGTCGATGATCTGCTTCATGATGGTGCTACCTTGCTGATGGTTGTTGGAGGGTGCGTCAGATCAGCGCGACCGTGACGTCGATGTTGCCGCGGACGGCCTTGGAATAAGGACAGGTCTCGTGCGCCTCATCGACGATGCCGCGCGCGATATCGCGATCAAGGCCCGGCAGGCTGACATTGAGACGCGCCCTGAGCGAATACGCGCCCTCGTCAAGAATGAGGTCGATCTCCGCATCGATCGCGCTTTTCCTGGGAAGGTCGATCTTCCGCTTGCGGGCCGCGATCTCCATCGCGCCTTCGAAGCAGGCCGACCAGCCCGCCGCGAACAATTGCTCGGGATTGGTGCCTATGCCTGTGCCACCCGGCGGCGAGAGCTTGACGTCCAGACGGCCGTCCGAGCTGCGGGACGTTCCGTCCTGGCGCCCTCCGACGGTGTGCGTCCGGGCCGTATAGAGCAGTTTTTCCGTTTGCGTCATGATGTCTCCTTGCGGTCGCGCAACTGACTAGCAGCGGCCACCGCAGCACACCCGTTTGGACTTGTGAGAAGTTGTGAGGCCTCAGCTTGCAGCCGATCACGAGGCCTGCGCACGCGGTCTGAGCCAAATGCAGGGGCGGCCTTGCCGGATCACGATCGTCTGGCTATCCGGTACCTTCAAAAGGACCAAGATTCTGCCATGACCGAGCCGGGCGGCACCGCAGCGGGAACTCTATCGTTCGGGCCATTCATCGTGACGCCGCATGAAAGACTCGTGACGCGCGGCGGCGTCGTGCTGTCGCTCGGCGCGAGAGCGTTCGACACGCTGATCGCGCTGATGTCGCGACCGAACGAGGTCGTCAGCAAACAGGATCTGATGGCGCTGGTGTGGCCCGGCATGACCGTCGAAGAAGCCAATTTGCGCTTTCACGTCGCAACCCTTCGCAAGGCGCTCGGCGACGGCAAGGCCGGCGCACGCTATATCACCACGCTCTCCGGGCGCGGCTATTGTTTCGTGGCGCCGATCTCGCAAATGGAGAGCCCGGTAGAGCGCGACCCCGCACCGCGGACGGGTCCGCCGCTGGTGAAATTGCCGAACCGTCTGCAGCGGATGGTCGGCCGCGACGAAGCGGTCGCCGCCGTCTCGGACAAGCTCGTCATCTCGCGCTTCGTCACGATCGCCGGCCCGGGCGGCGTCGGCAAGACCGCCGTTGCGGTGGCGATCGCTCACGACCTGCTCGAAACGTTCTCCGACGCTGCACATTTCGTTGACCTTGCCGCGCTCAGCGATCCCGATCTCGTGATCACCTCGATCCTGCTGATGCTGGGCCTGCCGGCACAGGCCGACGATTCCTTACCCGCGCTGCTCGCGCATCTCCGGGACAAGCGGATGCTGCTGATCCTGGACAATTGCGAGCATGTCATCGCCGCTGCGGCGCCGCTTGCCGCGGCGATCTTCCACGCCGCGCCGCATGTTCATATCCTGGCGACGAGCCGCGAAGCCCTGCGCGTCGAGGGCGAGCAGGTCTATCGATTGGCACCGCTTGCCGTGCCACCTGACAGTGCCGGACTGACGGCGACCACCGCGCAGACCTATCCCGCGCTTCAGCTGTTCCTCGAACGAGCGTCAGCCGGTGGCGCGCAGATCGCGCTCGACGATGCCAATGCTGCGATCGTCGCCGGAATCTGCCGCAAGCTCGACGGCATGGCGCTGGCGATCGAGCTCGCCGCCGGCCGGGTCGAAGCCTACGGCCTCGAGCGGACGGCGGCGCTGCTCGACGAGCGCCTCAACCTGCTCTGGCAGGGCCAGCGCACCGCGCCGCCGCGACAGAAGACGTTGCAGGCGACGCTGGACTGGAGCTACGGGCTCCTGTCCGACATTGAGCGCCTCGTGCTGCGCCGGCTTGCGGTCTTCGCCGGTCACTTCACCATCGACGCAGCGCTCGAGGTCGTGCCGGACGAACGCGTCGACCGCTCCCACCTGTTCGACGCCATCGACAGCCTCGTCGCCAAGTCCATGGTCGCGCCGCGGCCGATCGGCGCCATGATGCGCTACCGTCTCCTCGATACGACGCGCGCCTATTTGCTCGAAATCGAGCCGAACGACGCGGCGCTCGCCGCCCGCCACGCGACCTACTACCGGCGATGGCTGGAGCAGGCCGGCACGACATGGGCTACGGTACCGAGCGCCGACGAACGCGCGATCCATTTCTCCGCGCTTCACAACGTGCGCGCCGCGCTGGACTGGTGCTTCGGCATGGGCGGCGACGTCCGCATCGGCATTGCGCTCGCCGCGGCTGCGGCGCCGATCTTCCTGGCGATGTCCTTGCTGATCGAATGCCGGCGCTGGTCGGAACGGGCGCTGCTCGCGATCGATCCTTCCGCGCGCGGCGGCGCCGAGGAAATGCACATCCAGGCCGCACTCGGACTGACCTTGATGTTCACGCGCGGCGGCAGCGAGGCGGCACGCGGCGCGTTGAGCAGGAGCCTTGCGATCGCCGAGACGCGCGGCGACCAGCAGAACCAGCTCCAGCTACTCGGCCGCATGCATATCTTCCACGAGCGGATGGGACAGTTCGACGCCGCGCTTGGTTTTGCGCAGCAGAGCCTCACGGTCGCCGAGGCGCTCGGCGATGCGGCCTCGATCGCCCTCGCCCATTCGCTTCTGGGCGTCTCGCTGCATCTGGCCGGCGAGCATCGCGACGCGCTGAACATGCTGGAGGCCGCGTGGCGGGGACCGGGCACGGAACGGATCAGCACAGTGTACGGCTTCGATCATCGCAACCGGGCCGGCATATCGCTCGCGCGAGAGCTTTGGTTGCAGGGCCGGCCCGCGGATGCGCGGCGATTGGCCCAGCAGACGGTCGCCGAGGCGGCGGAGATGGATCATCCGATCACGCTCTGCATTGCATTGATTTGGATGGTCTCGATCGATCTCTGGAGCGGAGACCTCGACGGCGCGGAAGAGAACATCGACCGCTTCATTGCACATGCCACGTCGCGCTCGATGGGTCCTTATCTCGCGGTCGGCCGAGGCGTCAAAGGCGAACTGGCGATCCGGCGCGGCGACGCCGCAAGCGGCGTCGAGACGATACGTGCCAGCCTGCGCGAGCTTCACGACGCCGGCTATGAGCTGCTCACCACGACATTCAACATCGCGCTGGTTCAAGGCTTGTTGGCGCTTGGACGGAGTGAACAAGGCGCGGTCCTGATCGACGATGCGATCCGCCTCGTCGAGCAAAGCGGTGATCATCTCTACATGCCGGAGCTGCTGCGCATGAAAGCCGAGGTGTTGCTGTCCCTTCCCGAGCCCAACGCCGGGAAAGCAGAAGTCCACCTGATGCAATCGCTGGAGCTTGGCCGCCGCAAGGGCGCGAAAGCCTGGCAGTTACGGGCCGCGATCGATCTCGCCGAGCTCATTGCCGAACGCGGCCAGCGCGAGGAAGCAAAAGGATTGCTTCAATCGGCCCTCGAAGGCTTCGCCGAGGGTCCGGAGACGGCGGACATCACGGCCGCCAACAGGCTGCTGGAAATATTGTAACCGCGGACCGCCTCGGCGCCCCGCAATGACGGAGCGCGGCTACCCCGTCGGGGTGCCCTGCTTCCACTGGCCGCCGGCGATCTTGGCCGCAGCGATCACCGCCTGCGTGCGGCTCTCGACGCCGAGCTTTTGCAGGATCGCCGAGACATGCGCCTTGATGGTGGCCTCGGAGACGCCGAGCTCGTAGGCGATCTGCTTGTTGAGCAACCCTTCCGACAGCATCATCAGGACCCGGACCTGCTGCGGCGTCAGCGTCACCAGGCGGTCACGCAGGCGCGTCATGTCGGGATCGGTCGCGGCCGACAGGTCGGTGTCGGCAGGAACCCAGACGTCGCCCTCCATCACCTTGAGGATGGCATCGCGCAACGTCTCGACGCCGAAACGCTTCGGAATGAAACCGGAGGCGCCGAAATCGAGCGAGCGGCGGATCGTGGCGCTGTCGTCGGAGGCCGAGACGATCACCACCGGGATCGCCGGATATTGCGCGCGCAGATAGATCAGGCCGGAAAAGCCGGAGATCCCGGGCATCGAGAGGTCAAGCAGGATCAGGTCGACGTCGGAGGTTTGTTCCAGCAGCTTGGTCAGATCCTCGAACGATCCGGCCTCGTCGATCCTCGCCGCGGTCAGGACGCTGGCCACCGCCTGCCGCAGCGCATCGCGGAACAGAGGATGGTCATCGGCAATGACGAGATGGGTCGAGGGAGCGGTCATCGTTCTCTTGCTGGCAATCGCACCGGCCAGTAGGCCGGCCCGGGGGGCCTTGGTCAATTCTTTCCCGACCCGCTGTGGCATGCAAGTGGACAATATCCCTTTGCGGGAACGGGGTTAATCCACCGTCGAGCACTATTCTGCCGGATCGGGGGTCCCCAGCGTCAGGCACGCGTCAGTGCGCAAGGCCAAAAGTCGTATTGGGGCGAGTTTCACGCCGATGTTACCTTGCGGTTAAGACCCAGGTTGATCCGGCTTGCCCGGACAGCCGGGACGCGAGGAAATGCATTTTCGGGGAGCTCATTTACAATGTCTACAATGGCTGCAACGTCGGCACGGTCGCCCGGCATGACGAAGGATGAGCGTTTCGTCATCCTCGCATCGTCGCTCGGCACCGTCTTCGAGTGGTACGACTTCTATCTTTACGGATCGCTGGCCGGCATCATCGGCGCGCAGTTCTTCTCGGATTATCCGCCAGCCACCCGTGACATCTTCGCGCTGCTCGCCTTCGCGGCAGGCTTCCTGGTGCGCCCTTTCGGCGCGATCGTATTCGGCCGGGTCGGTGACATCGTCGGCCGCAAATACACCTTCCTCGTCACCATCCTCATCATGGGCATGTCGACCTTCATCGTCGGCCTGCTGCCGAACGCGGCAACCATCGGCATCGCCGCCCCGATCATCCTGATCGCACTGCGCCTCGCCCAGGGTCTGGCACTCGGCGGTGAATATGGTGGTGCGGCGACCTATGTCGCCGAGCATGCCCCGAACGGCAGGCGCGGCTACTACACTTCCTTCATCCAGACGACCGCCACGCTCGGCCTGTTCCTGTCGCTGCTGGTGATTCTGTTCACCCGCACCGCGACGGGCGAAGCCGACTTCGCGAAGTGGGGCTGGCGCATCCCGTTCCTGGTCTCGGTGCTGCTGCTCGGCATTTCGGTCTGGATCCGGCTGCGTCTCAATGAATCGCCGATCTTCCAGAAGATGAAGGACGAGGGGAAGAGCTCGAAGGCGCCGCTGACGGAGGCCTTCGCGAACTGGCAGAACGGCAAGCTCGTCCTGCTCGCTTTGCTCGGCGGCACCATGGGCCAGGGCGTGGTCTGGTACACCGGCCAGTTCTATGCGCTGTTCTTCCTGCAATCGATCCTCAAGGTCGACGGCTATACCGCGAACCTGTTGATCGCCTGGTCGCTGCTGTTCGGCACCGGCTTCTTCGTCGTGTTCGGCGCACTCTCCGACAGGATCGGCCGCAAGCCGATCATCCTCGGCGGCTGCCTGATCGCGGCGCTGACCTTCTTCCCGATCTTCAAGATGATCACCACCAACGCCAACCCGGCGCTGGAGAAGGCGATCGAATCAGCGAAGGTCGAGGTGGTGGCCGATCCCTTGAGCTGCGGCGATCTGTTCAACCCGGTCGGCACCCGCGTCTTCAGTGCGCCTTGCGACATCGTGCGCTCCTTCCTGTCACAGTCGTCGGTTAAGTACACGACGACCGCCGGCCCGGCAGGCTCGGGGGTCAAGGTCGTCGTCAACGGCAAGGAAGTGCCCTACGCAAACGCCAAGGACGGCAACCCGGCGGTCCTCGCCGCGGTGCAGGCGGCGGGCTATCCCAAGGCCGGCGACGCCGGCATCGTGAAGATGTCGAACCCGTTCGACATCTTCCGTCCGCAGGTGGCTGCGATCATCGGCCTGCTGTTCATCCTGGTGATCTTCGTCACCATGGTGTACGGGCCGATCGCGGCGATGCTTGTCGAGCTGTTCCCGACCCGCATCCGCTACACCTCGATGTCGCTGCCCTATCACATCGGTAACGGCTGGTTCGGCGGCCTCCTGCCCGCGACCGCGTTCGCGATCGTGGCCTCGACCGGCGACATCTATGCCGGCCTCTGGTACCCGATCGTGTTCGCAGTGCTCACCGCGGTGATCGGTTTCCTGTTCCTGCCCGAGACGAAGGACGTCGATATCAAGGCGACCTGATCGGACAAGCGATCCCTGCCAATGCAAGCCGGCCGCGGATTCCGCGGCCGGTTTTGTTTTGACGGCTACTGATTGCTGCCGATGAATTGCAGCACCACCTCGCGACGGTGCGGGCGGCTGCGATGCTCGATCAGATAGATCGCCTGCCAGGTGCCGAGCGCGAGCTTGCCGTTCAGGACCGGGACCTGAAGCGAGGTCTGCGTCAGCATGGTCTTGATATGCCCGGGCATGTCGTCGGGCCCCTCGCTGTCGTGGATCCAGCCGGCATTTTCGGGCGCGAGGCGTGACAGCGCCGTTGTCAGATCGACGAGCACGGAAGGATCGGCGTTCTCCTGGATCGTCAGCGAGGCCGAGGTGTGACGGATGAACAGCGTCAGCGCGCCGTCGCGTGCGTGAGTCTCGTCGACGAACTTCGCGGCGTCGCTGGTGAGATCGGTGAAGCCGCGGCCCGGCGTCTGCACGGTGAGCAGCGACGATACGATGGTGGTGGCTTGCACCGTGGACGGTGCTGAACGTGTCAGCGAACTGGTCGATGTCATGAAAGGTCTCGATCTATCGAACTCTGCCGTAGGGTCGGCAAAGGCGCATACGCGCCGCGCCCACGTCTTCTCCGGTTATCGTGGAGGCACGGTGGGCACGGCGCGAGTGCGCCTTGCCCACCCTACGACAGTTCAACGCATGGATGGCGCGAAGGGGTCCTCAAATCTTCCCCGACACGTCCTTTTGCACGCGGTTGGCCATCTCGATCAGCCGCCGCCACGCCTTTTCCAGGAACGACATCACGCGATCGACATCCTGGTCGCTCGGCAGCGGGATCTCGATCTTGCGGTCGCCCTCGGCGACCTTCGGCTCGGCCTTCTTGAGCGGATCTGACTTCGGCAGCGCCTCGTCGATCTTGCCCGACACGGTCGGCCCCGCCGCGAGTTGTTCCTTCAGCTTCTCGACCTCGGCCTGGAGCCTGCCGATCTCGGCGTCGAACGCGGCACGTTCGTCGGGCACCGCGTAGCAGCCCCAGCCGGCGCCGTTCCTGGTGCAGGTCGACATCGCGCCGGTGCGGGTGTCGAGCCGCAGCACGCCCTCGGGGATCGGCGTCATGCTGTAGCGGCCGTTTTCGCTGTCGGGCGCGGATTGTGCGGCCACCAGGCTGCCGCTGGAGGCCATCATCGCCGCGAGCGCCGCGGTCGCAAGCCATGATGTTGTGGATGACGTCGCTGGTCTCATCGCCCTCTCCGCCACGATGCGCAGGTGGCACGCCTGCAATTCTACACCCCGGCACCAGAATCTGCCGCCGAAAAGCGGTCATCAAATCAACGATCACGGCTGCCCCTTTGATCCCGGCAGCACGGCGAAATGGCGACCGGATCCGCCGATCATGAGAAGAGCTGCTGCGGTGCGGCGTCACGCTGTGTGCAGCGCTGCCGCGCGAGCCAATATAATCAAGCAAATCAGATACATAACAGAAAGCGACGCAATCGTGACTTGGCTTGACTTGATTATGGTCGGTCAGTATGGTCCGCGCGGCTTTTGAGGGTGGCGGGCGTAGTTTCCATTCAACCGCAGCGTTTCGGGTCTTCGTTGCATGACACAGGGCACGGGACACGGCGAGAATGGAGATCGCGATAGAACGCCCGAGGAAGCTGCGCTTTCCGAACGGCTCGGAAATCTTGATCAGCGGTTGTCCGAATTTCGCGGCCGCCACGTCAAGACCGAGCAACCCGCAGGTGACGGTGGAGACGGAGCGGCCAGAGCCTCGGCGATGGCGCTTGGCTTCCGGTTATCCTCCGAGTTGGTCGCCGGGGTCGTTGTCGGAGCGGGGATTGGCTGGGGTTTCGACCGCTTGCTGTCGACGTCGCCTTTCGGATTCATCGTGTTCCTGCTGCTGGGCTTCGTGGCCGGCGTGGTGAACGTGGTGAGGACGGCGGGCGCGGGTCAAAACAGGCGCGGTGGTTCGTAGCTGGTCCCACCAGGAGAGGAATGATCGTGCCGGCCTCGCCGGTACGGGCCGGCCCGGCCGGTAGACCGAGACCAGCCGGCATTGCCCGGCAGACCAAGAGATGCCGCGCTGATGAAAATCGACCCGATCCACCAGTTCAACATCGAGCCTCTCTTCACCCTGGGCCATATCGGCAATCACACGATCGCCTTCACCAATTCGTCGCTCTACATGCTGGTGGCGGTCGCGATCATCTCGATCCTGATGCTCGCCAGCGGCACGCAGCTCGTTCCGGGCCGCCTGCAGTCGGTCGCCGAAATCTCCTACGAGTTCGTTGCCTCGACCATCCGTTCGACGGCCGGCGCGGAAGGCATGAAGTTCTTCCCGCTGATCTTCTCGCTGTTCATGTTCATCTGCGTGTCGAACCTGGTCGGCATCATCCCCTACACTTTCACGATCTCGAGCCACCTGATCGTCACCGCCGCGCTCGCTCTGCTGGTCTTCTTCACCGTCCTGATCTACGGCGTCTACAAGAACGGCCTGAAATTCTTCAAGATTTTCGTTCCCCACGGCGTTCCCGGCTACATCCTGCCGCTGGTCATGTTCATCGAGGTCCTGTCGTTCTTCCTGCGGCCGGTCTCCCACAGCGTCCGTCTCTTCGCCAACATGCTGGCCGGCCACATCGCGCTGAAGGTGTTCGCGGGCTTCGTCGCCATGCTCGGCTTCTCGCTCGGCGCCATCGGCTGGGTCGGCGGCGTGCTGCCGCTGGCGCTCACGGTCGCGCTGACCTCGCTGGAGCTCCTGGTCGCGTTCCTCCAGGCCTACGTGTTCGCGATCCTGACCTGCATCTACCTCAACGACGCCATTCATCCGGGACACTGAGCGGTCCGGGGAATTTCCACCCACAACCCAATCTTTCTTCCAAGGAGTCTAAAATGGATCCGGCAGCAGCAAAACTTATCGGCGCGGGCATCGCGTGCATCGGCATGGGCGGCGCGGGCGTCGGCGTGGGCGTGATCTTCGGCAACTACCTCGCCGCAGCCGTCCGCAACCCGTCGGCTGCTCAGGGCCAGTTCGGCAACCTGATTTTCGGCTTCGCCGTGACCGAAGCGCTCGGCATCTTCTCGCTGCTGATCGCGCTGCTGCTGCTGTTCGTTCCGCTCTGAGGACGACGTTTTTCGCGCCGTTCCAGCCTCTGGGACGGCGCGTGTGACAGCAACAGGAGATCTCCATGGCTGAGAGTCATGGCGGCGCAAAGGGTCCGGCGGCGGGCGCCCATACCGAGGCTGACGGTGGTCACCACGGTGGCGGCTTCCCGCCGTTCGAAAGCAGCACCTTTGCTTCGCAATTGGTGTCGCTCGCGATCTTCTTCGTCGTGCTTTACGTGATCGTGTCCAAGCTCGCCCTGCCGCGCATCGGCGGTGCGATCGAGGCGCGTCAAAACAAGATCGAGGGTGACCTCGCCGAAGCGCAGAAGCTGAAGGATCAGTCCGACGCGGCGCTGAAGGCCTATGAAAGCGAGCTCGCTGCGGCGCGCACGCGGGCGCAGGCGATCGGCAACGAATCCCGCGACAAGGCGAATGCGCAGGCGGAAGCCGAACGCAAGACGCTGGAAGAGCAGTTGGCGGCCAAGCTCGCCGGGGCGGAGAAGACCATCGCCTCGACCCGCGCCACCGCCATGAGCAACGTCCGCGGTATCGCGGCCGATGCGGCAGGCCAGATCGTGCAGCAGCTCACCGGCGTCGTGCCCGACGCTGCGGCGGTCAATGCCGCGGTCGATGCGTCCTTGAAGGGTTAGTCGATATGTTCTTCGAACCTGAATTTTGGGTCGCCGTCGCCTTCGTGATCCTGATGGTCGTGTTCGGCTATCTCGGGATCTTCAAGACGGCGATGAGCGCGCTCGATCATCGCGCCGACCGCATCAAGGCCGAGCTCGACGACGCGACGCGCCTCAAGCAGGAAGCGGCCAAGGTGCTCGCCGACTACAAGGCACGCAGCGCCACGGCCGAGCGCGAGGCCGCCGACATCATCGCCAACGCCAAGTCCGAAGCCGAGCGCATCGCGACCGAAGCCAAGGCGAAGATGGAAGACTTCGTCGCCCGTCGGACCAAGACCGCGGAGAGCAAGATCGCGCTCGCCGAGGCCCAGGCGGTCGCCGACGTCCGCGCCGCAGCCGCGGAAGCCGCCGTCCAGGCCGCCTCCACGATCCTGTCGCAGTCGGTCAAGGGCCAGGTCGCCGACGACCTGCTCGCCAAGGGCATCAACGAGGTTCGGCAGAAGCTGAACTGAGGGGTCTTGCCTTCACCAATCAAAAAGCCGGCGCGCGAGCGCCGGCTTTTTTGTTGGCTGTAAGACTCTCGTGTCCCGGACGCGGCGCGGCGTGAAATGACGCGACGCAGAGCCGGGACCCATGCGCTCGCGACCAATGGGCCCCGGCTCTGCGGTGCACCCGCCATAGCGCGTCAACGACGCGCGTAAACGCGCTTATTGCGCTGCACCGCGTCCGGGGCACGAGACCTTTTACTTCTTCTTTCCCCGCGCCTTTGGCTCGGGCGACAACGCCTGCGGGTCGAAGCCAACATAGAAGATGTAGGAATCGGCGGCCGCCGCCGAGGGCACCGGATAGGCCAGGTCCTCGGCAACGAAGGTGAACGGCACGCTGCCGCTCTCCGACATCTCGACCGTAGTCCGGTAGGCCTTCGAGGCGATCACCTTCTCGCCGACGCCGCCCTGCACCACCGCGACGCGCAAGGGGACCTCGACCGTGGCAGGCGCGCCGGCGGGACCGGCGATGACGCGGCCCTGGATGCCGACTCGGGCCGTGATCTGGCCACCGCTTCGCGAGCATTCGCGCGCCATTTTGGTGATCGAGGCCTGGAAGCGAACGTCATTGCCGACGGCCTGCTTGCCGGTCATACCGACGGCGTAGGTCGAAGCCCCGGCGCGCACCGTGACCTGCGGGCAATCGACGTCGTCATCGGCCGCCGGTTGGCCCGGCGCAGGCGCCGGGTTGGGCTGGGCCGGCTCGTCGGATTTGCCGCCGAACAGGCTCTTGAACCGGTCGGTCAGGGACTGGGCCGCCACCGGCGAGACGGAGGCGAGCGCAACCGACAACGCCAGCGCGACCGCCGTTCCCCGCCGCAACACATTCCGCGACGACCGAAGCTCCTTCACCATCAACGCCCGTACTCCATGACAATTTGCCGGCCGATCGCTGGCCGGGTTTGCGCGTTATATCGTCAAAATCGGCGAACCCAAGGCAGGAAACAAGGCAGGAAACAAGGAAGCAAACGAGGCCGCACCAACGAGACTTTGGTCACATGAATGGACGGGTTCAGCCGCGGAAATCTTCATGCAGCAGGCCGAACAGCAAGTGGTCCTGCCAGACCCCGTTGATGCAGAGATAGCGGCGGGCAAGTCCTTCGCGGGAGAAGCCGCACTTCTCCAGCACCCGGATCGACGGCGCATTGGTGGGGATGCAGGCGGCCTCGACCCGGTGCAGGTTGAGCTCGCCGAACAGCGTCGGCAACAGTACCCGAAGCGCAGCCGTCATGTAGCCGCGATGGGCATGGGGCTGGCCGACCCAGTAGCCGATGGTGCCGGCCTGCACGATGCCGCGCCGGACATTGGCCAGCGTGATGCCGCCAACCATGGCGCTATCGAGCTCCCGGAAGATCAGGAAGGGATAGGAGCGGTCCGCGGCGATGTCCTCGGAATAGCGACGCAGACGGCGGCGGAAGCCGGACCGGGTGAGATCGTCCGACGGCCAGATCGGTTCCCAGGGCGTCAGATAGTCGCGGCTGGTCTCGCGCAGATGGGCCCATTGCAGGAAGTCCGACATCTGCGGGGCGCGCAGCAACAGTCCGTTGCCGCGCGGGGCGAGGGCGGCGGGTCCACTGGATGGCAGGCGAAACAGGGCCATGGTGATGCTTCCCGGGGCGGGTCAGCGCGGCTCCTAATGCAGCCGCGCCTTGGCGCGCGCCCGCGTCAATCCTTCCGCAAAAGATACCGCCGTGTCCAGACCCCTGCCACTGCCTAATGCGACAACCGCAGGCCGGCTCCGCGAGAGCAGCGCACGCGCCGCATCGCGGGTCGATTCGACGCTGACGGCGTCGATCCGGGCCACCAGCTCCTGCACCGTCTGCGGCCGGCCATAGGCGAGCACGTGCCGGGCGAGCTGCTCGGCACGCGAGGAGCAGCTCTCCAGCGCCATCAGCAGGCCAGCCTTCATCTGCGCCTTGGCGCGCGCGATCTCGGCCTCGGTCAGGGTCTCCACCGAATCATTCATGACATCGACCACGACCTCCATCATCTCCGGCGCATCGGCCGGATCGGTACCGGTGTAGAGGCCGAAGAAGCCGGTGTCGGTGTAGGGCGCGTGGAAGCTGTAGATCGAGTAGCAGAGGCCGCGCTTCTCGCGCACCTCCTGGAACAGTCGCGAGGACATCCCGCCACCGAGGATGTTGGTGAAGACCTGGAGCGAGAACAGGGACAGATCGGTCTGCGGCACGCCTTCCAGCGCCAGCGTCAGATGCGCCTGCTCGAGCTCGCGGTGCACCACCTTGGCGCCGCCCTTGCCGAACATCGCCGCCTGCGGCTTCGGACCCGGCGTCGCCTCGAAGCTCGCAAAGCGATTCTCGACCTCGGCAACCACCTGCTTGTGATCGACTGCACCCGCGGCCGCCACCACCATGTCGGGACCTCGGTAATGGGTCGACAGATAACCGCGCAGCGAGTCGCGGTTGAAGCTGCGCAAGGTCTTCGCAGTTCCAAGCAACGAGCGCCCCATCGGCTGATCGGGATAGCAGAGCTCATTGAGGTGCTCGAACACGACGTCGTCGGGCGTGTCCTGCGCAGCTCCGATCTCCTGCACGATCACGTTCTTCTCGCGCTCGAGCTCCTCCGGCTCGAAGGCGGGATTGGCGAGGATGTCGGAGAGCACGTCGAGCGCGAGCGGCACGTCGGCCTTCAGCACGCGCGCATAATAGGATGTCGTCTCGGTCGAGGTGCCGGCATTGAGATCGCCGCCGACCGCTTCGATCTCCTCCACGATCTCGCGGGAGGATCGCCTCGTCGTGCCCTTGAACGCCATATGCTCGAGCAGGTGGGAGATGCCGTGCTCGTCCGGCTTCTCGTCGCGTCCGCCGACGCCGGCCCAGACGCCGAGCGCCGCGGTTTCGAGATGGGGCATCTTGTCAGTGACGACGGTCAGGCCGGAGGCAAGCTTGGAAATCTCGACGCTCATCCGGCAACTCCCTCTTTCGCGGCGCGGCTGACCGACAGCACGAACCGCTCGACCTCGGCCTGATCGTTCTTCATCACCTTCATGTGTTCGGATTTGGTCATCAGCCCGTCGAGCCAGGCCGGCAGTTGCGGCCGCTGGCCGCAGGCCGCCTCGACCGCGTCGGGGAATTTGGCCGGATGGGCGGTGGAGAGCACGATGCTGGGCACCGTGGTGTCGGTGGTGTCGCGGTCGGCGACAGCGAGCGCGACCGCCGTGTGGGGATCGACGAGCTCGCCCGCCTCGCGCCAGGCGGCCCGGATCGCAGCCGCGGTTTCAGTCTCGTCGGCGCGGCCGGCGTCGAACTCCTCACGGATCGCGGCCAGGGTCGCATCGGGCAGCACGAAGCGCCCCGATTGCTTGAGCGAGTCCATGAGACGGCGCACGCCGGCCGCATCGCGCCGGCCCGCCTCGAACAGCAGCCGCTCGAAATTCGAGGAGATCTGGATATCCATCGACGGCGACGCGGTCGCGTGCACCTCGCGCACCTCGTAGATCCCGGTCTTGAGCGTGCGCGCGAGGATGTCGTTGACGTTGGCGGCAATGCGCAGGGTCCGCACGGGAAGACCCATGCGCTTGGCGACATAGCCCGCGAAGATGTCGCCGAAATTGCCCGTCGGCACGACGAAGTCCACCGCGCGCGCCGGCGCTCCAACGGCGACCGCCGACGTGAAATAGTAGACCACCTGGGCAACGATGCGCGCCCAGTTGATGGAATTGACGCCGGACAGCGAGGTCGCATCGCGGAAGCGATGGTTGTTGAACATCCCCTTCACGAGTGCCTGGCAGTCGTCGAACGTGCCCTCGATGGCGAGCGCATGGACATTGGCCGCGCCCGTCGTCGTCATCATCCGCTGCTGCACCTCGGAGATGCGGCCGTGCGGGAACAGCACGATCAGATCGACATTCTCGAGCCCCGCAAACGCCTCGACGGCGGCGCCGCCGGTGTCGCCCGAGGTCGCGACCACGATGGTGGTGCGCTGGCCACGCTTGGCAAGCACATGGTCCATCAGCCGCGAGATCAGTTGCATCGCCACGTCCTTGAAGGCGAGCGTCGGACCGTGGAACAGCTCCAGCACGAACTGGTGCGGCGACATCTGGCGCAGCGGCACCACCGCGGGATGGCGGAAGGTGGCATAAGCCTCGTTGGCCATGCGGCCGAGCTCGGCGTCTGAAATCTCGCCACCCGCGAAGGGGCGGATCACGTCGACGGCGACCTCCCAATAGGGGCGACCGAAGAAGCCGGTGATGGTCTCTGCCGAGAGCTGCGGCCAGATGGCCGGCACATACAGGCCGCCGTCGCGGGCAAGCCCGGTCAGCATCACGTCGCAGAAGCCGAGTTCGGGGGCCTCGCCCCGGGTCGAGATATAACGAGTCAAACTGCCCTCCAAAGGCCGGCCGAGCCCAAGCTCGACCTGTAAGCCTTTGATTTTACGAAAATACTTGTTAACAGCCAGAGGCTTTGGCCCACCATAAAGTGTTTTGCGGCATCGGGAAACCGCTTCCCGCCTGCACCCCGTCCAACGCAAAAGGGCTGCGGCGATGCCGCAGCCCTCTCTTGGAAGGTCTGTCGTTGATGTGTGCAGACCAGTTTGCCTCGTCCGGGTCGCTGACCCGCTCGAACTGCTCCCGCAAGCTTTCGTCAGCTGTCACGATATCGTCAAGGGCGAAAACGGCGAACGCCGGAAGATGTTCCTATTTTTCCCGGCGTGTTTCATCGTCCGCAGCACGGCTTTGGGAATGCTCGCCCTAGAGCCATTTCCGTTCCGATGGAATCGGAACGGGGCTCTAGACTCATATTCTGACGCGTTTTCTTGACGCGAACCGGTATCCATTTCGCTCGAAAACGCTCTAGATTGCCATTTTTTCCCGAGGCATGCGTATGGCTCCGGAACGATTGCCGCCTTGGCCCATTGTGTCGTCGGATGGTGTCGGCGTTGTCCCATGCATTGCCTGTGCGCCGAGACCGGTCCGCCCCCGCCGAACCGGCTGCATCCTGGAGCAGCGGGTTCGGCGCACGGGACGTCAGCTCATCCCGATTTCCACCGCGACCCTGATCAGGTCGGAATGGTTCTTGGCGCCAAGCTTCTGCTTGAGTAGGGACGTGGTGTTGGCGACCGTCTTGTAGGAGATGCCGAGCGCCTCGGCGACCTCGACGATCTTGTCGCCGCGTCCGAGCAGGCGGAGAATCTCGAGCTCCCGCGGCGTCATCTGCGAGGCCGGGTTGGCCTTGATCGCGGCGCCGGAGAACGTCACGGCCTCCGCAAGCTGCGGCGATATGTAATTGTCACCTGCGACCACCTTGCGCACCGCCTTGAGCAGAATCCTGGGATCGTCGCCCTTGGAGACATAGCCCTGCGCGCCAAGCTCGACGGCCCGCACCACGAAGGCCGGATCGTCGTTCATGCTGAACATGATGATCTTTGCGTCGGGATCGTCCTTGCGGATCCGACGCATCAACTCGAAGCCGGAGACGTCGGGCAGGCTGATGTCGATCACGGTCACGTCGGGCCGCTTGCTCACATAGGCACGATGGCCGGATTTCGCGTCAGTCGCCTCGTCGATCCGGATCGAATGGTCAGACGCGAAAAGGGTGCGACAACCTGACAGCACCACAGGGTGGTCGTCGACGATCAGGATCCTGGTCGCCGGCTTGGCGGTATCTTGCATCGCGCGCTCTCTGTTTTTCGACTCATAGACCGACGGGAACAAATGGAAAGAGAGAAATCCGTCGGAACGCGTTAGAATTGACCTAATGTGGCAACGGCTCTCCTTCAGAACGCGGCTGTTTCTCCCGCTCGGCGTGGGTTTCCTCGCCGCGCTGATCATGGGCGGCGTGCTGCTCCAGACGTTCGCGACCGGCCAGCTGGCCGACGAGACTGAGCCGGGCCGGCGCTCGACCCGCACTGTCGCCACCGCCCTCAACAGCACCCTGAGCATCGCGGACAATCCGCGGAAGATGCTCGAAGCATTTGTCCATTCTTTGGACGCCTCCTCGGATATTCAGTTCCGTCCTGTGGAAGCGGGTCCCGCGCCCTCCGTGAAGGACAGCCTGCGCGATCTGCATGGCGTGCCGCAATGGTTCGTCAACCTGATCGTCATTCCGGACACGGACGTGGCATCTCCGGTAATCATCGACGGCAGGCGCGTCGGCGACATCGTATTCATGCCCGACCTGTCCGCCGACCTGTTCGAGAAATGGATCGGCTTCCTTGCGCTGACGAGCCTCATCGCCGTGATGATGGTGCTGACCGGAACGATCACCTACCTCTTCGTCGGATCTGCGCTACGCCCCCTGCAGAATCTCGGCGCGGGCCTCACGCGAATACGGCGCGGCGATTATTCGACGCCGATCCCGGTGGCAGGACCGCCGGAGATCCGGCAGAGCTGCGAGGAGGCCAACGCGCTGGCGACCACGCTCGCGCAATTGAACCAGGACAATCGCGACCTGTTGCACCGTCTGGTGTCGCTCCAGGACAATGAGCGGCGCGATCTCGCGCGCGAATTGCACGACGAGCTCGGTCCGTTGCTGTTCAGCATCCGCGCCGGCACGATCGCGCTGATCGAGGCCCCGCCGCAGGTGGGAAATCTCTGCAATTCTGTGCAGGAGGTGCTGCAGTCGGTCGAGGCGCTGCAGCAGACCAACCGTCGCATCCTCGACCGGCTGCGGCCGCTGTACATTGAGGAGTTGGGCCTCGAGACCAGCTTGCAGACGCTGCTCCAGAACTTTCGCAAGCAGGCGCCGCATATTGGCCTCACAGCGACGATCGATCCCGACCTCAACGGGATCGACGGGCCGCTCGCCCAGACCGTCTATCGCCTGATCCAGGAAGCGCTGACCAACGTGTTGCGCCACGCCGGAGCGAGCAATGCTCAGGTGCAGGCAACCATTTCCGGCCGGGCCATCGCCATCGAGATATCCGACGACGGCGCCGGCTTTCCCGCCAACAACGTCTTCGGCCGGGGCCTGACCGGCATGCACGAGCGCGTGCGCGCGCTCAGCGGATCACTGTCTTTGCTGCGCGCAGACGAGCAAACCTATGTACGCTGCCACCTGCCGGTCGGAGCGACGCGAGACGCGACGGCATGAAGTCAGCAGGCGCAGCCGTCGTGCGAGTTCTGCCGCGACGGTGTGCACAGCGTGCTGTAGATCTTGCCTTCCGCACTGAATCGAAACGAGGCGCGAATGCGCAGCGAGCCCGCGATGGAGTATTCGAGATCGACACCGTGGGGTGTGGGCTTGATCTCCTCCAGCCCGAAGCCGGCCGAGGAGAAGCCGCTCAACCGTGGTCCCCAATAGCTTTCGAGCTCGCGCCTGCCGCGATAGCGCTGCATACCGTTGCACGTGCATTCGAGCTCGGCATCGTCCGTATAGAGGTCGAGCAGCGCCGCAAGGTCGCCTCTCCGGCAGGCATCCACCCAATCGACGACAATTCCCATCTGATCAAAATCGCTCACGCCTGAATCCTGACCGCAGCAAAAATTTGCGTGCGCCTTCGGATCACACTCGTGAATGTGCGCGGAATAATAAAGTCCGGGCGATACCGGGTTCCCTCGGGGAAGCTGCGGGAACCTAACTTCGTCGCCGGCCCCTCATCCAGACACCGAAGGCAATCAGCACGGCGCCTGCGAGCGTGAACCAGGTGATGGCGTATTGCAGATGATCGTCCTTCAGATGGACGTCGAGCGGTCCGGGACGCGGAATGTTGTTCTCCGGCGCCGGCTGCTCCAGGTCGATGTAGAACGGTGCCACTGCGCCCCAGCCGAGCGCGCTGGCGATCGCCAGATGATCGCGCACGAACCAGAGCCGCTTGTCGCGGTTCTCCGCCGGCGTCAGCCAGCCCGGCGCCTCCGGGAAACGCAGATAGCCGGTGAGCGCGACGGGCTGGCCCGTCACGAGCTTCTTCACCGCGCGATCCTCGACACTGCGATCCTGCATCGTGTTCTCGACGAAGCCGGTATCTATCACGACCGTCTCGCCGCTCGGCAGCCGCGCCGGCAGGAACGCCCAGGTGCCGGGGCCGGAAGCATCCTTGCGCACGGCGGAGCCGGAGGAATAGACCATCGCGTCAGCCAGCGGCGCGTACGTCGCGGTGAGGCTGACGCGGCGGAATTCGTCACGCGCCGGATTCAGCGCGGCCCATTGCGCGGGCGGCGGCAGCGCGATGGGTGCAGCCGCAAGACGCTCGGTGAGCGCCGCGATCAGCTCGTGCTTAGCGGCGCGGCGCTGCAACTGCCAGGCGCCGAGCGCGACAAACACGGCGGTCAGGAAAAGCGTGAACAGCGCGAAGCCGGCCACGCGAGGCTTGCGCGCGGTGTCGTTCATTTCTCGCGGTCGACCAGCCGGCCAGGCGCAGCCTTGTGGTGGAACTGCAGCGCGATCAACAGCGACTTCATGGAGCGCAGCGGCAGTAGCGTGGTGGCGAGGATCAGCGGCAGCCAGAGCACCGCATGCAGCCAGAACGGCGGCTGGTATTTGACCTCGACGACGAGCGCGCAGCCGACCACGATCGCGCCGGCCAGCATGATAATGAAGATCGCCGGACCGTCGCCGGAGTCGATGAAAGCGTAGTCGAGGCCGCAACGGTCGCAGCTAGGTGCGAGTGTCAGGAAGCCCGCATAGAGCTTGCCCTGGCCGCAGCGCGGGCATTTGCAGGCAAGTCCGCGCATCGCGCTCTGCAGGACTGTGGTTTCGGACCCGGATGTACCGGCGGGCTCGTTCATGACGGCAAACTCTATCACACTTTCCGCCGAAACTTCCGGCGCTCGAAAAGGCGAAAGGGCGGCCCTGCGGCCGCCCTTTCTGATCAATCTGTCGTGGCTCAGTGCGCGCCGTGGGCCATGGTCTCGGCACCGTGTCCCCAGACGTAGATGCAGAGGAACAGGAACAGCCAGACCACGTCGACGAAGTGCCAGTACCAGGCGGCGAATTCGAAGCCGAGGTGCTGCTTCGGCGTGAAGTGGCCGGCATAGGCGCGGGCGAGGCACACGATCAGGAAGATGGTGCCGACCAGCACATGGAAGCCGTGGAAGCCGGTGGCCATGAAGAAGGTCGCGCCGTAGACGTTGCCGGCGAATGAGAACGCCGCGTGGCTGTACTCATAGGCCTGCACGCAGGTGAAAAGCGCGCCGAGCACGACCGTGAGAATCAGGCCGTACTTGAGACCCTGGCGATCGTTCTCGAGCAGCGCGTGGTGCGCCCAGGTCACGGTGGTGCCGGAGGTGAGCAGGATCAGCGTGTTCAGGAGCGGCAGATGCCAGGGATCGAAGGTCTCGATGCCATGGGGCGGCCAGGTGCCCGGCACGGAGCAGGCGCCGGCCTGGGTGCCGAGGCCGCAGCCGAACACCGCGTCGCGGGTGGCGTGGACGGCGTCGGCCGGGAACAGCGCGGCGTTGAAATAGGCCCAGAACCAGGCCACGAAGAACATCACCTCGGAGGCGATGAACAGGATCATGCCGTAGCGGTGATGGAGCTGCACGACGCGGGTGTGGTCGCCCTTGTACTGGGCTTCCTTGATGACGTCGCCCCACCAGCTCGCCATCGTGTAGAGCACGCCGACGGTGCCGACGCCGAACACGATCGGCGCCGCCGCGAACATGTGATGCATCCAGGCGATCGCGCCGACCGCCATGATGAAGGCCGATAGCGAACCGACGGCGGGCCAGGGAGAGGGATCGACCAGGTGATAGTCGTGATGCTTGGTTTGCGCCGTAGCCATTTGCGGTCTCTCTCCTCAATCCCGTGCCTGTCCGGCACTTATCCCCTTGTTTCCAACCCCTGCGGCGTGAGCCCGGCGATCAGAGATTTCCTTTGCGTTTGTCGTCCTCGCCCGATGCGAGCGGTTTCACCACCGGATCGCGCACCGGATAGAACGTGTAGGACAGCGTGATCGTGTTCAGTCCGTCGTTCTCGTGATCGTCGGCGATCGACGGATCGACGTAGAACACGACCGGCATCTCCCGCTTCTCACCGGGCGCCATGGTCTGCTCGGTGAAGCAGAAGCAGTTGATCTTCTGGAAGTAGGAGCCGACCGTCAGCGGCGCGACATTGTACGCAGCCTGGCCCGCGGTGGTGCGCGCAGCCTGGTTGGTCACGGTGTAGAAGACCGTCGTGACCTGGCCGATATTGACCTCGATCTCGTTCTGCTCCGGCTCGAACTTCCAGGGCAGGCCGGGCGCGACGTTGGAATCGAAGCGCACCAAGATCTTTCGGGCGATCGGTCCGGTCGCAGGCGCGGAGGTCGCGACCTGGGTCGTGCCGTTGAAGCCGGTGGCACGACAGAACCAGTTGTAGAAAGGCACCGCCGCGTAGGACGCGCCGACCATCAACGCGACAACGCCGCCGCAGATCGAGGCGACGAACGCGTCGCGGCCAAGGCCCTTGAAAGGACCTCGCCCCTTCTTGGCCGTCCGGCTCTGATCCCGCGATATGGTCGGCTTCTGATCCATCTTCCCTACATCGGCCGGACTAGGACTGCCGGTCCCTTGACCATGGTGACGGCGAAGAACAGCACAACGAGCACGCCGAGCGCGAGCGCGATCGCGATCGAGCGCTGCCGACGGCTCTTCTTCTGCGCCTCGGTGAGGACGATTCCATCTGGCTCGGGTTTGTCAGCCATCCCAGCCTCATGCGCCCCATGCCATCGGAGCAAGCGCCCGGAACACGACTTCGGCCAGCAGGGTCGCGAACAGTCCAAACAGATACAGGATCGAGAAAGCAAACAGCTTGCGCGTGGCGCGCAGTGACTGGCTGCGCTCGCGACGCATATAGACATTGATGGCGAGCACCAGCATGCCGGCGCCCAGGATCAGCGAGATGACGCCGTAGACGGCGTCGAAATAGCCTAGCGCCCAAGGCGCGGCGGCCACCGCGATCAGGACGATGGTGTAGAGCAGGATCTGAAGCCGCGTCGCGTCGGGACCGGCGACGTTGGGCAGCATCGGAATGCCGGCGCGCGCGTAATCGTCGGAGCGGAACAGCGCCAGCGCCCAGAAGTGCGGCGGGGTCCAGAAGAAGATGATGGCGAAGAGAAGCAACGGCTCGACGTCGACCTTGCCGGTCACGGCGGCCCAGGCGACCACCGGCGGCAGCGCGCCGGCGGCGCCGCCGATCACGATGTTCTGCGCGGTCCAGCGCTTCAGGCCCATCGTGTAGATCACGACGTAGAAGAAGATCGTGAAGGCGAGCAGCGCGCCCGCGATCCAGTTGACGAGGATGCCGAGCGTCATCACCGAGAAGAAGGCGAGCGTCATGCCGAACGCCATCGCCTCGGGACGGGTGATACGGCCACGCGGGATCGGCCGGTTCGCCGTGCGCGACATCTTGGCGTCGATGTCACCTTCGAGCGCCATGTTGAGCGCGCCCGAGGCGCCGGCGCCGACCGCGATGCAGAGCAGCGAGGTGATCGCCAGCACCGGGTGGAAATACCCGGGCGCCATCGCCATTCCGACCAGCGCGGTGAAGATCACCAGCGACATGACCCGCGGCTTGAGCAGCGCAATGTAGTCGCCAACCTCCGCTTCCGAGATGCGGGGGGTGATGTCGACGGCGTTGTGGTCGAGGACGGACACTAGTTCAACTCGCTTCGTTATAGAGCCGCGGCGCCCATGACGGGCGCCGCGGGAGATCGCTTACTGCACGCGGGGCAGCACTTCGAACTGGTGGAAGGGCGGCGGCGAGGACAGCGTCCACTCCAGCGTGGTCGCGCCCGCTCCCCACGGATTGTTGCCTGCCGGCACCTTGCGGGCGAAAGCATCGATCACGCAGTAGAGGAAGATCAGCACGCCGAAGCCGGAGATGTAGGAGCCGACCGACGACACCAGGTTCCAGCCCGCGAAGGCGTCCGGATAGTCGACATAGCGGCGCGGCATGCCCGACAGGCCGAGGAAGTGCTGCGGGAAGAACACCAGGTTGACGCCGATGAAGGTGACCCAGAAGTGCGCCTTCGCCAGGGTCTCGTTGTACATGTAGCCCGTCATCTTCGGGAACCAGTAGTACCAGCCGGCGAAGATCGCGAACACCGCACCGAGCGACAGCACGTAGTGGAAGTGCGCGACGACGTAGTAGGTCTCCTGGAGCACGCGGTCGACGCCCGCGTTCGCCAGCACGACGCCGGTGACGCCGCCGACCGTGAACAGGAAGATGAAGCCCACGGCCCAGATCATCGGGGCGCGGAAGTCGATCGAGCCGCCCCACATCGTGGCGATCCACGAGAAGATCTTTACGCCGGTCGGAACCGCGATGACCATTGTGGCGGCGACGAAATAGGCCTGCGTCGCCGACGACATGCCGACCGTGTACATGTGGTGCGCCCACACCACGAAGCCGATGCCACCGATCGCGACCATGGCGTAGGCCATGCCGAGATAGCCGAACACGGGCTTGCGCGAGAAGGTGGAGACGATCTGGCTGATCATGCCGAAGCCGGGCAGGATCAGGATGTACACCTCGGGGTGACCGAAGAACCAGAACAGGTGCTGGAACAGCACGGGGTCGCCACCGCCATCGGGCGCGAAGAACGTCGTGCCGAAGTTGCGGTCGGTGAGCAGCATGGTGATCGCACCGGCGAGCACCGGCAGCGACAGGAGCAGCAGGAATACCGTCACCAGGATAGACCACACGAACAGCGGCATCTTGTGCAGGGTCATGCCCGGCGCACGCATGTTGAAGATCGTGGTGATGAAGTTGATGGCCCCGAGGATCGACGAGGCACCGGCAAGGTGCAGTGCCAGGATCGCGAAGTCGACGGCCGGACCCGGATGGCCCGAGGTCGACAGCGGCGCGTACATGGTCCAGCCGGCGCCGACGCCGTTGGCGCCCGGCTCGCCCTCAACGAAAGTCGAGCAGAGCAGCAGCGCGAAGGAGGCCGGCAGCAGCCAGAACGAGATGTTGTTCATGCGCGGGAACGCCATGTCCGGCGCACCGATCATCAGCGGCACGAACCAGTTGCCGAAGCCGCCGATCATCGCGGGCATGACCATGAAGAAGATCATGATCAGGCCGTGCGAGGTCACGAAGACGTTGTAGGTGTGCGTCTCGTGGAAGATCTGCACGCCCGGATACATCAGCTCTGCGCGAATCGCGATCGACATCGCGGCACCGATGATGCCGGCGATGACCGCGAAGATCAGGTACATCGTGCCGATGTCCTTGTGGTTGGTCGAATAGACGTAGCGCCGCCATCCGGTTGGATGGGCGTGCTCGTCATGCGCGTGATCGCCGTGTGCCGCTGCGCTCGTTGCCATTTTCAAATCCTGCCTTGCGTCCCGTTCGGACCTTTGGAGGTCCCGCCCTTATCTTTCAGTCCCCTTGAACCTTCACCCGGCGCTTACTGCGTCGGGCCGGCCGCGGAGGCGTAGGTGCTGGTGCCGCCGCTCGCATATTTCTTCTTCGCGGCCTCGACCCAGGAGGCGAACTCCTGATCGTTCACCACGCGGATCGCGATCGGCATGAAGGCGTGATCCTTGCCGCACAGTTCGGAGCACTGACCGTAATACATGCCGGTCTTGGTGGCCTTGAACCAGGTTTCGTTCAGCCGACCCGGAATGGCGTCGATCTTGACGCCAAAAGCCGGCAGCGCGAAGGCGTGGATGACGTCGGCGCCGGTGGTCTGGACGCGAATCACCTTGTTGACCGGCACCACCATCTCGTTGTCGACACCGAGCAGGCGGGGCTGCTTGTCCTGGGCCATCAGCGAGTCGAACTCGAACTTGCCGTTGTCAGGATAGGCATAGGACCAGTACCACTGCTTGCCGGTCGCCTTGACGGTCAAATCCGCCTTCGGAATGTCGAGCTGGAGGAACAAGAGGCGGAACGACGGCACCGCGATGCCGACCAGGATCAGCACCGGAACCAAGGTCCACACCACCTCGATCAGCGTGTTGTGGGTGGTCCGCGACGGCACCGGATTGGCCCTCGCGTTGAACTTGACGACCACGATCACGAGCAGCGCCAGAACGAACAGCGTGATCACTGTGATCAGCACGAACAGGAAATTGTGGAACCAGACGATGTTGTCCATCACCGGCGAACCGGATTGCTGGAGCGTCCACTCCCACGGCGCCGGTTGCCCGAGCTCGGCGAATGCCGAACCGCCCGTCGCCAGCGTCAGACCCGCCACGGCCAATCCCAGCAAGTGCCGGCCCATCCGGCCCATCGACATCCTCATGCCGTTCGCGCTCCCCTTACGAAGTCACCCCAAGTGCACCCCCCTGTTTCCGGGAAATGCTTATTCGATCCGCCCGCCTGACAAACCGCCGCACAAGAATACCTCTAAGAGGAATTGGGGCCAGATCGCTAGAACGCCGAAATCAAGCCTCTCAAACCATAATTCTTGATCTATCGCAATGCAGTCTTGAGCCCCTTCTGTCAGCGATCACCCGCAAGATATTTCCTAGTAACATCAGACAAAAATACCGTTTCCCGGGATGCTGCGGCTTGACAGCGGAATTGCCCGCGTTAGGCACGGGCAGCCAGCCGCGCAGGAGCCTGATTCGTGCGAACGATGGCGGTGCAAGGCGGCGCGGAATTTGCTTGGGAATCGCCTTCAAGACGCCGTCATTCCCGTATCAGTCCGTCAGGTGCGAGCGACCCAGGCGAGCAGAGGGACCGACCCGATGGGGTTTTCGAGATGCATGGCAAGGCAGGCTACAAGGCAGGCTAACGGCCTCTCGGCGCTGGCAGCCCTGCTGACTGCGGTCGTCTTCCTGGCGCTCCCCGGCCTCGCCCATGCGCAGGGCGCGGTGCGCTCCGTCCATGGCGATTGGCAGATCCGCTGCGACACCCCGCCGGGCGCCCAGACCGAGCAATGCGCCCTGATCCAGAGCGTGGTGGCCGAAGACCGCTCCAATGCGGGCCTGACCGTGATTGTGCTGAAGACCGCCGACCAGAAGAGCCGCCTGATGCGCGTGGTTGCCCCCTTGGGCGTCCTGCTGCCCTCCGGCCTCGGGCTTAAGCTCGACAACCAGGACGTCGGTCGCGCCGGCTTCGTCCGCTGCCTGCCCAACGGCTGCGTCGCCGAGGTCGTCATGGACGACAAGCTGCTCGGACAGCTCCGCACCGCCAAGACCGCGACCTTCATCATCTTCGAGACCCCCGAAGAAGGCATCGGCTTCCCGCTCAGCCTGAACGGACTCGGCGAGGGCTACGACAAGCTGCCGTAGACGGCGGACCGGCAGAGAACCTATTGTTTCCGTAATGTGAGGCTTCGCGCCCTCGCGGAACCGATCCGAAACCATTATCTTGCCCCACATCCCCCGATAATGGACGGACGCATGACCAACCCTGCCACAACCTCCCTGCTCGACCGTGCCAATCTCGACCGCGACCAGGTTCGCCACGAGGTCGCGCGCGGGCTTGCCGGTGCCGACGACGGCGAATTGTTCCTGGAATACAGCCAGACCGAAGCGCTGATGTTCGACAATGGGCGGCTGAAGCAGGCGACCTACGACACCTCGCAGGGCTTTGGCCTGCGCGCCGTCAAGGATGACGCGGTCGGCTATGCTCATTCATCCGACGTATCGCTGCCGGCGCTGATTCGCGCCGCCGATGCGGTCGCAGCGGTTCGCGGCGGCTACTCCGGCAGCTTCGCAGCGCCGCCCCCGCACACCAATGTGCGGCTCTACGGCGACGACAATCCGCTGGACGCACCGGGCTTCGAGACCAAGGTCAAGCTGCTCGCCGAGATCGACGCTTATCTGCGCGACAAGGATCCGCGGGTGCGGCAGGTCAGCGTCAGCCTGGGTGCGACCTGGCAGGTCGTCGAAATCCTGCGGCCCGACGGCGAGAGCTATCGCGACATCCGCCCGCTCGTGCGCGTGAACATTTCCGTCGTCGCCGGTCAGGGCGACCGCCAGGAGAGCGGCAGCAAGGGCTATGGCGGCCGCGCCGGCTATGCGGAATTCATCGAGAGCAAGAACTGGCGCGATGCCGCCGACGGCGCGCTGCGCGAGGCGTTGGTCAATCTGGAATCGATTCCGGCTCCGGCTGGCGAAATGGACGTCGTGCTGGGTGCCGGCTGGCCGGGCGTGATGCTGCACGAAGCGGTCGGCCATGGCCTCGAAGGTGACTTCAACCGCAAGAAGACCTCGGCGTTTGCCGGCCTGATGGGCCAGCAGGTCGCGGCCAAGGGCGTCACCGTGGTCGACGACGGCACCATAGCCTCGCGCCGCGGCTCGCTGTCGATCGACGACGAGGGCACGCCGACCAACCGCACCGTGCTGATCGAGGACGGCATCCTGGTCGGCTACATGCAGGACCGTCAGAACGCGCGCCTGATGAATATGAAGCCGACCGGCAACGGCCGCCGCCAGGGCTATGCCCATGTGCCGATGCCGCGCATGACCAACACCTACATGCTCGCGGGCGACCGCGATCCGGCCGAGATCCTCGCTTCCGTGAAGAACGGCGTCTTCGCCGCGAATTTCGGCGGCGGCCAGGTCGACATCACCTCGGGCAAATACGTGTTCCAGTGCACCGAGGCCTACAAGATCGAGAACGGCAAGATCGGCGCGCCCCTGAAGGGCGCCATGCTGATCGGCAACGGGCCGACCGACCTGCATCGCATCCGCATGATCGGCAACGATCTCGCGCTCGATACCGGCATCGGCACCTGCGGCAAGAACGGCCAGGGCGTGCCGGTCGGCGTCGGCCAGCCGTCGCTTCTGATGGAACGCATTACGGTGGGTGGAACGGGCGCATGAGTGTCGAGAAGGTGACTGTCACCCCCAAGCGGAAGAGCAGCGGCTGGGGTGGGCAAATCGTTCAACTCGCCGGCATCGTTGCCGCCGTGTTCATCGCCAAGGGCGCGCTTGCCGAGCCGTTCTACGTGCCGTCGGGCTCGATGGAGCCGACGCTCCTGATCGGCGATGCGCTGCTCGCCTCCAAATTCCCCTATGGCTACGGCACCTCGTCGCTGCCGATCCAGATCAACCTACCCGAGAGCGGCCGCGTCTTCGCGGAGACGCCGAAGCAAGGCGACGTCGTCGTCTTCCGCTGGCCGGGCGACCGCTCGCAGGCCTGGGTCAAGCGCGTCGTCGGACTTCCCGGCGACCGCATCCAGATGCGCCAGGGCCAGCTCTTCATCAACGACCGCCCCGCCGAGCTGAAGCCGGATGGCGTCGGCGCGGCCGAGGACGACAATGGCGGTAGCGAGCCCGCCCACCGCTATGTCGAGACGCTGCCCAACGGTGTCTCGCATCTGATCTTCAAGATGCGCGACAACGGTCCGCTCGACAACACGCCGGAGGTGACGGTGCCGGCCGGCCATCTCTTCGTGCTCGGCGACAACCGCGACAACTCCGCCGACAGCCGCGTGCCCTTGCGCTCCGGCGGCGTCGGCCTCCTGCCGATCGACAACCTCGTCGGCCGCGCCGATGCCGTGCTCGGCTCCTGGGATCTCGGCATCCGCGGCCAGCCGGTATGGACCTGGCTGTCCGGTTTCAGGCTCGCCAGGTTCTTCACCGCCGTGCATTGACGCCGCTCCTCATGGTGAGGAGCGCGTCGCGCGTCTCGAACCATGAGGCCCGCGGCCCATCCTTCGAGACGCCGCGCAAGAGCGCGGCTCCTCAGGATGAGGACTTCGATTGCGGAGACGTCAGATGACCTTCGACGACGTCAGAAACTTGGTGCTGACGTGGCCGGAGGTCGAAGACGGCACCTCCTACGGCACGCCGGCGCTGAAAGTGCGCAAGAAGATGCTGGCGCGCCTGAAGGAGGACGGCGACAGCCTGGTGCTGCCGGACGTGCCGATCGACGAGCGCACGATGCTGGTCGAGAGCCAGCCCGGGATCTTCTATTTCACCGCTCACTATGCCGACTATCCGATCGTGCTGATCCGCCTGTCGAACGCGAAGCGCGCGATCGTCGAACCGTTCCTGCGGCGGCGCTGGCGCGCGCTGGCCTCGAAGGCGGCGCGCGCCCAGCATGACGCGCGCGAGGGCGCATGAGCGGCGCGATGGACGAGGCGCACTTCCTCGCGCTGGCCCTGAGGAATCCGGTCAATGTTGCGATCATCGAGGAACTCCATCGGCTCGCGGTGCCGGATGCGTGGCTGGTCGCAGGGTGCCTCGCGCAGACGGTGTGGAACGTGCTCACGAAACGCGCGATCGATCACGGCATCTCCGACTACGACGTATTCTACTTTGACCCTGACACCTCCTGGGAAGCGGAAGACACGGTGATCCGCAAGCTGCATGCGCGGCTCGGGCATCTCGGCGCCAAGGTGGAGATCCGCAACCAGGCGCGCGTGCATCTGTGGTATCCCGACAAGCACGGCCTGCCTTATCCGCCCTTGAAATGTTCGACGGATGGCATCGACCGCTTTCTCACCCAGAACACGCAGGTTGGCGTGAGGCGCTCGGGCAATGGCTACGAGGTCTACGCACCGCACGGCTTCGGAGACATTGCAGGGCTGATTGCGCGGCCCAATCGGGCGCCGAATTTTTCCGCAGCGAATTACGCCACGAAGGCGGAGCGATGGAAGACGCTGTGGCCGGAGATTTCGGTGATCGCGGCGGAGTGAGATCTCGTAGGGTGGGCAAAGCGTAGCGTTCCCACCGACAGGGCGCGATTGCCGAGAGACGGTGGGCACGGCGCGAGTGCGCCTTTGCCCACCCTACGGCGCATCCGTTACCGCACCACGCCGGACGTGAACCCCGCCTTGCGGCGCGGCGGCTTGATTTCCTTTTTCAGGAAACACCGCGCCTCTCGGCCGGTGTAGCCGGGACGCGCATAGGTGAAGGCGCGGCATTTGTTGTCGGCAGTGCAGGCGGCCTTGCAAACCTCTACGCCCTCGCCTTCCTTGAGCTCGAAATTGCGCAAGTCCCCGCCGGGGCGATCGATCGACGTTTCCACGCCTTCGATCCGCGGCTCGATCACGCCGGCACCGCGCACCCCGGAGATGCAACAGCTTCCCGCCACGCGCGCCGGCACCGTATTCTTCAGCCAGCACACCGCCGAACCGCCTTCGACGTCGGGATAGCTGAAGCTCCAGGAACGGCAGCGACGATCGCGCTCGCACAGCAGCGCGCAATCCTCGGGGTCGCCTGACGGGATCGGCGTGCTGAAATAGTCGCCGCCGGGCCGGTCGAATGCCGTCTGGGCGCGCGCCGGCAAGCTCGCAAGCATAAGCAACAGCAGCGCGGCACAGGCCACGACGCTTGCCATGACGCCCCCCAGGCAGGCGGCCCTTCCCCATCGGAACAGCTTTCGAGTTATTGACGACGCTCAGGTTTTTTCAGCCGGTCATTTGATCGCCGCAAACCTGTACGGGCGATGAACGGCCTCGACCTTGTGCGTTGGCCTATCGGACTAGAGCCCCGTTCCGATAGAATCGGAACGGGGCTCTAGATTTTAGTTTTGACGCGTTTTCTTTACGCGAACCGGTATCCACTTCGCTCGAAAACGCTCTAGAACGCGTATTCCGCGTAGGCCGGTTCCACCGAACCCTTCCAGGGTCCGTTGAACTTGTCGAGCATCTCCTCGGCCGGCGTCCGGCCGGAATCGACGATACGATCGAGCGGCTCCAGATGCCGGCTCTCGTCGCGGCCGAGCTGGTCGACCTGGCCGCGCCGGCGCAAGCCGGCATGTGCCAGAACGAGGCATTCCTTGGCGATCTCGAAGAGATAACGGTCCTTGATGCGCGCCTTGAAGCCGAAGCGCGGCACGTCGTCGCGCAAGGCCTGACGCTCGTGCGCGCTCCAGTGCTTCACCATGTCCCAGGCGGCGTCGAGCGACACATCGTCGTAGAGCAGTCCGACCCAGAACGCCGGCAACGCTGGCAGCCGGCCCCAGGGGCCGCCGTCAGAGCCACGCATCTCGAGATAGCGCTTCAGCCGCACTTCGGGGAAGATCGTCGAGAGATGGTTGGCCCAGTCCGACAGCGTCGGACGCTCGCCGGGCAGGTTGTTGTTGCGGCCGTCGAAGAACGCGCGGAACGAGGAGCCCGACACGTCGATGTACTCGTCGCCGCGCTTGACGAAGTACATGGGCACGTCGAGCGCGTAATCGACATAGCGCTCGAAGCCCATGCCGTCCTCGAACGCCCATGGCATCATGCCCGCGCGCGCATTGTCGGTGTCGCGCCATATCTCGGAACGGAAGGAAAGAAAGCCGTTCGGCTTGCCTTCGGTGAACGGCGAATTGGCGAACAAGGCGGTCGCGACCGGCTGGAGCGCGAGCGAGACGCGCAGCTTCTTGACCATGTCGGCTTCGGAGCAGAAGTCGAGATTGGTCTGCACCGTGCAGGTCCGGTACATCATGTCGAGGCCGTACTGGCCGACCTTCGGCATGTAGTTGGTCATGATCTTGTAGCGGCCCTTGGGCATCACTGGGATGTCGGCGCGCGACCAGGACGGCGTCATGCCGAGGCCAAGGAAGCCGATGCCGAGCGGCGTTGCGATCTCGCGCACCTGCGCCAAATGCGCCATCAACTCGCTCTGGGTCTGGTGCACGTTCTCGACCGGTGCACCGGACAGCTCGAACTGTCCGCCGGGCTCGAGCGAGATCGCGCCGCCGCCTGTGACGTCGTAGAGGCCGATGATGTTGCCCTTCTCCATGATCGGCTCCCAGCCGAGCAGGAGCTTCATGCCTTCGAGCAGGGCGCCGATGCCGCGCGCGCCTTCGTAGGGCACCGGACGGTGCCCTTCGAGCGTGAACGGCGTCTTCTCGTGCTCGGTCCCCATGCGGAATTCGGACCGGGGCTTGCAGCCGGCCTCGAACCACGCAACGAGTTCGTCGCGTGATTGCAGCGGCGTCATATCGATCTGGTCTCGCGCCATATCAAACTCTAATCAAAAGCGCTTCGATCGAATGCGCGCGGGTGACGGGACGGCCCGCGAACCCACCGGGCGCGCGGACATGCTGGTTTGCCGCGCGATCATCGCAACGGCGTGCTTTCGTTGACGCTGACGGGCGGCAGCTTCACCTCGCCGCACGAACAGCCCAGACGGTCGAGCAGACCGCTGAGCCTGACGGCATCGGCATCGGACAGTTTCGAGCCGACATATTTCTCGATCGCAGCGGAATAGGCCCCCCACATCCGCTTCTGCAATTCGCGGCCAGCCTCCGTAATCTCGACGAACTGGCCGCGCTTGTCGATCTTGCATTCGCGCCGGGAGGCGAGGCCCTCGTCGACCAGCCGGTCGATCAGGCGCGAGGTGGAGTATTGCGGGATCAGCATCTGCCGTTCGAGTTCCACCGGCCGCAGCTCGCCGGAGGGCGCGCGTGACAATTCGAGCAGCGCGTCATACCAGGCGAGCGGCGGGAACCCCGCCTTCTTCAGGTCCTGCTCGACGCAGTCGAGCACGCGGCTCTGCACCCGCATCAGGCGGATCCAGGCGGCAGTTGCCTCGGTCGATGGTTTGCGTTTCATGGTCCCGCTCAAGCTCGTCGCCCGCTCTTTACCTCACTCGATGCACCTGCATCAATCTTGACTATTTCATGCAGACGCATGTAGTCGTTCTTTCGCTCCAACCAAGCATCAAGAGGAGGAAATTCCATGAAACTGTACTATTCGCCCGGCGCCTGCTCACTCTCCCCCCACATCGCGCTCCTGGAAGCCGACCTGCCCTATGAGCTGGTCAAGGTCGATATCCGGGCCAAGAAGCTCGAAAATGGTGAGGATTATCTGAAGCTGAACCCCAAGGGCCAGGTCCCTGCACTGGGCCTCGACAGCGGTGAGATCGTGACCGAAGGGCCGGTGATTGTCCAGATGATCGCCGACCAGGCTTCAGGCAAGGCGCTGGCGCCGGCCCGCGACAGCTCCGAGCGCTACAAGCTGCTCGAATGGCTGAACTTCCTCACCTCGGAGGTGCACAAGAGCTTCGGTCCGCTGTTCGCGCCGGCGCTGAATGATGAGGCCAAGGCCTTCTTCAAGGACCGCGTCATGGGCAAGCTGAAGTACATCGACAGCCAGCTCGCCGGCCGCGACTACCTCATGGGCAAGCAGTTCACGGTCGCCGACGGCTATCTCTTCACCATGCTGACCTGGGGCGACCGCATGAAGTTCGACCTCTCGGCAATGCCGAACTTAACCGCCTACAAGGTCCGCGTCGCAGCACGGCCCAAGGTGCAGGAAGCCCTGAAGAAAGAAGGGCTGGCGCAGGCCGCCTGAGGCGCGACAGCGATCAATCTCCACAGGGCCGGGTCGACGATCCGGCCCTTTTTGTTTGCCGAAGGACGGCGCGGCCTGGGCAACCCCGCCGGATCATCGTACCTTTAATTAGACTAGCCTTATAAACTCACGTTCGCCAAAGGTAAGTAATGCTGTCTTGTCAGCACCCGCAAAGCGAGCGAGCTTGAAGAAATTGGTCGAAGAGTATCTGGCTCTCATCGGAGTTGAACTTGACGATTGCCTTCGTCCTGATCGTCGCAAGTACGCTGGTGGGAATAGCGACAGGCTACGTTTTCAGGATCTGGGCACTGGTCCTGATCTCTCCGCTCGTCGCAATTTCTTCGGCGATTGTTCTTCGTGCCCATGAATTCGGGATGATGGCGGGCGTGACCGTCATTGCCATCTGCCTTGTCGCCTGCCAGCTCGCCTACCTCGCCGCAACCTATCTGCTGCACGCGCGGAATGTTTCATCCCATGACGAAGTCGACGGCAAACCAGGCGAGATAAGCGAGCAGAAAATCCGCAGCCAGCACAAGTAACGCCAAGACCGCCCAAAGCACTGGCCCCTTGCGGCGCAGGCGTGCCGGCTTTTGTCGTGGCGAGAGGCGCCCTGTCGCCGACGCGGCAGCATATTTCGCGGCGAGATCGCGACCGAGCGCGGTCTTCCGCAGCACCAAAGAGTTCATCAAGGACACTTTCTTATTTCGTCTTCGACTTGCCGGTGGAATGGCAAGTGTCCCGACAAGGTTCATGACCCTGAACCAACGCAACAGTAGTGCGAGGGCCAAGCAAAAGAACGGCGCCGCTTTGACGCGCCTATGACAATTGCGCGGCACGCCGCGACTCTGGCGCGGTTCCTACGGGACCTCTGTCGCAAGTTCCACAAACGCGAAGAGATTCTGACGCAACTGTGATGATGTCGCCAAAAACAAGAAGGCCGGATCGATGATCCAGCCTTCTGTTCTCAAGCGAAACTCAGACGATCAGGCAGCAGCCGCCTTCTTCGGAGCGAAACGGCCGTAGAAGGTTTCTCCCTTCGCAGCCATCTCCACGAGAAGTTTCGGCGGGGTGAAGCGCGAGCCGTACTTCGCTTCGAGCTTGTGGCAGAGCTCAACGAACTTCTTCGTGCCCATGAAGTCGATGTAGGACAGCGTGCCTCCGGTGAACGGCGCGAAGCCGAAGCCGAGGATCGAGCCGACATCCGCCTCGCGCGGATCGGTGATGACGTGGTCCTCGACCGTGCGCGCGGCTTCCACCGCCTGCACCACCAGGAAGCGCTGCTTCAGTTCCTCGACGTCGAGCGTGTCAGGATCGAGCTGCTTCGGCTGCAGCGCCGAGAGGCCCGGCCACAGGCTCTTCTGGCCCTTGCCCTTCTCAGGGTAATCATAGAAGCCCTTGCTGTTCTTGCGCCCCAGACGGCCCTGCTTCTCGACCAACTCCACCATCAGCTTCTTCTGGTCGGGGTTGATCGCGTTGGGGCCGAGATCGGCTTCGGTGGCCTTCATGATCTTGAGACCGAGGTCGAGCGCGACCTCATCCGACAGCGAGAGCGGGCCGACCGGCATGCCGGCCATCTTGGCGCAGTTCTCGATCATCGCCGGCGGCACGCCTTCGAGGAACATTTCGTTGCCTTCGGCGACGTAACGGCCGACGCAGCGATTGGCGAAGAAGCCACGGCTGTCGTTCACCACGATCGGCGTCTTGCCGATGGTGCGGACGTAGTCGAGCGCGGTGGCGAGCGCAACGTCGCCGGTGTTCTTGCCGAGGATGATCTCGACCAGCATCATCTTCTCGACCGGCGAGAAGAAGTGGATGCCGACGAACTTGCCCTGGTCCTTGAAGCTTTCGGCGAGCGAGGTGATCGGCAGCGTCGAGGTATTCGACGCGAAGATCACGTCCGGCTTCAGATATTCCTGCGCCTTGGCAAAGGTCTCAGCCTTGACCTTGCGGTCTTCGAACACGGCCTCGATGACGAGGTCGACGTCCTTCAGCGCAGCGTAATCTGCGGTCGGCGTGATGCGCGCGAGCAGTGTTTCGGCGTCCGTGGACTTGGCGCGGCCCTTCTTGATCTGCTCCTCGATCACCTTCTGCGCATGCGCCTTGCCCCTGTCGGCGCTCTCCTGGTCGCGATCGATCAGGACGACGTCGAGCCCAGCGCGGGCCGAGACGTAGCCGACGCTCGCGCCCATGAAGCCGGCGCCGATCACGGCGATCTTCTTCACCTTGGTCGCGGGCACGTCCTTCGGACGGCGCGCGCCCTTGTTGAGCTCCTGCATCGACAGGAACAGGCTGCGGATCATCGCCGCCGCTTCCTTCGAGCGCAGCACCGAGGTGAAGTAGCGCGACTCCACGCGCAGCGCGGCGTCGATCGGCAGCTGCAGGCCTTCATAGACGCAGCTCATGATCGCACGCGCGGCCGGATAGTTATCGTAAGTCTCGCGACGATAAATCGCGTTGCCGGCCGGGAACATCATCATGCCGGCCTTGGAGAACACCGGACCACCCGGCAGCCTGAAGCCCTTCTCGTCCCAGGGCGCGACCGCCTTGCCGCCACCCTTGATCCAGTCCTTCGCGGCCTTGATGAGATCGGCCCTGGGAACGATCGCGTGAATCAGATTCAGCGCCTTGGCCTTCTCGACCGTGACCGGTTCGCCCTTGAGCAGGATGGTCATCGCGTCCTGCGGCTGCACCAGGCGCGGCACGCGCTGCGTGCCGCCGGCGCCGGGGAACAGGCCGACCTTGACCTCGGGGAGGCCGAGCCGCGTCTTGGGATTCTCCGCCGCCACGCGATAGTGGCAGCACAGCGTGATCTCGAAGCCGCCGCCGAGCGCGAGGCCGTTGATCGCGGCCGCCCACGGCTTGCCGGAGGTCTCAATGGAGCGCAGCACCAGCGAGAAGCGCCGGCTCTGCTCGAACAGCATCTGATTCGCCGCAGTCTCGCCCTGCTCCTTCAGGACCTTTGCGTAGGCCTGGTTCATGCCTTCGAGCATCGACAGATCGGCGCCGGCGCAGAACGCGTCCTTGGCGGAGGTGATGACGACGCCCTTCACGGCGGCATCCGCCGTGGTCTCTTTCACGATCGCCTCGAGCTCGTTGGTCGAGGTTTCGTCGAGCACGTTCATCGAACGGCCGGGGATGTCCCAGGTGACGAGCGCGATACCGTCGGCGTCGGTCTCAACCTTGAAATTCTTGTAAGCCATGTTGGTTGCTCCCTACCCTTAGACGCGCTCGATGATGGTCGCGGTGCCCATGCCGCCGCCGATGCACAGCGTCACCAGCGCGGTCGACTTGTTGGTGCGCTCGAGCTCGTCGAGCACGGTCCCGAGGATCATCGCACCGGTGGCGCCGAGCGGATGGCCGAGCGCGATCGCACCGCCATTGACGTTGATCTTGGCGTTGTCGATGTCGAAGGCCTGGATGTAGCGCAGCACGACGGAGGCGAAGGCCTCGTTGAGCTCGAACAGGTCGATGTCCGACTTCTTCATGCCGGAGCGCGCAAACAGCTTCTCGGTGACGTCGACCGGGCCGGTCAGCATCATCGCTGGCTCCGAGCCGATATTGGCGAAGGCGCGGACCTTGGCGCGCGGCTTCATGCCGTATTTCGCACCCGCTTCCTTGCTGCCCAGCAGGACGGCGCCGGCGCCGTCGACGATGCCCGACGAATTGCCGGCATGGTGCACGTAGTTGACGCGCTCGATCTCCGGATGCGACTGCACCGCGACGCCGTCGAAACCGCCCATCTGCGCCATCATCGTGAACGACGGCTGGAGCTGCGCCAGCGACTGCATCGTGGTCGAGGGACGCATGTGCTCGTCCTTGGCGAGGATGGTGAGGCCGTTGATGTCCTTCACCGGCACCACGGACTTGTTGAAGCGACCCTCGTCCCAGGCCTTGCCCGCCCGCTGCTGGCTCTGCACCGCGTAAGCGTCCACGTCGTCGCGCGAGAAGCCGTACTTGGTGGCGATCAGATCGGCCGAGACGCCCTGCGGCATGAAGTAGGCAGGCACCGCCATCGAGGGATCCATCGGCCAGGCGCCGCCGGAGGCACCGATGCCGACGCGGCTCATCGATTCGGCGCCGCCGCCGATCACGAGCTCATGCTGACCGCTCATCACTTGGGCGGCGGCAAAGTTCACGGCGTCGAGACCGGAGGCGCAGAAGCGGCTGATCTGCACGCCTGGCACGGCTTCGCCGAGGCCCGCCTTGAGCGCCGCGAAGCGCGCGATGTCGGAGCCGGCTTCGCCGACAGGATCGACCACGCCGAGGATGACGTCGTCGACAGAATCTTCCGGCAGGTTGTTGCGATCCTTGAGCGCCTTCAGCGGCACCGCGGCGAGCGCGAGCGCCGTGACTTCGTGCAGCGCACCGTCGGCCTTGCCGCGGCCGCGCGGGGTACGAACGTGGTCGTAGATGAATGCCTCAGGCATGACGCCCTCCTGCTGATATGACGGTTATAATATAATAGCGAGCGGGCCTTTAGAAGGCTTCCGCCGGCAGTTCCATGATGGTGCCGCAGCCGGCCTGGATACGCGCGAGATTGGCCGCGGTCTCCGGCAGCATGCGCTCCATGAAGAAGCGGCCGGTGACGAGCTTGGTCGAGAGATAGGGCGTCGCCCCGCTCTCGGCAATCTTCGCCTGCGTCACCTTGGCCATCCGCGCCCACATGTAGCCGAGCGCAACGAAGCCGAAGAGATGCAAATAGTCGGTCGCGGCAGCGCCGGCATTGTCCGGCTTCATCATCGCGTTCTGCATCAGCCAGGTGGTCGCCTGCTGGAGGTGGCCGAGCGAAGCCGAGAGCGGGGTGATGAACGGCTTCATCGCCTCGTCGCCGCCGTTCTCCTTGGCGAAGGCCATGACTTCGCCAAAGAAGGCCATGATGGCGCGGCCGCCGTCGCGCGGCAGCTTGCGGCCGACAAGATCGAGCGCCTGGATGCCGTTGGCGCCTTCATAGATCATGGCGATGCGGGCATCGCGCACGAACTGCTCCATGCCCTGCTCGGCGATGTAGCCGTGGCCGCCATACATCTGCTGCGCCTGCACCGCGTTGGCGAAGCCGTAGTCGGTGAGGAAGCCCTTCAGCACCGGCGTCATCAAACCCATGTGATCGTCGGCGGCCTGACGGTCCTTGGCATCCTCGGAGCGGTGGGCGACGTCGCTCTTCAGCGCGGTCCACATCACGAAGGCGCGCGCGGCCTCGTTGAAGGCGCGGATCGAGAGCAGCGTGCGGCGCACGTCCGGGTGCACGATGATCGGATCGGCCGGCTTGTCCGGCGCCTTCGCGCCGGTGAGCGAACGGCCCTGGATGCGCTCGCGCGCATAAGCCACGGCGTTCTGATAGGCGACTTCGGACTGCGCGAGGCCCTGCACGGCGACGCCGAGGCGGGCCTCGTTCATCATCACGAACATGCCCTGCATGCCCTTGTTCTCTTCACCGATCAGCCAGCCGGTGGCATTGTCGTAGTTCATCACGCAGGTCGAATTGCCGTGAATGCCCATCTTGTGCTCGATCGAGCCGCACACCACGCCGTTGCGTTGCCCCACCGAACCATCGGCATTCACCAGGAATTTCGGCACCACGAACAGCGACACGCCCTTGATGCCGGCGGGTGCGCCCTCGATGCGCGCGAGCACGAGATGGATGATGTTCGGGGCGAGGTCATGCTCACCGGCCGAGATGAAGATCTTGGTGCCCGTGATCTTGAAGCTGCCGTCGGCCTGGCGCACCGCCTTGGTGCGGAGCATGCCGAGATCGGTGCCGCAGTGCGGCTCGGTCAGGTTCATGGTGCCGGTCCACTCGCCGGCGACCATCTTCGGCACGTAGGTCTTCTTCTGCTCGGGCGTGCCATGCACCAGCAGCGCCGCGGTCGCGCCCATGGTGAGACCGCCATACATCGAGAACGCCATGTTGGCGGAGATCTGGAATTCGTTGACCGCCTGGCTCAGCGTCACCGGCAGGCCCTGGCCGCCGAACTCCTGCGGCACCGACAAGCCGAGCCAGCCACCTTCCGCGACCTGCTTGAAGGCGTCCTTGAAGCCCTTCGGCGTGGTGACGCTGCCGTCGTCGGCGCGCTTGCAGCCTTCGAGATCGCCGACGCGGTTGAGCGGCTGGAGCACTTCCTCGGCGAGCTTCGCCGCTTCGCCCAGGATCGCCTCGCGCACGTCGCTCGACGCGTCGGAGAAGCCGGGCAGATTGTCGTAGCGATCAATCTGGAAGACGTCGTTGAGCAGGAAGTTCACGTCTTCGACGGGGGCTTTATAGATCGGCATGGCGTTCTCCCGGCATGTGGCTTGAAGTAATTGGGCCTTGAATTGGTAATGCTTGCTTGAATCCTGCGGCGCAGTTTTTACCCGCGAGCTTAGCGGGTTCGGCAACCTTAGGGCAGTGTCATGATTGGGCGGCCAGCTGCTCCGCCATCAGGCGATGCAGCATGTTGATCGCCTTGAGCGGGCGCACCATCACCTTGAAATGCGTGATGCGTCCCTCGCTATCGAAGGTGATGATGTCGACGCCGTTGATCTCGATGCCGTCGATCACATTCTTGAATTCGAGCACGGCGCCGTTGGCGCTCTTCCACTCGCCGACATAGGTGAAGCCGGGACCGCCAAGGACCTTCTCGGCGCTGGAGAGATATTTGAAGGTGATGTCGCGTCCGCGCTGCGGCGAATGCACGACGGGACTTTCGAAGACGGCGTCAGGATGCAAGAGGTCCCAGAGCGCGGCGCGGTCATGAGACTTCGTGAAGGCGTACCAGGAAGCGAGGCCGGTCATTGTCAGGATGCCTCCCTAGATCAAGGCCATGGCAAAAAACTCGAAAACAACCCCATGCACAGTAGCGCGAAGGGCTGGTACAGGGGGTCTGGAGCTCACCACATATGCACATTGACGCATATGCACCAATGCGCATAAAGTCAAGTCAATTGGTCGGGACCTCTAAAAGGGAGTTGGTGCCATGGCACTCGGCGACGCAATCCTCGCATGCCTGACGGAACGTCCGATGACGGGCTACGAGCTCGCCAAGACATTCGACTCTTCGATCGGCTTCTTCTGGAAGGCCGACCACCAGCAGATCTACCGCGAACTCTCCAAGCTGCGCGACCGCGGCTACATCCAGGGCCGCGAGGTTGTACAGTCAGGCAAACCCAATAAACTCATCTATACGCTCACTCCCGAGGGCCGAACAGCGCTGCGGCACTGGGCCGCGCGACCAAGCACACCGCCCTCGATCAAGGACGACCTCCTGGTGCGGCTGCATGCGCTCGACAGCATCGACATCGAGCCCATGCGCGCCGACCTGATGGCCCGGCTGGAGCACCATCGCGACCGGCACGAGAACTACGAGCGGATCCTCAAGAAGCGTTTTCCGGAGGGGACGGCGTCGGGAGTGCTCGACCTCGGTAACCTGATGCTGCTCCGCCTCGGTGCCCGGCACGAGCAGATGGTGGCCGATTTCTGCGAAGAGGCACTCGATGCGCTGTCGGCGATGAGCGGCAAGGGCACGGTGGTGCCGCTGGAGGACGGCAAGCGCGAGGGGAAGGGCTGAGACTGTCGGGTCCGACGCAATAGGAAACTGTCACCACACCCACCGGCGTCATGCCCCGCGAAGGCGGGGCATCCAGTACTCCGAGACAGCGCGGCCAGAACTCGAGCCGCCGCGGCGTACTGGATCGCCCGCCCCAGTGCGCAATTGCGCACAGGGCGGACGATGACAGCGGAGTGTTTGGCGGCAGCAAGTCGCAAAGGGTGCAATCACGCCCCGGATGTGCCCCCCGGTTCCCGCCCGCCCAACTTTAAGACTGCGGCGACGCGTTCCTTAACCCGTTATTTACCGTAACAGGAAAAAGTCGGTTTTCGAGGCAGACGACCCTCGCGGAATTCGATTGTCTTTGCAATCGGCGCGCGTGGGAGGCTGGAGGCGCCGGGTGGGGCGCCGGAGTCGGAACCGGACAGAGTCATGAATTCGCGCGTATCGTGGAGTGTTGACGGCATCGATCCATCCGTCCGGGAGCGGGCCGAAGCTGCTGCGCGCCGTGCCGGCATGTCACTCAACGATTGGCTGAACTCCACGCTCGGCGAATCTGCCCCGCCCAACTTTCGCGGACCCTACGACCAGCGTCCGCAACACATGCCGAACCAAGTACCGAGTCAGGAAAGCCGCGAAGTCGCCGACATCCATCAGCGGCTCGACGCGATCACCCAGCAGATCGAACGGATTTCGAAGCCCGCGCCGCGCCAGGACGTCTCGCGCGAGCAGGGCGTTGCGCGCCAGCTGAACGACGCAATCTCGCGACTCGATGCGCGGTTGTCGCAGATCTCGCGGCCGCAGCAGCCCCAGCCGCAGCAGCCTCGGGCGCCGCGGCCGGCGGCGCCACCGGTCGAAACGCGCCAGCGTCAGGCCGATGCGGTCGAGCGCGCGGCGGCGCAGGTCTATCGCAGCTCGCCGCCGCTGAGCCCCGCTTCGTTCGACGTCGCGGTCGCCGAGATCACGGCGCGGCAGAGCGAGCTCGACGCCTTTGCGCCGCGGCAGATGCCGCCGCGCACAGCACCCTCCATCGCGCCCACGGCGGCTCCGATGGCGCCGCCCGCGCCTGCCTATGCTCCGCCGCTATCGCAGCCGGGGCCGGACTTCTCGTCGCTCGAGCGCCACCTGCTCAAGATCACGAGCCAGATCGAATCGCTGCAGCGCCCGGACAATACCGAGCAGGCGATCGCCGCCTTCCGCAGCGAGCTTGCCGAGATCCGTCACGCCATCACCGAGGCGATGCCACGGCGCGCGATCGAATCGATCGAGAACGAGATCCGTTCGCTGCACCGTCGCATCGACGAGACCCGCTCGTCCGGCACCGACGGCCAGGTCCTGTCCGGCATCGAGCACGCGCTGTCCGACATCAAGCAGGTGCTGCGCACGCTGACGCCGGCCGAGCAGCTCACCGGCTATGACGAAGCGATCCGCAATCTCGGCGCCAAGCTCGATCTGATCCTGCGCGCCAATGACGATCCCTCAACGGTGCAGCAGCTCGAAGGCGCGATCTCGGCGCTGCGCGGCATCGTCTCCAATGTCGCATCCAACGAGGCGCTGGTCCGGCTCTCCGACGACGTGCAGTTGCTGTCGTCCAAGGTTGACCAGGTCACCCGCTCCTCCGGTCACAGCGACAGCTTTGCGGTGCTGGAGCAGCGCATCGCGGCGCTCACCGCCGCGCTGGAAACGCGCGAGCGGCCGACACCTGCCGAGAGCACCGAACATCTGGAAGCCGCGATCCGCGCGCTGTCGGACCGTTTCGACCGCATGCAGGTCGGCAACGACTCCGCTTCGACCTTCGCGCATCTCGAACAGCGGGTCTCGTACCTGCTGGAGCGGATCGAAACCGCCTCCGATCCGCGCAACAGCAATCTGAGCCGCGTCGAGGACGGGCTGCACGACATCCTGCGGCACCTGGAACGGCAGCAGGCGACCTATTCCGCGCTGGCCGAGAGCCGCAATTCCGCGCCGCCTTCCGATTCCGGAATGGTCGATCTCGTCCAGCGCGAGCTCTCCGACATCCGCTTCAGCCAGGCCGAGACCAGCCGGCACACCCAGGACTCGCTCGAAGCCGTTCACAACGCACTCGGCCATGTCGTCGATCGCCTCTCCATGATCGAGGGCGACCTGCGCGCGGTGCGCACGGCACCACCAACCCCCGCGCCCCAGCCGATGCCGATGGCCGCCCCCATGGAGCCCGGGCCTCTGGAGCCCGCGCCGATGGCGCGCGAGCTGCGGCAGCAGCAACAGCAACCGAATTACGATCCGAAGCCGGAGCTGCCGAACCCGGCCGCCGCGCAACAACCACCGCAGGCCGCCTTCGTCGCCGCACCGCGCGAATTCCATGCCGCCGCACCGGCCGCGCAGCCGCCAGCGCCGATGACGCCGCCCGCTCCGCCGCGCGCGATCAGCGAAATCCTCGAGCCGCACGCGGCGCCTGCGCGTGTTGCGCTCGCGCCCGAATTGCCGCCGGATCATCCGCTCGAGCCCGGCACGCGACCGAATGGACGCGTCGCCACGCCATCGGAGCGCATCGCCGCGTCCGAAAACGCGATCAGCGAGATCCCCGCCGCGCCAAAGGAGCCGGTGTCGTCGTCGAGCTTCATTGCCGCCGCGCGCCGCGCCG
>NZ_LGHM01000195.1 GCF_001908185.1 Bradyrhizobium sp. AS23.2
CGCGAGCGCCAGGCATAATAGCCGGCCGGCGAGACACCGAGCACGTCGCACAGGAGCGTCACCGGATAATCGGCGCGGCGATCTTCGATGAAGCGGAATCTCATGTCCGTGTTCCAGCAAAGATCGCGATCGACTTTTTTTAAAATGTCGCGCTCCATGCGCAGCCGCTCGTTCTCTCGCTGCAAACGCGCGATCTCTGCCGCGTGGTCCGCCGACGGCAGCGTCGCCTGCGTTGTGGAGCGCCGCGTCGCCGCCGTCGGCTCCAGCCGGACCGCTCGCTGCTCCACCCACCGCCGCAGCACGGAATCGCGCAGACCAAGCTCCTTGGCCACAGATCCGATCGAGCGCCCGCTCGACGCTCTGAGATCAACCGCTTGCCGCTTGTAGTCCTTCGCAAACGACCGACGTTGACGCCCTTCCATCCGACACCTCCTGGCTCTTCGAGCCTACTACAGGTGTCCATCAATTCGGAGGAGGTTCAGACGAGCTATGCAAGATCGGCAGCAAGGCCAAAATGGTCGCTTGATCCATCACCTCCATCGCGCCTCCTGGCCGTTGGCCCGCATTTGTTTTCTCGATAGCGTAATCCTTCACGATGTTTGAGGGCTGCAGCCAACGACGACCTTCGACAAGATCGTTCTCGGCACCTTCGCCAGCTCCTGCAAGGTCACTTGTGAGAAGCGAAAACAAGAGAATTTTGGCCATCACCGCCTCCTACATCACAGCGCGACCACGAGCATAGTTCTCGTGTTCAGCAAACACGACCTCGCATTTTCCGCGGGTTGATTGAGTTCTTCCCCAAGCAGCTTCGAGGGCATTCCGAGCCATGATTTGAGATAAAGAGGCCGACGGTCTTGGCCTTGACGCTTTTGAGCGGCGATGCGAGCGCAGAAAAACTGCGCTTACGCCAGTTGCGTGTCGCCAAAGTTCGTCTAGCTGGCCCGAGATTTCCCGAGCGGCCCAAGAGCAACATCTCCGCAGGTCACCGTCCCGAACCAGTCAACTACCCACCCTGGCGATTGGTGGCGAGGACGGACACATGGCAATGATTGCGTACAAACGCCGCGCGGATCACACGTCAAGGGACTCAGGATGCACTATAGATCGCGCCGCGCCAGCGGATCTTATGGATTTTCAGACTTCGCACCTGGCTCTACCAAATTCGATCGAGGTACGATCTCGACTTTTATCGAAACCAATTGCTTTCGTTCTGACACGATCGCGGGGCGTCCAAGGCCGACGCTTGAAGCAGCGCGACGTATGTGGCGAGCCATTCTTCCGGAGGTTACCCGCCTTCCCGAACAAGCTGCCTTCTTCGGCTAGGATGCTACGCATAACCGAACTCCTCGCTCAATGCTGGAATAAAATGGGGCGGTTCGCGGCGCATTAGTAGCGGATACAACAAGGAGCGGCCTCGCCCCTCGCCATTAGCTCCACGAGCCAGGACCGCAAGAAAACAGCCCGCGACCGGCACGCACGTCGCCAACCAGTTTCATGGCGGGCTCGATGCTCTCCAAGCTAGGCACCTCGCTGAGAGAGATCGCTTGGATAGCTTCCTCTCAAGTGCCGCCCTGGCCCTTCACATGCGCCAAAACGACACAAAATCGATCAGGCTGGAGCACAATCCGTTGAAGGCAAGAAAAACGGATGCGGAGTTCACTATTCACGGTTGTTCTGCCGTAGCGATGTCGGCCCTATCAGGATCGGCTGCGGGGCTCGTTGTGAGCTTTCGTCCACGTTCGACGAAACGAGAACTTGCAATCGCCCTCTTGCTAGCAACAAGTCTTATTGCCGATTCGGCGCTGGCACACACTTTTGACGTGCTCAAGAAGAAACGACATCCCCAATGAGCTTACCAAAAGGAGGATACATCAAGAAACAGCTTCGCGAGCAACGCGCTTCAGCGATAGCTAGGCACTAGCTCGCACTATGCCTCCCGAAGCGCGACAGTGCGAATGAGGTTGTTATGAACAAGATTCGAAAGAAGGAGGCCCCCTTCGCAAAGTTCGAAAATCTCCGTGAAAAAGGTATGTGGCTCGTTATACCTGGTCCTGCCGATACGATTGATCAGGACAAAAGCGGCCGTAGATCGGCGCTGGCAGACGTTGGGATTGTCTATGTGGGTGGGACGGTAAATAGCCTCATTAACAATCAATTGCCAAATGCAGGCAGAACCAGAGTCGCCAATCAACTCTATATGGGACAGAATCCGACATTTTGGACTGTAAATTTCATGGTCGTGACATACGATCTGAGCCGCCTTGGAGTTCCCAATGGTCAGATCATCGTAGGAGCCGAGCAGCAATACTGGACATGGAGAGCGGGCGGGCCAGATAGGTTAAGAATCAACATCATTGCCTACTACCAGACGTTCTTTTCTAGCTCTGAGAACTGAGCCGCCATTGCCGTTATGCCACCGTGTCTGCTCGCGCGAACAAAATCAGGATCGATCATTCATGTGCTCAACTCCTATCGCCGCATCCACCGTCGCACGGCGCGCTGTCGATCTAAGCCATCACCCAAATGATTGACTAAGCGTACCCGCAATTCTTGAGCGGTCAGAGACGAAGCAGGTTTATGGCCCGGTCAACTACCCACCCTCGTAATTGATCTAGATAATGCAGCATGTCACCTATTGCTTGAGAAATACGCCAGTCGACAAATAGGCCGGTCATGACAAGGAATCGGCATGCAAGACCAATCCCCATCTGTCCTCGCCAATGATCTTAATCGATCCGCCGGTTCGTCTCTTGCGGAGATCCTGCGCGCTGAAATCTGTTCAAGCAAGGAGCTATCCTTCCTCATGGAACCCGTGACGTGCGGATAGCTTCTGTAGGGAAAGGATTTGCCGGCCAGTAGCAGACCAGTGCCGTCGCGCGAGGTTAGCAGGCCATTGGCATGACTTTCAATATACGGCGCACCTTTGAGAGTGATCGGCGTAGCCCCACTGAGGACCTGGAATTCCGACTCCCCCTCTCCCCACCAGCCATCGAGGACGAACTGATCAACATCCGACGCATCCAGGCCCCTGCTCCGCCAAGGCGACGACAACTGCATCGAGATTGTCGATGCTTTGATATCGCGGATTGTTGTCACGCTTCTCCTGCTCGACGCAAAAAACAAGTCGTCCGTCCTCGACAAGAGCGATTGATCCGTCATGCGTCAGCTTGATACCGCAGATGCGCATAGTGCCTCCATGTTACCCCCTGACAATTCGATCTGCAGACCGTCGCTGCCGCAAGCAGCGAGCAAGCAGACGCCCGCGAACGATCGACGCTTCGTCAGCGCTTCCTGAACCATCTCTGCATCCGCGGCATGACGCAAAGCGTTCGAGCGGCATCACGCGCAGGCGCGAGTACCAGATGCCCGCCTGGCGTGAGCGTACGCATCTAGGTTTGCGGATGCGCATCTCAGCCACGTCATGACCTAAGAGAGATCATCGACTCGCCCCGCCCCGGTCGATGTATTCTCAGGGCACGACGTTATCTCGATGAGCTGGTTGCAACTAAGGCGCCTCCCATTCTGCTTTCTCACGGGTAGCCACTGCATGGTTTGGGCCAGTGCGAACAAGAGGCATTTGGTCGCAATTTCTCGGCCCACTGTCTCGTATGCAGACATTCTGGCGACCTACTTACAGTGTGGTTTCGGACAGAGGCATGGAGTAGCTTACCGGATCAGTTTTCCAGCATCCGAAACTTGCGAAACGCGTTGACGCGGGCCATTGAAGGGTCCTTTGGCAAGGCCTGCCCTCAGCGCCGACGCCTCGTTGTCGCATAGTGTCCTCCCCAATGAGCATCTGCAGGATCGGAAGCAGCGCGTAGGTAGCGAAATCAACCCAAGAGGCTGTCCCCGTACCCGTCGCGCGATCCGGCTAGTAGCTGCGAGAGCGCTACGCATCCGGATCCAGACGCTTCGACGTCAGGAACGGCAGCTTGATCCGATCCGTCTTCTAGCCCATAGGATGCCGCAGCCTGCCCATTCGTGGTATGAATCGATAGCTCTTTCGCTTGTTTCATGCGATCGAGAACGCATGTACGATCATCGCGAGGGTGTTGCGGTTACTCCGACCAGGCCGTTTCGCCAGCGGTGCGGAACGACCAATCTTCGAGACGAATAAAAAGCAACAGATGCGACAGGCGATTTCGGGTTCGCCCTTGGGTAAAGCGACCAGAGCTCAAGCTTCGATATGCGATCCGACAACGGCAGATCGCGATCCAAGAATTCAAACCTGCTTTGCCGAGAACCTACTCTGATCGCAGCGACGAAGGGACCGATAAGTTTGAGCGAGAGCCACCCGCTTTTCCTACCTCTTCTTTGCGGAACACTCGCAACGGTCAGCTGGAGCATCGGCAGCGTTCTGTCCAAGGCCGCACTCTGCTGCATCGAACCGCTCTCGCTTCTGACAGGGCAGTTGGCAGTGAGTGCTGCAAGCCTGACCATACTATCGGTCTTGTCAGGTGCGCCGCCTCTCTTGAGCGATTGGCGTTCTGGCCTTCCCGGCATCCTGCAGCCGGCGCTTGCGTATGGTCTGTCGATCTTCGGGCTATCGATGCTGCCGGCATCAGTGGAGGCGATGGTCTGCGCGGTTGAACTGCCGATGGTCATACTCCTTGCGTGGTTGATGCTTGGCGAGGTCCCTAACCGTGCGATCGTCTTCCTATGTTTGTTGGCTTTTGCCGGGGTTGGCTTTTTGAGCTGGACCTCTGGCTCTGATCCTTCCGCAACGCCGGGACTGGGGGTCGCTCTCGTACTTGCCGGCGTGCTATTTGCCTCGCTCTACAACATAGCGGTCCGTGTGATGTCGCAAAGCGTGGATGCACTGCGCCTGACGACGGCGACCCAGATCGTTGCGTTTGCAGTGGTCGTATTTGCGTGGATTTGCGTTCGTCCATTGCCGATGCTCTCTGCGGTCATCGGAGATATTGTTCCGGTGGTCGGATCCGGATTGCTGCTCTTTTCGATCTCCTTCCTCCTCTACGGGATTGCGCTGCGGCGAATGAGCGCGACCGCCGCTCTGTTGCTACCACTCGTTCCCGTGTTTGCATCGATTTTCGCATCTATCTTTCTTCGGGAGACGCTGACCGCAGCACAGTGGCTTGGGGCCGTCGCGGTTTTTGTCTCGGCGCTTGGAATGCCCCTGGCTTTGCGTTCACAACCCCATGGCCCGGAAGCATGACCCTACTCCGCAGTGAGGAGAAAGCCTTGGACAGGGAGCTTGGCAATGCGCGCGCTGTCAACTCCGGAACGGGCGGTCGTGAGTTGCGCCGGCTGCAAGGAAGCGGCCTGGTCTCGGTTCAATGGATCGGCAATCAACGACATTACCAGACCAATCCCGATTCCCTGGTCTTCGGCGAACCGAAGAGCATTGTCCTGAAGACCGTGGAATAGTATTGGAAGCGCTCTGCGACCCCACCCCGACATAATACAAGCGGAGTTTGTCTTCGGTTCAGTCGCGAAAGGCTCGGACGCGCGCGAGCGATATCCATCTGATGGTGATCGGCGAACATCTCGATTACAGTGATCTGTACACGGCGTTGCAGGGCGCCGAGAGCAAGTTGCATCGCAAGGTAAACGGTTCGAAGACGACGCCGCGTAGCACAGGCGTCACTTCAGCTTAATCTGAACGTCACCACGGCAGAATGCCTACGGCAATGCTTAAGGCGCGCGACTTTGCGGTCGCGTTTCCTATCAAGATCGCCGACCAATGATCAGAACAAGAATTTCGCTGTTTATGAAGCTCTACTGTCATATTGAACGCGTCCTAGTCATTGTATTCGTTTTGAGCGCAGCTGAGCCACTGACTGCCGCCTCAAGAACGCATCATCGTTCCCAAACGTTTTGATACCATCAGGAGGCTGGGGCATGCTGGGCCCTTACCGTTAGATTAAAACTCTTTGAGGATTTTGCGCCATGTTACATCCAACCTTCTCAAGCCAAACTGCATGCTGTGCTGAGAGAAGCTCCGGAGGATGCCATCCAAATGGTGCCTGAAGCGAAGCGAACATCCTCATTGAAGGCTTGCCTCGCCGAGAAGGTTCTCACTCTGGCCGCGCAGGGTGAGAGGAATTCAACCATCCTAACTCGTCTCGCCGCACTGACAATGCAGAACTCCTGTCATGGCTGTTATGGATGTAAAGTAAAGTAGTCGCACAGGCGAAGCCCCCGCACCGCGAATTGATTAATTTGAACTGAAAAGGTCGGGGGCTTTCTGGCGTCACAGTAGCACGGCCGGTGATACGCTTTTCGCTGACGCGATGATAAATTCGCTCACTATGTCATGGCGTCTGTGTGGCCCAATAGCGGCGCCCACGCCGGGGCCACACTTATCGCTTATCAAATAGGCAGAACTTCCTTCGATCTGTAAACAGCCGCCACCACTGCCTCGCTGATCTCAGATGGTCGGTTGTCGAGCGCAGCAGATGATTGTCGCGGACCTGGAAATGTGTCCATGCCCGGTAAGCATCGCACTCACGCGCCAAAGATCGAGCACCATGGCCCCAACGCTAACGCCGAGGCGCACCACATTCCACTCCATGTCCTAGCTGCCAGTGAGGCCTTATCCGGTGACGACGTCTGGAGTGAGACCTTTGGTCGTACGTCCAGCCAACGAATCCATCAGCCTTGCAGCCCGGGCCCGGGAAACAAAGATGTCCGGTGCCCTTATGCACTTATGACGGTACTTGCATTCAGTTCTAGGGCAAAAACCACGCATCCCCGCAGCTAATTGTATCTGGCCTCCTGCCAAAACACAGCCGCATTTGGTTACCGCGCGAAACGAACATAGCGGTTATTCAACGAATTCCGGGCAGTAGCCCTCGCCAACGCGACCGTCGATATAACGTCTAGTCCGGCTCCATAGCTCCGAAGGCTGCCCGTCCGAGATCCGCCGGTCCGACGGGCACCACTTGCAATGAGCGAACCGTTGCAGTCGATCAAAGAAGTTCACCTCAAATATCACCTCACGAGGGCACGGCGTGCATCATCTGGAAACGACGGCTGACGTTACTTGCATGGTGTTGTAGTTCGCGAATGTCATTTTCGCGACATACGAGAGCGTGGATTAGAACACGACCGCGTCGTCTGCTCTAACCTGCATTACCGATTGTGCGGGCGCCATTGATGTAGGCGCTCGCACCAAGCGAGAGCAGTCGAATGTCGACGAGCTCACTCCGTCTTGGTCTCCCACGGCGAGCCAAATCGAAGACAATCAAAGCCGCTCCCCGCGCTTAGCTCCCGGAATGCTTGAAAGCAGGCTGATTCCCAATCAGGGACAGTTGTTCTGCTTGCACAAATCGATATAAAATGACTCTTCTTGACCTGAGATTCGGTCTCTGCTGCGGGCCGTTTGGAACGCAGTCATGCAGGCGCTGTAGCCTCCCGCCCCGTTCAAGCGAGTTGTCGCATTCAGGCGAGCGGCATAATTCTGCAGATTCACCTCACAGGCCTTCGGGAGCTGCCCTTTCGCGAGCTTCAGAGTATGACCATCCCTCTCATTCCAGTTGCCGGTCAGTTCTGATTTCCCTTCGCAGCTCCGCTTCGGTAGCCTGACCGTGAGGTGCAGCCCGAACTCTTTGTTGAAGGTCATATGAATGTCGGGATTGTTCTGCGTCAACTCGCAGACCCAAAGCTCGCTCGTGCTGAGGCGCTTGCAGAGTCCGGAGTTGACAGCGCTGCCGTAGAGCGTGAGCGCATCGCAAACCGGCACCGGCGGCGAGTCCTCGGCCTGCGTGTCTTTGGCGGGCCGGTCCGTCGCGAATGCCGTTCCGGCCAGCACGAGCCAACATGCCGCGGCTGCGGATAATCGCTGGATGGGACGAATGGGACCTCGTCCATGCGTCGTGTTCTGGTACATTTCATTTCTTTCAGTTGTGAACGTCTGAACTCTCTCGATCAGCCTCGCCGGTGCCACCCTGGCAAGCCTCGAAGGGCTCGAAACCTTTCTTGCCCAGGCCGGCCAGACCATCGCTGGTAAGTGTATCTCTCCGATCGGCTGCCATGCTTGTAGGCCGGTGATTCGGAGGGCGCGGCCTACCGGGCCCGCCGGGGTGAGCGGCGGGCCCTCTTCTCTTTGTCGGTGCGGCAGTGAGTCCATCATGAACTAGCGGCGGCCGTGGTCGCCGACGCCGTTTTTGCCGCTGATGGTGATGGGGCCGACGGTGATGGGGCCAATGGTGCCGCGGCCGCCCCCGGGCTCGATCGAGGCCTTAAGGTCCTCGATGGTAGGTCTCGGTGCACCGGCGTCGTCATAGATGTCCATCAGAGAACCTCCCGTATTTCCTGAAGAACGGTACCGAACCGTCGCGTCGACTTGGCGCAGTAGTCGATGTCCGCCGGCCGCTGAGGCTCAACCCAGATGCCGTATGCGTGCGACTGGGATAGCTGCTGCCGCGACCGCCCCATGATCTTGACGAACTTCTCGCGGGCGCTGTTAACACCCGCGAAAGCTCCGCGTCACGCCGGCGCTGCGGCGTCACGCGCTTTTTGTCCCAGCTCGTCAGTCGTCGTCGGAGAGCTTAACGATCCGGCTGGTGAGAACTTGGTCGATCTCTGAGCGATCGTCCGTGAGGACCTCATAGCCTGCTGGTTCCCCTACCTGGAAATCAGGCGAGCGAAAGGCCGGATTCTTCCAGGTAAAGGTGAACTCGCCAGCATCGATCGCGTAGTCCACAGTTCCGTTGATGCTACCAAAAAGCCCCGGATTTTCGAAGCAGAAGGTAAACTCGCCAGCATCGCTCTCGTAGCTCACCTTTCCCCGGACGCCGCCAAAAGGCGCCGAGGAGCGGGCGGTGAACGTAACCGTCTGGCCGGGGCGGATCACCGACTCGGGGCGGAAGGTCCAAACCCCCTGGTGGAGCGTCGAAGCACTCAGCTTCAACACTAGCCGCGTCTCGTTCTCGACCCTCCATTTTGTTTGACGGGTGAGAGTTGCCGGCGGAAAAGTCATCCAGTTGTGCACGGTCTCAGTCTCCACTTATAGCCCATACCGTTGCGGTGAGGCTCTTCGCCAACAGTTTTGCAACGAGCGTGCCAGCGCTGCCTAAACGCAAAACTGCATGCATGTGCAGTTGGATAAGCGCTCACCCAGCGTGACTCACTGTTGTTGCAAAGCTGACATTGGAGCTTCTGCGGAGAGCCCCTCCCTTCGACCTGTTCGAAACAACACAACGGCAAGCTACGCGTGACACGCACTCCGGATTTCAATGGTACGCGCGATGTGGTCCTTGGTGATCCCTGCATTGTTCGGGTTTAAACCCCCTGTCGGATGGCCTCGATGAGATCGGCGGAATGAGTACATAGTCTTCCGTAGCAGCCGTCATCGCTGCCGCTGATTAGGATCGCGGTCGCGCATTCTTGGCCAAGCAGAGACCGCGCCGACGTGCCCACCACGCGGCGCTTTGTCGGCCCGCGTGGCCGGGAAACGGCCCCTGGCGAGGCTAGTCCGGGGCGTTTGCAACTCACATTTGAAATTCGGCGTTGTACCCGAGCCAACGTAAATAAGCCTCCGCCGTTTGTAGAGACGCGGCCGCGGGAGGGGGCAAATCACAACCGGCACGTCCACGTCTTTCAGACGAGGGGAAAATTCGACTCGATATCCCCGGCCAGACCGCGCACGTCAATGCATGCAGTCTGGCCAGTGGAGAAGGCTCCCGTGGAACGGTATCCACCAGCATCCGGGACGAAAATATACGTATCGTTTTCCGCCGTAAGATTGCGCACACAAACCTCTTCTACTAAGGGGCGGTGACGCGTTGGTTCGTACGTCGTTTCCTCTCCCCGTGCAGATGCCGGTTGGACATGGCACAACAAGCTCAATCCAACACTAAGGATTGCGGCACCTCGACGGGGAATGTCCCGACTGCTGTTGAACTACGTCGGGCCGACGTTGCCGGAATGAATGTTACGCGGCCCTCGTGACGTGGACAACGGGCTTGTGGTGAGCTTGAAGGGCCGCATGCAGAACCGATAATTGCTTA
>NZ_LGHM01000196.1 GCF_001908185.1 Bradyrhizobium sp. AS23.2
CTTCGCGACATATTGCGCCGCCGCGTGAGCTTGGTCGTTAACGGGACAAAGCGGACATCAACCAGCCGACAATCCCCACCAAGTCCGTCGAAAGTGACCCACAGCGGACCTCGGGACTGCAAGCAACTTGTGCCAGCCACCAACCATTCGGGCCTAAATTATCGCGCTGCGGGAGTTCTATGCGTGGCTGAGCGTTTGCAGTAAAATCAGACGTGGAGCGTGCTTGTGTGACGGACTTATGTGTCTCATCGGCAAGAGGTCCTGTCGAGAGTCGTCTGCGGCTGCCGAACTACTCGCCGCAGAACATCGCCCGCGTCTGCTTAACCCTGACCCTGCGGAACGGGCGGAGTTGCTCTCCCCGACGAGAGGCGGACACACGCGCTTCACTGTAGACCGGGAGTAGAAACTATGAGGAGCAAACATCTTCTAGCTATCACGCTATTGCTGCCGTTCCTGACAATGTCGAGCGTTGCAAGTGCTGGCCAGACCTACGGCCATTGGCGAAAAACGACCTGGCTGCCAGAGCGGGTAGCAAATGCCCAGGCTGGACCGCTGATCCCAGACCAATATCGCACTTTGAGGCTCTGCACCTATCAAGGTGGGCCAAAGACCAACACTTGGTCGTGCAGGTGATGCGCTGACTGGTTACCGCAAGAATAGTCCTCACGGAGGGCTTCCCCTTGGCGAAGCAGCCAAAAACCAGCGCTGAACTCGAAGATATGATCCTTCAGAAGCTGTTGATCGGCGGCGCTTACGTATCAGTTCGCCCCGACCCGATCTACGGCTGGCAGGCGACTGTAATCACCGCGCCGAAACATGCAAAAGGCATTCAGGAGCGCGCCGATACGATCGCTGCCGAACTTCGTAAGAAGTTCACGCTGAAGGGTTGATGGGCTTACGGGCGGCGCGGCTTGGGGTCAACGGCGCAGCTTTGATCGGATGACTGTAGGAGGGAGCGATGTTGACAGGACCCTACGCCACTCTAGTGGCTGCTGCTGCGGTGGCTAATGCAGTTGAGTCCTACGATGTTACGAATTGTGGGGCAACCCCGTTTCTAAATTGTGCCGCGCTCTATGGCAGGCGAATTGGAGGCAAAACTGCAAAGACCAGTATGGCGATAGCGAGGATCGCCACAACGTAACCGAGGTCGCAATTAAGCCGAGCAAGTGTGTCGTAGGGAGGCTCGGTCAACTCCGAAGCGATGCGATTATCCGGCCCACTCGGAGCGCCGGGCGTAAGCAAAGCTCTTTCCGATCGCCTTGTGGCCGCTCTCCGTGTGAAAAAGATGTACAGCAAATAGCCGTCGATCAAAAATGTGAGGACCAGGACGACATAGGCCCAGGGGCTTTGCACCAAATTCAGCTCGATCAATACCCGCGAGAAACCGAATCCCACGACCCACCCATCAAAGCTCATGCATATCCGACGAAACGTCTCCGCATCCAGATGGCGGATGACGTAGGCGCCGAGCGGTACCCCAAGCACAACGCAGGGAACAAACACCCATAAGATGTTCTGGCTTTCAGCCGTAAACAGGCCAAGCTGGTAATAGACGATGGCGGTCACGCTCGACTCGGTCACGCGAACCAATGCGAGACCAGCCCGGAACTCGGTTTTGACCAGACCTTGGTTATTGAACAGGATCGCCAGCGGCGGTCCCGAGATGGTGGTGACCGAATACAGGATGCCCAGCGCTGTTCCAAAGGGAAGACCGACCCACCATGTTTGCCGAATTGGTCTCCGCCAACCGGCTGCCTGAACCAGGATGAGGGGCAGAATGAGTGCGTAGGTCCCGAGTTTGATCCAGCCTGGCTCAACCGACGTGAGAACCAAGGCTCCGATTCCGATGCCGGGCAGGAGCCCGGTGATGATTGGAAACACCCTCTTCCATACAGCTGCAACGCCGTTCAGATTGATGAATAGAACGTAGAAGTTGGTGGCCACCTCGACCAGGACGACGGCGGGATTCAGGATGCGGTTTGCATAGAAAACGAGAGCCACCGGCACGGTAAGCGAGGAAAACCCATAGCCGAGCGCGCCATTTACGAAGGCTGCAAGAAAAGCGATGCCAGCGAGAACGATCACCGCAGTATCAAGAGGAGGCATCGTTGGCTCCCCGTGTACGGGCAATTGTCGCCCGCGCGGGGCGACCCACCTTTATCTTACCACTTCTTACGGTTTGTTTGCTGGCAGGAACCCTGCCGTTTTCAAAAAGGTTCGTCCGCCGGGATCGGCTCTAACACAGGGCCGAGCACCTCTCTGAGCCCGGCGGCCACTACTTCCGCTAATGGCCCTTCGCGTCATTTAGCTGCGCTGCAGAATTTGGTCGCTATTGGTGAATAGCGGACTCTGGCAAGCCTCCGCCCGGCAGATTTATGGGTTCACGGCCTAACGCAGAAAGGCCCGGTAGCAATACCGAGCCTTCCTTGTACTTTTGGGCGCTCAATGGGTGGCTTAGAAGTCCATACCCCCCATGCCGCCGCCCGGAGGCATGGCCGGGCCGGCGCCGCCCTTCTTGGGCAGCTCCGCGACCATGGCCTCGGTGGTGATCAGAAGCGCCGCAATCGAAGCTGAATTCTGGATAGCCACACGGACGACCTTGGCCGGGTCGATGATGCCCTTGGAGACCAGGTTGCCGTATTCGCCGGTCTGCGCGTCAAAGCCGTAGCCGTACTGTTCCTTCTCCAGGACCTTACCGACCACGACCGAGCCGTCCTCGCCCGCATTTATCGCGATCTGGCGGGCCGGCCAGGACAGCGCCTTGCGCACGATCTCGACGCCGGTCTTCTGGTCGTCGTTTTTGGTGCGGATGCCCTTGAGATGCTCGGAGGCACGGAGCAGGGCGACGCCGCCGCCCGGCAGGATGCCTTCCTCGACCGCCGCACGGGTCGCATGCATCGCGTCATCAACGCGATCCTTGCGCTCTTTCACCTCGACCTCGGTCGCGCCGCCGACGCGGATCACCGCGACGCCGCCCGCGAGCTTGGCGAGACGCTCCTGCAGCTTCTCGCGGTCGTAGTCCGAGGTGGTCTCCTCGATCTGCACCTTGATCTGGCCGACGCGCGCCTCGATGTCGGCCTTCTTGCCGGCGCCGTTGACGATCGTGGTGGTCTCCTTGTCGATTATCACCCTCTTGGCGCGGCCGAGCATGTCGAGCGTGACGTTCTCTAGCTTGATGCCGAGGTCTTCCGAGATGCACTGGCCGCCGGTCAGGATCGCGATGTCCTGCAGCATGGCCTTGCGGCGGTCACCGAAGCCTGGCGCCTTGACGGCAGCGACTTTCAAGCCGCCACGGAGACGGTTCACGACCAGCGTCGCGAGCGCTTCACCTTCGACGTCTTCCGCGACGATGACCAGCGGCTTGCCGCTCTGCACCACGGCCTCGAGCAGCGGAAGCAGCTCATTCAGCGAGGAGAGCTTCTTCTCGTTGATGAGGATGTAGGCGTCGTCCATCTCAGCGCGCATCTTGTCCGCGTTGGTGACGAAGTAGGGCGAGATATAGCCGCGGTCGAACTGCATGCCCTCGACGACGTCGAGCTCGGTCTGTAGCGATTTCGCTTCTTCGACCGTAATTACGCCCTCGTTGCCGACCTTCTTCATGGCGTCCGCAAGGAACTTGCCGATCTCGGCGTCGCCATTGGCCGAAATCGTGCCGACCTGGGCGATCTCCTCATTGGAGGTGACCTTCTTGGCGTTCTTCGCGATGTCGGCCACCACAGCTTCGACGGCGAGGTCGATACCGCGCTTGAGGTCCATGGGGTTCATGCCGGCGGCAACCGACTTGGCGCCCTCGCGGACGATCGCGGCCGCAAGCACGGTGGCGGTGGTGGTGCCGTCGCCGGCCGCGTCAGCGGATTTGGCGGCCACCTCGCGTACCATCTGCGCGCCCATGTTCTCGAACTTGTCCTCGAGTTCGATCTCCTTGGCGACGGCGACGCCGTCCTTGGTGATGCGGGGTGCGCCGAACGATTTGTCGAGCACAACGTTGCGGCCCTTGGGCCCGAGCGTCACCCTGACGGCATTGGCGAGAATGTCGACGCCGCGCAGCATCCGGTCGCGGGCATCGACGCCGAATTTGAGTTCTTTGGCTGACATGTCTGCTTCCCCTTAGTTGATCTCTGCTCCTCGTCCCGAGGCGCGTGCTCCTCCTGAAGCGGGCGTCTCGAAGAAGAAGTTGAGTTGGGTCTTGACCTCATCCTCAGATGCCGGCTGCGCCGGCTCTTCAGGGTGAGGAAGCGTGCGTGCGGCTCAAGCGGCTTTTTTCTTGGTGGAGCTGTCAGTGAGAACGCCCATGATGTCGCTCTCCTTCATGATCAACAGTTCTTGGCCGTCGATTTTGACCTCGGTGCCCGACCACTTGCCGAACAGCACGCGGTCGCCGATCTGGACGTCGATCGGGATCAGCTTGCCGCTCTCATCGCGGCCGCCAGGGCCGACGGCGACGACTTCGCCCTGAGAGGGCTTTTCCTTGGCCGTGTCGGGAATGATGATGCCGCCAGTGGTCTTCTCCTCAGCTTCGATGCGCTTGACCACGACGCGGTCGTGAAGCGGACGGAATTTCATGCAGTCCTCCCGACCTTGGTGAATATTTTCTGGGTTGGCAGTCGCAACAATATGCCAGTGATACTGGGGCGCAAGAGGTTCGGCCCCCACGGTGTTTGATTGCAACTTACGACTTAGGTTTCTCGAGGACGGATGCTTGCGGCGAGCCGGGTTACCGGAATGACCGCCCACAAGTTTGCCACCCGCGTTTCCGGAATTGCTGACCCGGCCGCCGCAGGGCGCGCGCGTCGTTTGCAACTCGCGTGCGCAGGCGCTATGTCGCCTGACATGACAATCTCGGATGACAACGACCTCACCCGCCTGAAAGAGATCGGGCGTATCGTCGCCAATGCCCTGGAGGCGATGGGGGAGGCCCTTGAGCCGGGCATGACGACCTGCGAACTCGACCAGATCGGGCGAAAACTCCTGGAGGCTGCCGGGGCACGCTCGGCTCCGGAGCTGGCCTACGACTTCCCTGGCGCGACCTGCATCAGCGTGAACGAGGAGATCGCCCATGGCATCCCGGGTGACCGGCGGATCGAGCGCGGCGACCTGGTCAACATCGACGTGTCAGCCGAGAAGAACGGCTTCTTTGCGGATACCGGAGCCTCGTTCGCCGTTCCACCCGTAGCCAGCACGATCGAACGTCTTTGCAGGGATGGCCGGCGGGCGATGTGGACCGGCTTGCAGCAAGTTGGAGCCGGCAAACCGATTGCCGGCATCGGTCAGGCCATCGGGACCTTTGCGCGGAAGAACGGCTACAGTCTCGTCAGGAACCTCGCCAGTCACGGTGTCGGCTTGTCGCTCCATGAGGAGCCGACAGAGATCGCAACATGGCCCGACCGCTCCGAACGCCGCATCATGAGCAACGGTCTCGTGTTCACCGTCGAGCCGTTCCTGTCCCTTGGCGCCGAGTGGGCACAGGATGGCGATGATCCATGGACGCTCTATAGCAGCCCCGAGGCGCCTACCGTTCAATACGAACACACCGTCGTCGCAACCCGAAACGGACCGTTGATCGTTACGCTGGCCGGCTAAGGCCTCTCAAGCCAAAGCCGGGGCGTCTTGTGCTCCGTGGGGCCTTACGAGGCATTCACCAACTAGATTAGTAGCCGGCGTAGCCGTCATAGGGCGGGCAATAGCTGCCGCCATAGCCGTAGACGTTGCTATGGCCGTAATACAACACGATCGGGGGGCTGTAGACCGGATAGCCGCCGCCATAGTATCCGCCGTAGTAGCCGCCATAGCCTCCGTAATAGGCACTCCTCGCAATCGCGCCGCCAACGACGGCGCCGGCGACACCGTAACCGAGGCCGCGATAACCGTAGCCGCGATAGCCCCAGCCTCCGCGGTAGCCCCGTCCGACGCCGCGATAGCCGTAGCCGCCGCGCCAGCCGCCAACCCAACGTACTTCGGTGGTGTTCTGATCGACCATCGATTTCATCGTCGTCACATGTGTCGGCATCGGCCCGGCCTGGGCGCCTGTGCCGAGAAGCAAGGCACTGGCTGCAGCGAGAATGGCGGTACGCAGAAAACTCGAGGACCTCATGATCATCTCCGTGCTGTGCGAGGCGCGTTGGTGCGTGAAGGGACCAAACTCGCGCCGTAGAGCAATATGTCGCAAAGGGCCAAAAGCGGTTTATCAACGCGACGATCCTTGGCGTCGTTGAACTTCGGGGCTTGATCTACGTCAAAGGGTTCGAGGCTCGGCCACTTAGCCTTCCGATGCCATCTGCGGCATTGTTTCCCGAGAGCGGAGCGGAGTAAGGAGATGCTGAAGCGCCTTCTGGTTCTTCTGATCTTGCTGGCAAGTCTGCCCCTCCATTCCCCGGCTGTTGCAGAAGAAGTTGCTGCATCGCCAAGAATCCAAGAGGAAATTTGGGGGCTACCCTTTCCGCTGCCCGTGCTTGCCTTCGTGGTGAAGCCAGTCGGCGATGGCCCGTTTCCGCTCCTGATCATGAACCATGGAATTGCGCTGGGCCTCCAAGAACGAACGATGTTTCCGACGATCGAATACCGAGCTGCCGCACGGTGGTTCGCGAACCAAGGCTACTTCGTCATCTCCCCGGTGAGATATGGAGCCAGCAGCCTGGATGACAAAGATCAGGGGCTCTACGGAGCGGTGTTTGCGCATGTCGGTAGCTGCGACAACCCGAACTTTCGGGGCCCCGGGCTCGCCATCGCCACTCTAAACGAGTGGGTCATCGACTACATGCATAAGCAGAAGATCATTCAGCCCGGCAAGGTTGTTGTCGTGGGGCAGTCGGGCGGCGGATGGGGATCGATCGCTCTTGCGAGTCTCAACCCATCAACAGTTCGGGCCATTGTCACCTTCGCGGCGGGGCGCGGCGGTAGAGTGGACGGGAAGCCTAACAACAACTGTGCTCCCGATAAGCTCGTCGAGGCTACAGGCGAATTTGGTCGGACTGCGCGAGTTCCGATGCTGTGGATATACGCGGAGAACGATAGCTATTTTGGGCCGGAGCTAACAAAGCGGATGCGTGACACTTTCGCAGCGGCGGGAGGAAATGTGGAATATCGAATGCTGCCGCCGTTCGGAAGCGACGGGCATTTCATGATCGATTCCCCTGACGCCGTGCCGATCTGGTCCCCGCTGGTAAGCCAGTTTCTCGAGAAGCATTCAGCAACCGGCAACACCCAGCAGCAAGCGAGCAACGCCTCGTCTGCGGAGCTTCAAGTCAAGGCTCCGCGAGTGCGCATCCCTGAAAAGATTCAATACTCAAACTGGCGAAAGCTCTGCTTTGAGTCGTCCGATGGGACTACGATCTGCCGAACGACCTCTACTGGTACCGACGATCTCGATCAGGTGGTGGCGCGTGTCGATCTGATTCAGCGCGCCGACGGTCCGGCTCGCTTGCAAATATTTCTTCCACAAGGGGCGAATCTGCAGCGTGGAGTCAAGGTAACGATAGATCAGGGGCAGCCCACCCAAATCCCGTTCAATTGGTGCCTCACCACTATCTGCATCGCGGCGGCCCCCGTCGAAACGAGTCTGATAGCGCAACTAGAATCCGGCAAAAGCCTAGAGCTCGGACTTACTGATCTGAACTCTTCATCCGTTGCGTTGACTTTGTCGCTCGATCAATTTGCCGCTGCGCGCAAGGGAGCTCCAGCACAAACGTTTGAATTCGGCCTGGATGAGGAGTGAGCCCGTTTTCGGATGTCTTAGCGTGCAATGGTCCAGATGATGCTCATCCTGCTATTTCCCTGTACTCGATGAAATCAGCCGTTACGAGGAGGCAATCGGCCGTCGGGGGTGTACTTGTCCACGGCCGACGGCAGTTCTCGCGAAAGTCGGGCGAGAAGTTCGTCCGTCTTGCGATCGTCCGGTCTGTTGCATTCCGTCGAGAAACAGGACAGCCGATTTCGCCCAGGAGTTGCAGTTGGAGAAATTGAAACTAATCGGGTGCTGCCCGAAGGTTACTGCATTTTCAGCGAAAAAGCTGTTGGGCAGGCAATACCAGAATGGTTGTCCTAATCGCCCCGGATAGAACGCAACCCCTTGAGCAAACGTTGACTGGAGTGAGAAGTCGCCTGGTCTTCAATGCAGGTCGCCGGCGGGCTGCGTCATTCGATAACTTGACCGTGAAACTGTCTGCTCTGGCGCGCAGCGTCCGGAGGTTGCATACTTGTCTCGTCGCCAGATGAGTTGGAGGCGGGCGTGATTGGGCGCGGGGACTATGCGGGCTCTGAGGTTGCAGCCTTAGTGGCAGCTGCTGAGAAGATGCGACCAGGCAAAGAGCGAGATAAGCTTTTGTCAAAAGCACTGGAGCTAGAGTCCGTGGCACAAATGGAAAAATGGATCAATTCGACCGGGCTGCAGCCACCGAAAGCAAGCTAGGGCGGACGATCCAGCGTTCTCAGGCCATTCTCTCCGAGGATGAGCCTGGCGACATCGCACGCTCATGCAGACGGCCGTTCGTAGTGAGAGCTGATCTGCACTGCGCGCCACACATGCAGAACGCCCTCTCCAAATCCGCCCACGAATTGATCCCACACGCTTTGAGGGCAGCGGCTCGCAAATGTCGCCGAAGACCGCGTCGTCGCTCGCTGTCGGCGTCCATGCCCAATCATTCGGCGAGGTCGTCATGTGTCCTGCATTGGTACCAGCCCAGCGAACGTCGCCACCCCTGCAAGATTTGTCTGTCGTACTTAAACCCGGATCATTCAGCGTCAACACCGGAGCCGCAATGCAAGGCAGGCCGAATATCAGCCTCCCGATCGGCACGTGCCAACCCTAGTCGGCGCGCCTCGAACGGGAAGGGGCCTTCGATCGCTTCCCTGGAAAATACGGGTTCACGACGCATGTCGCGGAGCGACCAACGGCGAGATACCTGCACTGCTCAAGCGAAGTGTAGCGGCAATCGAAATAGCCGACCGGGCCGTAGATCTGCATGCAGACCGGATAGTTCGGATCGTAGGTCTGCGCCTGCGCGGGCGCGCTCGCGAGGAGCATGCCGGTCGCAGCTAGCGCGAGGCAAGCGCGACGCATCTCAGCGCGGCACGAGATAGCCCGGCGAATATCCCGGGATCTGCGCGCGGGGACGATTCTGATACGCGTAGGGATCATCACTCTGGCCTGCGAAATACGGGTTCGCGATGCATGTCAGTGCGCGGCCCGACGCGCTCGCCTGACACTGCGCGTAGCTGTCGAACGTGCAATTGGTCAGCCCTGGCCATTCATCACCTGTGAGGCAGAAGGCATGGTGAGTACCGAAGGCGCGCGCTGGCGTGCTTGTGCTGAACGAGAAAGCAAATGTGGCGAGCGCAGGCAAAAGTGTGGCGACAATAGGGAGAGCAATTCGTCCACGCATTCAATTCTCCGATCACGCGCTTGTGTGCGCGTTGAGTCCCTACGCGCATTTGCCGCATATGTCGTGTAATCGACATTGGAACTCGTGGAAACTCTTGTTTCAAAGGGGTTCCGGCGCGCTCCGATAAACATCCATTAACTGAGCAGGGGCCTTTGGAGCTGACTGTTGCGTCGGGGTTACAGCAATTCCATCGATCGCTGTTATGACGACACCACGGCCCGGGGGCCTAATGACGAAACTGGAACGGGACTCAAATGAACAAGAAAGTGTTGCTCGCCGCTGTTAGCCTTGTCGCGCTCGGCGCGGCTGCGCCGGCGATGGCTGCTGACCTCGCTGCGCGGCCTTACACCAAGGCGCCGCCGGCGATGGTCGCCGCGATCTACGACTGGAGCGGTTTCTACATCGGTATCAACGGCGGTGGCGGCTCCGCGCACACGACCTGGGACGTCGTCGGTGGTCTCCGCGAGGGTTCGCACAATGCGACCGGTGGCACCGTCGGTGGCCAGATCGGCTATCGCTGGCAGTCCGGCCAGTTGGTGTTCGGCGTGGAAGGCCAGGGCAACTGGGCTGACTTCTCCGGCGACAATCTCAGCGCCGTGTTCAATACGCGCAACCACTCCAAGATCGATTCGTTCGGCCTGATCACCGGCCAGGTCGGCTATGCCTGGAACAACGTGCTGCTCTACGCCAAGGGCGGTGCCGCCGTCGTCGGCGACAAGTACGAGGTGTTCAACGCGGCCGGTGCGAGCCTCGGTTCGGCCAGCAACACCCGCTGGGGTGGCACGATCGGTGCCGGCCTCGAGATCGGCTTTGCTCCGAACTGGTCGGTTGGCGTCGAGTACAACCACATCTTCCTGGGCGACCAGAACGTGACGATCGCCGGCGTGACCGACAACATCAAGCAGGACGTCGACATGGGCCTCGTTCGCCTGAACTACAAGTTCGGCGGCCCGGCCATCGCGAGGTACTGAGACTAATCGCTTCGCACGAAGCGATCGTCGAAAGCCCCGGCCGTTGGCCGGGGCTTTTTTTTGTTTGAATTCAGTGAGTTAACCATCCCGTTTCGAGATATCCCGGAGCGCTTGACTCCTGAGAACGAAATGAGAACAATGTTCTTCATACGTTCTAGTGAAGGAGCGAGACATGTTCAGGGTTTTCGTGGAAGAAGCGGCCGCACTGGCGTCGATCACGCTGTTCGTCGGGATGATTGCGATCTGGGCTCAGGTGATTCCGCAGCTCTAGGGCCGCGGTTTACAAAGCCGATGCTCGCGAACCCGACCGAAGCCTCAAAGGGGCCGACTTGGGGACCGACTTGGGGACCGGCTTGGGGAAAAGCAGGACGACGCGGCTGATTGGCCGCTCCGGCGTGGACTCTGCGGCGACGACACCCCACCATTGTGAGGCGAGTCGGCGGGGCGGGTGCAGGATGCCCTCCATGATCCCCTAGGCATCCCCTAGGCATCCCCTTGGCGCTGACCGCTCCATCTCATCTGCAAGAGGCCGTCACGCGACCATGCCGAGCGCCGGATTTGTCCACCTTCACGTTCACTCGGCCTTTTCGCTGCTCAAGGGCTCGATCAAGATCGCCAAGCTCGCCGAGCTTGCCAAGAAGGATCACCAGCCCGCGCTGGCGCTGACCGACACCGACAACATGTTCGGTGCGCTGGAGTTCTCCGACAAGATGGCGGGCTCCGGCATCCAGCCGATCGTCGGCTGCGAGATCGCGATCGATTTCGGCGACCAGGATCCCAATGCGCGTAACGCGCTTCTGCCCTCGCGCGTGGTGCTGCTGGCGGCCCAGGAGCGCGGCTATCGCAGCCTGATGCGGCTGAACTCGCGGGCATTCCTCGAGACGCCCGACACCCATGCCTCCCATATCAAGTTCGACTGGCTCGAAGGTGAGACCGAAGGCCTGATCGCGCTGACGGGCGGGCCGGACGGACCGATCTCGCTGGCGCTTGCCTCAGGGCAGGCCGAGGTTGCGGCTTTGCGCTGCGAACGTCTCGCCAGCCTGTTCGGCGATCGCCTCTATGTCGAATTGCAGCGCCACAACGTCGACAAGGAGCGGCGCATCGAGAGCGGGCTCATCGACATCGCCTACGCAAAGGGCCTGCCGCTGGTTGCGACCAACGAGCCGTACTTCGCCGCGACCGACGATTACGAGGCGCATGACGCGTTGCTTTGCATCGCCGGCGGGCGGCTGATTGCCGAGACCGATCGCGTGCAGCTCACGCCCGATCACCGCTTCAAGACCCGCGCCGAGATGGCGGTGCTGTTCGCCGACATTCCGGAGGCACTGGCCTCGACGGTCGAGATCGCGGAGCGCTGCTCGTTCCGCCCGATGACGCGCAAGCCGATCCTGCCGTTCTTCACCGTCGGCGCCGCCGCAAGCTCCGATGCCGCCGCGGTCGAGGCGGCCGAGCTGAAGCGCCAGGCGGAGGAGGGGCTCGCCAACCGCTTGCGTGTGCACGGCCTGTCCCAGGGCACCACGGAAGAGGATTACAACAAGCGCCTGGCGTTCGAGCTCGACGTTATCATGCGCATGAAGTACGCCGGCTACTTCCTGATCGTGTCCGACTTCATCAAATGGGCGAAGTCGCAGGGCATTCCGGTCGGACCGGGCCGCGGCTCCGGCGCAGGCTCGCTGGTCGCGTGGGCGCTCACCATCACCGACCTCGACCCGATCAAGTTCGGCCTGCTGTTCGAGCGCTTCCTCAATCCGGAACGCGTCTCGATGCCGGACTTCGACATCGACTTCTGCCAGGATCGCCGCGGCGAGGTGATCCAGTACGTGCAGCAGCGCTATGGCCGCGACCAGGTCGCGCAGATCATCACGTTCGGTACGCTGCAGGCGCGCGGCGTGCTGCGCGACGTCGGCCGCGTGCTGCAGATGCCCTATGGCCAGGTCGACAAGCTCACAAAGCTCGTGCCGCAAAATCCGGCCGCGCCGGTCACGCTGGCGGCTGCGATCGAGAGCGAGCCGAAGCTTCAGGCGTTCCGCGATGAAGACCCAGTGGTGGCGCGCGCCTTCGACATCGCGCAGCGCCTCGAGGGCCTGACGCGCCACGCCTCGACCCACGCGGCCGGTATCGTGATCGGCGATCGTCCCTTGAGCGAGCTCGTGCCGCTCTACCGCGATCCCAAATCCGACATGCCGGTGACCCAGTTCAACATGAAGTGGGTCGAGCCCGCCGGCCTCGTGAAATTCGACTTCCTCGGCCTGAAGACCCTGACCGTGCTCGACGTCGCTGTGAAGCTCTTGAAGCCGCGCAACATCGACGTCGATCTCGCCACGCTCCCGATCGACGATGCCGATAGCTACCAGATGCTGGCGCGCGGCGATGTGGTCGGCGTGTTCCAGGTTGAAAGTCAGGGCATGCGGCGCGCGCTGATCGACATGCGCCCCGACCGTTTCGAGGACATCATCGCGCTGGTTGCGCTCTATCGTCCGGGTCCGATGGCGAACATCCCGACCTATTGCGCGCGCAAGCACGGCGACGAGGAGCCGGAATATCTGCATCCGGTTCTGGAGCCGATCCTGAAGGAGACGTTCGGCGTCATCATCTACCAGGAACAGGTGATGCAGATCGCGCAGGTGATGTCGGGCTACTCGCTCGGCGACGCCGACCTGCTCCGCCGCGCCATGGGCAAGAAGATCCGCGCCGAGATGGACAAGCAGCGCGACATCTTCGTTGCGGGCGCGGTGAAGAACGGCGTGCCGAAGGCGCAGGCCGAGACCATCTTCGAATTGCTGGCGAAATTCGCCGACTACGGCTTCAACAAGAGCCACGCGGCAGCCTATGCGCTGGTGTCCTACCACACCGCCTACATGAAGGCGCATTATCCGGTGGAGTTCATCGCGGCGTCGATGACGCTCGATCTGAACAACACCGACAAACTCTCCGAATTCCGCTCCGAGGCGCAGCGTCTCGGCATCAAGGTCGAGCCGCCGAACATCAACCGGTCCGGCGCGACCTTCGACGTCGGCGAGAACACGATCTACTACGCGCTCGCAGCGCTGAAGGGCGTCGGCATCCAGGCGATCGAGCAGATCATCGAGGAGCGCACGAAGCGGGGGCTGTTCACCTCGCTCGCCGACTTCGCCGCGCGGGTCAATCCGCGCGCGATCAACAAGCGCATCATCGAAAGTCTTGCCGCCGCCGGCGCCTTCGATACGCTGGACCCGAACCGGGCCCGCGTCTTCGCCGGCGCGGACTCGATCCTCGCCGCCTGCCAGCGCGCGCATCAGGCCGAGACCATCGGCCAGAACGACATGTTCGGCGGCTCCGCGGACGCGCCGAGCATCATGCTGCCGCAGGTCGAGCCGTGGCTGCCGGCCGAGCGGCTGCGCCGGGAATACGACGCGATCGGCTTCTTCCTGTCCGGCCATCCGCTCGACGATTACGCCACCGTGCTGAAGCGGCTGCGGGTGCAGAGCTGGGCGGAATTCTCGCGCGCGGTGAAGACCGGCGCGACGGCCGGAAAGGTTGCGGCCACCGTGGTGTCGCGCATGGAGCGGCGCACCAAGACCGGCAACAAGATGGGCATCATGGGCCTGTCTGATCCGACCGGCCATTTCGAGGCGGTGTTGTTCTCCGAAGGGCTGGCGCAATACCGTGACGTGCTCGAGCCGGGCGCCGCCGTGCTGCTCCAGCTCGGTGCCGAGCTTCAGGGCGAGGACGTCCGCGCCCGCGTGCTGCACGCCGAGCCGCTGGATGACGCCGCGGCCAAGACGCAGAAAGGCCTGCGCATCTTCCTGCGCGACACCAAGCCGCTGGAATCGATCGCCAAGCGCCTCGCGGGTCCCGACATGGCCGCCTCGAACAGTGCCGCGCCAAAAATCGGGAGTCCGGGCATCGCGCCGCGCTCCAATGGCGACGGCGAAGTCTCGCTGGTGATGATGCTCGATCTCGAGACCGAGGTGGAGATGAAACTGCCCGGCCGCTTCAAGGTCTCGCCGCAGATCGCCGGCGCGATCAAGGCGGTCGTGGGCGTCGTGGACGTGCAGCAGCTCTAGCGCCGGCCGCCGCAAAGGAACGCGCCGGCTTGACCGGCGTGGTAGATGTGATCGCGCCGTTGCAACCAGGCGATGTTTCCGGCTAGCATGCCTCCGGGGAAAGCAGTTCGGGGGGGCGTGATGCTATTGCGCGGGCTGGTGCTGCTCGTGGCTGCGGCGTTGCTATGCGGCTGTGAGACGACCGCGAGGAGCGGGCTGGATTATTCGGAGACGTTGCGGAAGGTCGGGCCGCCAAAGGCGGGCCAGGCGCGTATCGTCGTGCTTCGTGAAAAAGGCTACGGCGGCCTCGCCGATACGGGCTGGGGATTCAGCCTCGACGGCGCGCCGCTCACGGGTCTGAAGACCGGGACTTATGTCTATGTCGATCGTCCGGCCGGTCAGCATCAGTTCGTGGCTGAGGAGGCGGGCTTTCCCGGCGTCACGCGCAACGATTTTTCCGCGCGGTCGGGCGAGACCCTGTTTTTCGTTGCGCGTGTGAGCGAGCGCAAGAATGCTGTGATCGCAAATGCGAGCACGGGAGTGTTGGGCTATGGCCTCACGCTCGCGATGACCTCCGGCTACAAGAACCAGGGTCCGATGGATTTTCTGGCGCTGGACGAAACGGCGGCACGGACGACGATCGCCGAGCTGAAACTGGCCCAATAGATGCGGTGCAGCGCCGTCAGGGGTCGTGACGCCATTCCAACCAGGATGTAGAATAACGCATCTGCGCTAATCGCGCTGGAGCGGCCGAGGAAACGAGCGATGTGCGAGAAGTGCTCTGAAGATCGCTTCAATCACACGGGGCCGTCGCGGCGTTCCGCGATGCTGTTGGCCGCCTCGGCGCTGAGCGTGGCCTTCGCCGGCCGAGCGTTCGCCAAGGAGACCAAGGCGCCGCCAAAGCCGCAGAACGTGCTGTCGCCCGATGCAGCGTTGAAGCGGTTGATGGCGGGCAACACGCGCTACGTCGACGGCGTGTCGCGACGCCACGATTTCAAGCACGAGCGCGAGGCGCTTGCCGGCGGGCAGAATCCCTTCGCAGCCGTCCTGAGCTGCGCCGACTCGCGTATCGCGCCGGAATATGCCTTCGACACCGGCCGCGGCGATCTCTTTGTCTGCCGCGTCGCCGGGAATTTTGCCGGCAACGAGACCATCGCCAGCCTGGAATACGCGGTGGCGGTGCTCAATACGCCACTGATCCTCGTTCTCGGCCATGATGCTTGCGGCGCGGTCGATGCGACGCTGAAGGCGATCAAGGACGACAAGCCGCCGCCGGGACACATTCCCTCGCTGGTCGATGCGATCGCGCCCGCCGCCAAGGCTGCGATGCAGCAGGGAGGGGACCTGCTCGACAAGGCGATCCGGCAGAACGTGATCGACAACGTCGCGAAGCTGAAGTCGGCCGCGCCGATCCTCAATGCGGCCGTGGAGCAGGGCAAGCTGAAGGTGGTGGGCGGCATCTACCGGCTTACGACGGGAGCGGTCGAACTGACCGCACAGGGCTGAACGAGCTGACCGCGCTTGTGCCGCTTTGTGGTCGCGAGACTTACGCAGGCCTGACGCAGGGGGGGACGCAAGGGTTTGACGTTGACTGGGCGCCATGCCACTGCCTCAATCCGCGCCTTTCGTTCAAGTGCCGTTCAGCCGGCCGCGCGTCTCATGCGCGGTGTCACCTCCACAATAAGATAGCGGGCAAGCAAGCCATGCGTGGGACGCTCAGAGTCTTCATCAGCCTTCTCCTGCCGATCGTGGTGCTTGCTGTAGGTGCGCCTGATCCGGCGCGCGCGCAGCAGCAAGAAAAGCGCATTGCGCTCGTGGTCGGCAACGGTGCCTATACCAAGTCGCCGCTGGCGACGACGGCGAACGATGCCGGCCTGATCGCGCAAACGCTTCAGGCCGCGGGCTTCGACGTGGTCGGTGCGCGGGATCTCGACGGCGACACGCTGCGCAAGAGCTTTCGCGACTTCATCCAGAAGGCGCAGGCCTCCGGCCCGGGCACCGTCGCGATGATCTACCTCGCCGGCTACGGCGTGCAGCTTGCCGGCGAGAACTATTTCATCCCGGTCGATTCCAGCATCGGCCGCGACACCGACATTCCGACCGAAGGCCTGCGCATCAGCGACTATGCCCGCCAGCTCGCGGCCATTCCGCTCAAGGCCAACATCGTGGTGCTGGATGCAGCCCGCGCGCAGCCCTTCATCGAGGGCGGCCAACCGATCGCGAGCGGGCTGGCGCTGGTCGAGCCGGATCCGAACATGCTGATCGCCTTCAACGCTGCGCCCGGCACGGTGGCTCCGGAAGAGCCCGGGCCGTACGGTATCTACGCGCAGTCGCTGGCCGAGATGATCCGCACCGGCGGCCTGGCGCTGCCGGATGTGTTCGACCGCGTCCGCCTGCGCGTCAACGAGGCCAGCAAGGGCGCGCAGGTGCCCTGGAACGAGCAGAAGATATCCGCGCAATTCTCGTTCTTCGAGCGCGGGCCCGATGCGCCGCCGCCGGAGGCCGCGCCCGACCAGGTCGCCGCGATTCGCAACAAGCCGATCCGCGATCTCGGCGTGCAGGATGCGTACGCTGCCGCGCTCGAGCGCGACACGCTGCCGGCCTATGAGGAGTTTCTCACGGCCTATCCGAGCGATCCGCTTTCGAGGCGGGTGATGGCGATCGTCGCGGCGCGCCGCGAGGCGATCACCTGGCGGCGAACCTACCGGAACGACTCGCCGGAGGCGTACTGGTCGTATCTGCGCCGCTATCCGCGCGGGCCGCATGCGGCGGATGCGCGCCGGCGGCTGGCG
>NZ_LGHM01000197.1 GCF_001908185.1 Bradyrhizobium sp. AS23.2
GAGGCAACTTGGCGCAAGGTCGGTGAACTCCTCGACGTCTTCTCCAAGGAAGAGTGCGCCAACTATCTCAAAAACTCAGGCTATGTTTCCGTATAAACACAGCACGCTCTAGCGTTTGAAAAAACAATAAACGCGTGTGCTGGGCTCTTGCGCCGCTGGCCTGAACTCTAGCCCCGGGAGCAGGTCAGCGGCGGCAACATTGAGCGCGCCGGAACGCAGCCAGCAACGCAAACTGGCGGCAACGCGAAGTTGGCGCCCTCACCAAAACTCTTCCGCCGGGCGCCATCTGTCAGGCGAGCGTCAGCCTGTTCCTCTACCCTACGCTACATGTCGGCCGCCGGCACACGCCGGCCCCTCAGCAATCCCGGACACTGGCGACATCTCCCAGGACGTCGCTGGTTGCGAGGCCCGGTTGGATTCGCCTCCATTTCCGGGCCTCGTTTGCTGCCGCGAAAAGAAAACGCGGCGCACATGAGGAGCGCCGCGCTGAATTCTCCGTAAGTGCGTTAGCTCAGTAGCCGCAGGACGCACAGCCCATCGCCACGGGGGCGTAGTAGGAATAGCCCGGCGAAACCATCTCGACGCGCTGGCGCGTGGCGTATTGCGGCGGAATGCGTTCGTACTGGACGCTCGGCGGCGCCACCATCACGGTTTGCGGCACCATCACGGTGCGGTACTGCGCCGGCGTACGGTGCGCGACCACGGAGCCCGGCGACACCATCACGGTCTCGTCGACGGTGCGGTACTGCGGCGCGACGTATTGCTGCTGATAGCAGGTCGTGCACGGCGGCGGTGCGTAGCAATTGTAGCAGCCGGCGGAGGCTGCGCCCGTCATGGAAATCGCGGCGACGGCCGTGGAGAAAACAACAGCAAGAGTACGAGACATTGTGGTGGAGCCCCAGTTGCCCGAAATGGATTTGATCCGAAGGTCGCAGCAGCATACGCCGCGAAATCCCGAGCTGCCGAAGTTCGTGGGGGCATCCTTAACGCGAACGGCCGGCTTTCGCCGGCCGTTCAGAACTCGTTGACCATGCGCGCGAGGCGCGAACGGTGTAGCGCTTAGTTCGAGCGCCGTTTCACTTCACGCACGGCGCCGCGCGCAGCGCTTGTGGTGAGTGCGGCGTAAGCCTGAAGCGCGGTCGAGACGTTGCGCTTGCGGTTCGTCGGTTGCCAGGCGGCATCGCCCTTCGCCTCTTCCGCTTCGCGGCGCTTGGCGAGCTCCTCGTCCGAGACCTCGAGGCTGATGCTGCGGTTCGGGATGTCGATGGCGATGCGGTCGCCGGTCCGCACCAGACCGATGTTGCCGCCTTCGGCCGCTTCCGGAGACAGATGTCCGATCGACAGGCCCGATGAGCCGCCCGAGAAGCGTCCATCGGTGACGAGGGCGCAGGCTTTGCCGAGGCCCATCGATTTCAGGTAGCTCGTCGGATACAGCATCTCCTGCATGCCGGGTCCGCCGCGCGGACCTTCGTAAATGATGACGACGATCTCGCCGGCCACGACCTTGCCGCCGAGGATGCCTTCAACGGCAGCGTCCTGGCTTTCGAACACGCGCGCGGGGCCGGAGAATTTCAGGATCGAGGCGTCGACGCCCGCGGTTTTCACGATGCAGCCGTCCTGCGCGAGGTTACCGTAGAGCACGGCGAGGCCGCCGTCCTTGCTGAAGGCGTGCTCGATGTCGCGCACGACACCTTTCTCGCGGTCGGCATCGAGCTCGTCGTAGCGGCGCTCCTGGCTGAAGGCGACTTGCGTCGGGATGCCGCCGGGCGAGGCGCGATAGAAGGTGCGCACCGCCTCGCTCTTCGAGCGCTTGATGTCCCAGCGCTCGAGCGCATCGTTCATGGTCGGTGCATGCACGGTCGAGACCGAGGTGTCGATCAGGCCGGCGCGGTCGAGCTCGCCCAGAATGCCCAGGATGCCGCCGGCACGGTGCACGTCCTCGACATGCACGTCGGCCACGGAAGGCGCGACCTTGCAGAGCACGGGCACGCGGCGCGACAGGCGGTCGATGTCGCGCATGGTGAACTCGACCTGCCCTTCATGGGCGGCGGCGAGCAGATGCAGCACGGTATTGGTCGAGCCGCCCATCGCGATGTCGAGCGTCATCGCGTTCTCGAACGCCTTGAAGTTCGCGATGTTGCGCGGCAGCACGGACGCATCGTCCTGCTCGTAATAGCGGCGGACGATATCGACGATGGTGTGACCGGCCTCGACGAACAGGCGCTTGCGGTCGGCGTGGGTGGCGACCACGGTGCCGTTGCCGGGCAGCGCCAGGCCCAGCGCCTCGGTCAGGCAGTTCATCGAGTTGGCTGTGAACATGCCCGAGCAGGAGCCGCAGGTCGGGCACGCCGAGCGCTCGATCACCTTGACGTCCTCATCGCTGACCTTGGAGTCGGCGGCGGCGACCATGGCGTCGATGAGGTCGACGGCCTTGGTCTTGCCCTGGAGCTTGACCTTGCCGGCCTCCATCGGGCCGCCCGAGACGAACACGGCGGGGATGTTGAGCCGCAGCGCGGCCATCAGCATGCCAGGCGTGATCTTGTCGCAGTTGGAGATGCAGACGAGGCCGTCGGCGCAATGGGCGTTGGCCATGTACTCGACGCTGTCGGCGATCAGCTCGCGCGACGGCAGGCTGTAGAGCATGCCGTCATGCCCCATCGCGATGCCGTCATCGACCGCGATGGTGTTGAACTCCTTGGCGACGCCGCCAGCCTGCTCGATCTCGCGGGCAACGAGCTGGCCGAGGTCCTTCAGGTGGACGTGGCCGGGCACGAACTGGGTGAAGGAGTTGACGACAGCAATGATCGGCTTGCCGAAATCGCCATCCTTCATGCCCGTCGCGCGCCAGAGGCCGCGGGCGCCCGCCATGTTACGGCCGTGGGTGGTGGTGCGGGAGCGATAGGCTGGCATGGCGATTTCCGTCCTCGGTTTGCATTGGCCGGGCGGAAAATATGGAAGCCGCCTCAGGCCTTTCCGGCCGGATAGCGCACAGGGTGGGCGCGCGCAACGGGAACTTGCCCCGAAAAGGCCCGGATCGGCCTCGCGCAGGCCTCCCCTGCTCCCGGCGCGGCCTCTCGCGAACGTTCCCGGGCGCCGCGCAGCGTGAAACGGTGCGCTGCAGATGGGTCCCGGCTCTGCGCAGCAGCGCAAAGCGTGTCGAAGACGCGCGTAAACGCGCTTATGGCGCTGCAGCGCGTCCGGGACACGAGACCTGACGGCCTATTGCAGGGTCGGATCGAGCCGGTCGCGCAGCCAGTCGCCGATCACGGACACCGCGAGCGTGGTCACCACGATCGTGGTGGCCGGCGCCAGCATGATCCAGGGCGCGCGGGTCAGATATTCGCGGCCATAGCCAACCATGTTGCCGAGGCTGGTCATCGGCGGCTGTACGCCGAGCCCGAGAAAGGACAGGCCTGATTCCATCAGGATCACCTCGGGGAAAACCAGCGTGGTCGAGACGATCAGGGTCGAGGCAATGTTGGGCAGGATGTGCCGCAGGTAGATCCGCGACGGCGTCGCGCCAAGCTGGCGGACCGCGGCCGCATAGCCTTGTGCATTGGCGGAGATGGCCAGTCCCCGCGCGATGCGGGCATAGCGCTCCCAGCCGAACAGCCCCATCAGGCCAATGAGCAGCGGCAGCGAATTGCCGAAGAACGCGAGCACCGCAAGCGCCATGATCAGGAAGGGCATGCTGGCCTGGAAGTCGGTCAGCATCAGGACGAGCTGCTCGATAGCCCCACGAAAATGCGCGGCCAGGAAGCCGAGCGTGGTGCCGACGACCGCCGAGATCGCTGTCGCGCCGAAGGCGATCAGCAGCGAGATGCGGATGGAGACGAGGAGCCGCGACAGCACGTCGCGGCCGAGCTCGTCGGTGCCGAGCCAGTGCGCGACGTTGCCGGGCGCCGCAAGCCGATTGCGCAGGTCGAGCTGGGTGAAACCGTAAGGGGCGATCTTCTCGGCGAGGGCCGCGATCACTAGCATGGCGACAATCCAGGTGATCGCGAGCGCGACCGAGACCGGGATCGCCGGAAGGCTGATGCGGCGGCGGATAGCCGTATCCTTCAGCGTCGCGTCGGTCATGCGTGCGCTCCTTTGGCTCGCAGGCGCGGATCGAGGAAGCCATAGAGGAAGTCGACGACCAGGTTCGACGTGACCATAGTCAGCGCGACCAGCAAGAGAATGCATTGCACGACCGCGAGATCGCGGTTGGCGACGGCAACGACGAGCAGGCGCCCTACTCCCGGCCAGGCAAACACGCTCTCGACCACGACCGCGCCCGCAATCAGCGTGCCCACCATGAAGCCCAAAATGGTAACAGTGGGGATCGCTGCATTCGGCAGCGCATGCGACGTCACCACCTTGCGCCACGGCACGCCCTTGGCGGAGGCCGTGCGGATATAGGGCTGACCCAGCACCTCCAGCATGGCGCTGCGGGTGAAGCGCGCCAGCACGGCGGCTCCCCCAAGGCCGAGCGTCGCAATGGGAAGGATCGCGTGCCGCCAGCTCTCCTGTCCGCCGGACGGAAGCCAGCCGAGCTGCACGGCGAAGACGAGGACGAGCAGCAGCGCGAGCACGAAGCTCGGCACGGTGAAGCCGGCGACCGCCGTCATCATCACGGCGCGGTCGATCGCGGAGCCCCGGTGCAGCGCGGCGTAGATGCCGGCGGGAATGCCCAGCGCCACCTTGAACGCGAAGGCCGGAAGCGTCAGCGCCAGTGTCGCCGGGATACGCTCCAGCACGAGCTCGATCGCAGGCCGTCCGTCGCGCATGGAGCGGCCGAGCTCGCCCTTGGCTATGGCGCTGAAATAGCCGAGATACTGGAACCAGATGGGATCATCGAGGCCCCAGGCCTTGCGGAAGGCTGCAATGACCTCCGGCGGCGCCTCCGGCCCCAAAATCATCAGCGCGGGGTCGCCTGACAGCCGTAGCACGACGAAGGCAAAGGTAACGACGAGGACGATCGTCAGCGCCGCGCGTCCGATCCGAATGGCGAAATAGCGTCCCATCACGCTGCGTCCCGCGTCTCGGCCTGCGGCCCGGTCACGAGATGGCAGGCGACCTGCCGGTCGCCGCCGACGGCAGACAGAACCGGCACCTCGCTCGCGCAACGCGCGATGGCGCGCGGGCAGCGCGGATGGAAGGCGCAGCCTTGGGGACGTGCGGCCGGGTTCGGCGGATCGCCCGCCAGCACGATGCGGCCCGCGCTGCGGCGGCCCGGCGCGGGCGAGGCCGAGACCAGCGCCTGCGTATAAGGATGCTCCGGCCGCGCGAACAGGTCGTCGGCGCTACCGATCTCGACGATGCGGCCGAGATACATTACGGCGACGACGTTGCTGATCTGCCGGACGACGCGCAAATCGTGGCTGATGAATAGAAGCGTCAGCGCGAGCTGCGCCTGGAGGTCGGCGAGCAGGTTCACCACCTGCGCCTGGATCGAGACGTCGAGTGCACTGACTGGCTCGTCGCAGACAAGGAAATCGGGTTTTGTCGCGAGCGCCCGCGCCAGCACGATGCGCTGGCGTTGCCCGCCGGAGAGCGCACCCGGATAACGCCCGCCATGCGCTGGCGTGAGCTCGACCGCGCGCAGCAACTCACGAACGCGGTCCTCGCGCTCCGTGGGCGTGCCGAGACCGTGAATGTCCAAGGGCTCGCGGATTTGCGCCGCGACCGGCAGACGGCGGTCCAGCGCGCCCAGCGGATCCTGGAAGATCATCTGCATGCGCGCACGTTGTGCACGCCACGCAACCGTTCCCGGCGCAGCCATCGGCCTGCCGTCGAACCGCACCTCGCCGCGATCCGCCGGCTCGAGGCCGAGCACGATGCGGCCCGTCGTGGACTTGCCCGAACCGGACTCGCCGACAAGGCCCAGCGTTTCGCCCTTGGGAATCGTGAGCGATACGCCGTCGACCGCATGGACGGACGTGCTGCGACCAAACATCCCGGAGCGCATTGAGTAGCTGCGCGAGATCGAGGACACCTCGACGAGCGGCGCGTTCATTCGGCGGCGATCCCGAACACGGCACGGCGGGAAGCCTCGGCACGAATGCAGGCGACGGTCCGGTCGTCCGCGATCGGCGCAAGGGTCGGAACCGCAGTGCTGCACGACTCGGCCGACAGCGCACAGCGCGGCGCGAAGGCGCAGCCGCTCGGCATGCTCGCGGGATCGGGCACGGTCCCGGGGATCGCAGTCAGACGTCGGCGCGGTCCGTCGAGCGGCGGCAGTGCGCCGATCAGGCCTTGCGCATAGGGGTGCACGGGATCGGCAAAGAGCTGGTTCGCCGGCGCCTGCTCGACGATGCGGCCGGCATACATCACCGCGACGCGGTCGCAGTTTTCGGCAACAACGCCGAGATCGTGGCTGATCAGCACCATCGCCATGCTCATCTCGCGGCGAACCGAGGAGAGCAGCTCCAGGATCTGGGCTTGGATGGTCGCATCGAGCGCCGTAGTCGGCTCATCCGCGATCAGCAGATCGGGATTTCCGGCGAGCGCCATCGCGATCATGATGCGCTGGACCTGGCCGCCGGAAAATTCATGCGGATAGGCGGAGAGCCGCCGCGCCGCGTCGGGAATACCGACGAGGTCGAGCAGCCGCCGCGCTTCTGCCTTCACGGCCTCGCCGGAGAGATCGCGATGCAGCGCCAGCGCTTCGCAGAGCTGCCTACGGATGCTGAGCACCGGGTTGAGCGCGCTGGCCGGATCCTGGAAGATCATGGCGACCCGCCCGCCCCGCACCTGGTCGAGCTCAGAAGCCGGCGCGCCAAGGATTTCGCGTCCATCGAGCCGCACCGAACCGGAGACCTTCGCATGCCGCGGCAAAAGACCGAGCGCAGCAAGCCACGTCACCGATTTGCCGGAGCCGGACTCACCGACGAGGCCGAGGGCCTCGCCCTTCTGCAGGGTGAGATCGATACCGCGCAGGACCGGCGCGTCGCTGAAGGCGACACTGAGGTCCCGGATGCTGACCAGCGGCGTCACAGCTTACGCCTCGAAATTGCCGGCGCGGAAATCCATCGCGAACGCCGGAGCCGCCTTCCATTTGATCGATTTCGGCTTGGCCGTGAAGGTCGCGTTCTGGTGCAGCACCGTGTAGGCGGGATCTTCGCGCTCGGCGATCTCCAGCATGCGGTGGAACGCCTTCTTGCGCGCCGCGCGGTCGGTCGAGGTCTCCAGGAACTCCGAGAGCGTGTTCAGCTCGGCATTGGTCCATTCGCCGATCTGCTGCTGCTGGCCATTCGGCCCGTGCTGGGCGACCAGCGAGGATACGGGGTCGTTGAAGGCGGCCGAGTTCGACCAGTCGCGCACAGCGCGGGTCGGCGCGCGTTCCATGATCTGCGACCAGTTCTCCTTGGTCTCGATCTGGACGTTGAGGCCGACCGACTTCCACATTTCCACCAGCACCTGCGCGGTCGCGACCTGGTTGGTGTAGTAGTTGTTGAGCAGGCGATACGGAATCGGATCACCCTTGTAGTTGGCCTGCTTCAGCAGATCCTGCGCGAGCTTCGGATCATAGGCCGGCACACTCCAGTCGGCGTTGAACATGTCGCCATAGAATTCCCACTGCAGGCCCTTCGGCACGCGGGTGCGGCCGGCCCACAGGCTGTCGACGATGGCCTGGCGGTCGATCGCATGAGTGAAGGCGCGCCGCACCAGGGGATTGGCGAGCTGGGCATGGTTCTTGTCGAACACGGTCAGGCGATGATTGAGGATCGTGCCGCCCTGCACTTCGAACGCAGAATTCTTCTCTATGCCGGCGATCTGGTCCGGCGGGATGTCGCAGGCAAATTGGTATTCGCCCGATAGCAGCCCATTGATGCGGCTCGCGACCTCCGGCACCTCCAGGAAGCGGATGCGCTTGAGCGGTGGACGGCCGCCCCAATACTCGTCATGCGCTTCCAGCGTCAGCGACACGTCAGGCTTGAGCTCGACGACCTTGTAAGGGCCGGTCGTGATCGGCTTGCGAGCCCAGTCGAGATAGCTTGCGGATTCTTCCCAGGCGCGGCGGTTCATGATGTCCGAGCCGTAGCGCGACAGGCGCCCCTCGATCGTCACGTCGGGCGTCGCGTTGTAGAAGCGAACGGTATATTTGTCGACGGCATCGACACGCACGAGGTCCGGCCAGATGCGGCGCGCAACCGCGGGCACATCCGGCGGCAGCTCCCTGCCCGGGCGCGGCGTCGGGATCTTCTCGAAGGCCTGGATGGTTGAGCGGCTCTTGGCCTCGGTCTCGCCGAACATGCGCTCGCGGCTGAAAGTGAAGACGACGTCTTCGGCCGTCAGCTCGTCGCCATTGTGGAACTTCACGCCCTGGCGCAGCTTCACCTCGACGGTCTGGTCGTCGATGCGGCGCCACTCGCTGGCAAGGCCTGGCACGGCCTCGAGGCTGCCGCGCCAGTTCTTCGAGATCAGGCCTTCCCAGATCGAGGAGAAGAACACGCGCTCGCCGACGTTGGACTGCTCACGCAGCACGTCGAGCACGTTCGAATTGGTGACCTTCTGCACGGCGATCGTCACCGACGGACGATTGTCGGCCTGCGCGATTGCAAACCGCGGCAGCAGCAGCGTGCCTGCGGCGGCAGTGCCGGACTTCAGGATGGTGCGACGGGTGAGCTTGCTCATGACGATTAACCCCTGCCCCTTGTGATGTCGGTTATTCGGCGAGTCCGAGTGCGGCGAGATGGGCTGCGCCGGCACGGACGTCGTCGTGGTTGCGGAGTTCGAGGATCAGCCGCGGATTGGAGGCCAGCCGGCCCAGCGCACGGAACACGGCGACCCAGGGGATGTTGCCTTCGCCCGGCGCCCAGTGACGATCGGCGAAACCGTCGGTGTCCTGGAGGTGCACATGCGTCAACATGTCACCCGCGGTCTCGACGTAGTAGTCGACCGGCGGCGCTCCGGTGGAGATGTGGGCGTAATTGGCGTGACCGGTGTCGAGGGAGACGCGGACTTTGCTGCTTTCGAGCGCCTTGGCGAGGCGCACGCGGTCGCGCGGATCCTTGTCCTCGATGTTTTCGATGACGATCTCGCAGCCAATTGCTTCAGCGCGCGCGATCACCTCGGCAAGCGTCGCCTTGACGCGTTCGACGAGATTGCCACGGTTGTCCGGATAGAGATCGAGATTGTTGTGGTCCCAGGTCGTGAACGGCGAGTGGATCACCATCTGCGTCGCGCCGAGGAATTCGGCTGCATCAAGCCCCTGCAGCAGGCGCTTCGTCACCGCCTGGCGGATCATCGGATCATGGCTGTCAATCTTGAAGCCCCAGAACGGGCCGTGGATGCCGAGCCGGCCGGTATGGCCTTCGAGCATCTGCTTGATCTCGCCGGCCGTGCTTCGCCAGTCGCTGTCGAGCAAATCCGCGCGGAAGAAATCCTGGATTTCGAGATCGCGCTGCCGTTCGAGAAGCCAATCGCGGTGGGCGGGGATTGATTTGATGGACAACGCGGCGCCCAACACCGGCTTCGACATGGCTTGCTCCCTTGACTGTCGGCGATGACAAGGGCAGCGCTAAACCAGTTCAATGACAGGCCCGTGAAATGCCGGTTCCGCAGGGCGGACGAGATGTGGACATCCCGCCGGTCTCGTGCATCGAATTCAGGTAGCAGCGATGGCAGCCAATGCAGACGAACACATCAGGGCGCGTTGAAGAGCACGTTCGTGTCCGTAGTGATCCGGAATGGAATCCTAACCGTACTTCGCGTACATCGCGCACATCGATCGGCGGCCACTTCCAAGGGCATCACCCTCTGATCGCGCTACATGGGGTTGGGGGACCACATGGGGCGGGGGATTGAAGGCTGGGGCAAGGTGACGAGGTCCGGACTCCTAGGCACTCCGGACCTCGCACTTTCTAGATTGAATGCAATTTCGCGCCGCCGGCGATGTGAGCCGCGCGGCGCGAAGTCGTTTTGAGGCGCCCTGTCAGTCGTCCCGATCAGTTCGGCACATTCCGCTCGAGATCCTCAAGCCATGCCGCCGCGCTCGAATCCGACGGCGCACGCCAGTCGCCGCGCGGCGACAGCGAACCGCCGGCTGAAACCTTCGGTCCGTTCGGCATCGCCGAGCGCTTGAACTGGCTGAAGGCGAAGAAGCGGCGCAGGAACACCTCGAGCCAACGGCGGATCTCCTTGAGATCGTAGGCCTTGCGCCGATCGGCCGGGAATGCCGGCGGCCATTCGCCCTCGGCGACGTCCTTCCACGCATGCAGCGCCATGAAGGCGATCTTGGACGGCCGCATGCCGAACCGCAGTGTGTAGAACAGGTTGAAGTCCTGGAGCTCGTAAGGCCCGACGGAGGCTTCCGTGCTCTGCGGCTTCTCGCCGGGCTTGACCGGGACCAGCTCGGGCGAGATTTCGGCCGACAGGATCGAGGCAAGCGTCCGGTTCACGTCGTTGCTGAACTGCCTCGAGGCAATCACCCAGCGGATCAGATGCTGGATCAGCGTCTTCGGCACCCCGGCGTTGACATTATAATGTGCCATCTGGTCGCCTACGCCGTAGGTACACCAGCCGAGCGCGAGCTCGGAGAGGTCGCCGGTTCCGATGACGATGCCGCCGTGATGGTTGGCCAGCCGGAACAGATAGTCCGTGCGCAGGCCCGCCTGCACGTTCTCGAAGGTCACGTCATAGACCGGTTCGCCCTTGCCGAAGGGATGGCCGATGTCCTTCAGCATCTGCGTGGCCGTGGTGCGGATGTCGAGCTCTTGCCAATTCGTCTGCAACGCCTTCATCAGCGCCAACGCATTGGTCTTGCTCTCGCTGCCGGTGGCAAAGCCCGGCATGGTGTAGGCCAGGATGTTTTCGCGCGGCAGGCCGAGCAGGTCGACCGCCTTGGCGGCAACGATCAGGGCGTGGGTGGAATCGAGGCCACCCGATACGCCGATCACGACGCGCTTGGTGCCGGTCGCGCGCATGCGCTGCACCAGGCCAGCGACCTGGATGTTGTAGGCCTCGTAGCAATCCTGCTCGAGCAGGCTCTCGTCGCTCGGCACGAACGGAAAGCGCTCGACCTTGCGCACGAAGCCGATGTCGGTGGCTGGCGCCTTCAGCGCGAACGTCATCGTGCGGAAAAATGCCTCGCGCTGCCGGCGGTTGTCGTCGAACGTTCCCATCAGCGCACGCTCCTGCCTGAGCAGGTCGAGATCGACGTCGGCCAGCGTAATCTGTCCACCCTGGCGGAACCGCTCACCCTCGGCCAACATCACGCCGTTCTCGTAGATCGAGGTCTGGCCGTCCCAGGCGAGATCGGTGGTCGATTCCCCGGCCCCGGCGGCCGCATAGACGTATGCCGCGAGACAGCGCGCCGATGTGGATTGGCATAGTAGCGCGCGCGAGCGCGCCCGGCCGATCGTGATCGGGCTGCCCGAGAGGTTGATCAGCACGCTCGCACCGGCGAGCGCCAGCTCCGAAGCCGGCGTCACCGGGATCCACATGTCCTCGCAGATCTCGACGCCGATGGTCAGGCCCGGGACGTCCTCCGCCGTAAACAGCAGATCAACGCCGAACGGCGCACGCAGCCCGCCGATCGCGATCGCTTCCCCGACGATGCCGGCGCCCGAGGCGAAATGCCGTCCCTCGTAGAATTCGCGATAGGTCGGAAGGTAGCTCTTGGGCACGACGCCAAGAACGTTGCCGCGATGGATGATAACGGCGCAATTGTAGATGCGATGACCAAAGCGCAGCGGCGCGCCGACGATCAGGATGGTCATCAATGCCGAGGAGGCCTCGACGATCCCAGCCAGTCCGCGCTCGACCGCATCGAGCAGCGGGTCCTGCTTCACGAGGTCCTCGATCGCATAGCCGGACAGGCACAGTTCGGGAAACACGGCGACCGCCACCGATTGCTCGTGGCAGGCATTTGCCGTCGCCAGGATGGCCTTGGCGTTGGCCGAGGGATCGGCGACATGTGAAGTGGTGACGCAGGCCGCCACGCGCGCAAATCCGTGGGCGTAGATCGAGTGGAAACTCATCGAGCGCAGTACCTTTGATCTGTTCGCTGTCGGCCGCAGCCGTCAGCTCCAGACCATATGTAGCCCATCGACCGGGCCCCGTGCAGGCCATCCGCCATCATGCATAACGGATTTGCATGTCCGCCCACTCAGCACCATGCGAAATCAGGCGCTGCGAGCCAGCACCTTGGGTAGATCGCCGCGTAGCCATTCGGCGATCCGGGGCCAGGCATGTGCGTGGATCCGTGCCCCCATGAACAGTCCGAGATGATCACTGGGCTCGGAGGCCGCCGCAATGAAGGCCGGCGGCGTGCCGAGCAGACCGCCGGTGGCGAGCGCCTGCGTGGCCGGCACGACATCGTCGTCGAGCCCGGCCAGCAGGAAGACCGGTGCCTTGACGTCCTTCAGATGAACCTCGCGGCCGAGTGCCATGAAGTTGCCCCTGGCAATCCGGTTCTCCCGAAAGATCCAGTTGACGATCTCTAGATAATAGGTCCCGGGCAGATTGAGCGTCTCGGTATTCCAGCGGTCGAAGCGCGCGAGCAGTCCTGCGCCTTCGTCGTCCGAGAGATCCTTCTGCAACGCCGCCGCGATGTCATCGCGGCTGGGCGCCCTGGACCAGAACCGCAGCATCTCCTCGCCATTGACATTGCCGCCGCCACGCACGACGAGTTGGTCATAGACCATTTCAGGCGCGTTGCGGGCGAGCCGCGAGAGCGCAGAGTCGATCGAGAGATCGACGGGAGCGCCAACCAGCACGAGCCGCCGCACCTTGGCGGGAAACCGCGCCGCGTAGAGCAGCGACAGCCACCCGCCCTGGCACAGGCCGACGAGATCGACCGGCGCGCCGATCTCGTCGACGGCGACGTTGAGATCGCCCAGATAGCTGTCAATCGAGAGATAGCACATGTCCGGCGCGGCCGAGCGCCAGTCTGTGAGATAGACCCGGTCGATGCCGCCAATTTGCAGGGACTGCACCACGCTGTGGCCGGGCGCGAAGTCGGCAATCAGGGCCCGATGCAGCGCATAGGGCGCGCAGACGAGGGCGGGCCGGCCGGATCGCCTCCGCGTACAATCGCGCAGGCGCATGGTTGCAAGCTCCAGCGCAACAGTGCCTGGCGTCGTCCACGGCAGGCTGCTGTCGTCCCGCTCCGCCGGGCCACGCTCCAGCCACCAGAAACAAGCGTCCATGGCGAGCCGCGCCGCCGCAAACGGCCACAGCAGCGGATCATCCGAAACATGACCCGGATCGCCCAATCGTTTGCCGGTCTTCTCTACCATGGCGATCTCACGCCCCTCACAGGAACGCCTCGAGGCTGACCACGGAAATGCCGAGGTCCTTAAAACTCCGGCGGGTCGCGGCGACGGAGCCGTCAAGATCGATGCCGCGGCAGGCGTCCTCGATGACGGCCACCTCGAAGCCGGCCTTACGCGCGTCCTCCGCCGAGAAGCGGACGCAGAAATCCAGCGCCAGGCCGGTGACGAAGACGGTCTTCAGCTCGCGTTCGCGCAAATATCCGAGCAGCCCCGTCGGCGTGCGGTGGTCGTTCTCGAACAGCGCCGAATAGGAATCGATGCCGCGACGAAAGCCTTTGCGCACCACCATGCTCGCCCGGGTGCTGTCGAGATCGCGGTGGAATTCGGCGCCCGCCGTGCCCTGCACGCAATGCGTCGGCCAGAGCACCTGCGTGCCATAGTCGAGCTCGATGGTCTCGAACGGCTGCTTGCCCGCATGGTTCGACGCGAATGAGACATGGTCGCGCGGGTGCCAATCCTGGGTTAGTACCACATTGGCGAATTTTTGGGCGATGTGGTTGACGGCTGGGACGACCTTCTCGCCACCGTGAACGGCGAGTGCTCCGCCGGTGCAGAAATCATTCTGCACGTCGATCACCAGCAGCACGTCACGGTCGGAAATCTTCATCGCTGTCCATTCGATCTGCCCGGCGCGATTGCGCCGAACGCTCCCCTCAATGTCGATCTTCCCAGCGAGCTTCGCAACCACCCGCGTAAGATGTAGCGACCTTGACCGGCCAGGATGCAACGCTTTGGCTTCGTCCGTGTTGACTAGGTTCACCCGAGGGCGGATTCTCGGACATCCACGACGCGGATCGGATCGAAGCAGCGGAGGAAAGGGTTCCCGCAGCCGGCAGGCTGCGGCAGCCAAGAGGACATGAGTATCGGCAAGACAGGACAGATTCTTCTCGCCGATATCGGCGGCACCAATGCACGCTTTGCGCTGACCGAGGGCGAGCAGACCGGACCGATCGACTACGTGAAGGTCGCCGACTTCCCGACCGTTCGAGAGGCCATCGCCGGTGTCCTGGAACGGCGATCCGGCGGCAAGCCGCCCCCAAGGGCCGTGCTGGCTGTCGCGGGGCCCGTGACCAACAACCGCTGCGTCATGACCAACAGCCCATGGGTCATTGATGGCAACGAGCTGCAGCCGGCCCTCGGCTTCGACCGCGTACACGTGCTCAATGACTTCGAGGTCGTGGCTTGGTCCCTGCCCGCCTTACGGCCCGGTGATCTGATCCCGCTCGGCGGACAAGATGGCTTGCCGGGAGAACCATTGCTGGTGGTCGGGCCCGGAACCGGCTTTGGCGTCTCCTGTCTGGTCGAGCGCCATGGCGCCCGGCTAGCCGTCGTCACCGAGGCGGGACACGCGACCCTGCCGGCGGAGAACGAGCGCGAGGAGCATGTGATCGCCTGCCTGCGCCGGCGGTTCGGCCATGTTTCCATCGAGCGCGGTGCGCTATCGGGCGCCGGGCTACAAAGCCTCTACGAGGCGCTGGCCGAGATCGATGGCGCTCAGGTGCCGCATCGCGATGCGGCCGCCATCACCAAGGCCGCTCTGGACGGCAGTTGCGCCGTCAGCCGCGCGACGCTCGAGATGTTCTGCGCCATCCTCGGCTCGGTCGCGGGCAATCTCGCCGTGACCTTCGGCGCCCGCGGCGGCGTCTATATCGCCGGCGGAATCGTGCCGCGCTTCCCGGATTTCCTGGCGGCCTCCGCCTTCCGTGCCCGCTTCGAAGCCAAGGGACGCTTCCAGGACTACTTACGCAACATTCCGACCCGGCTGGTCACCAAGCCTGACGCGAGCTTCGTCGGCCTGAAGACGTTTGCCGACCACAATCCTGATTGAGGCGCGCCTACCCTCCCCGCGCTCCGGTTCCGGCAATTCACAGCTGATTGCAACGAATGTGCGGATCCATGCAGGAACTCGCTTGCCCGTTTGTTCCCGATGATGAACAATTCAGTCGTGTGTGGCGTAGTTGCGGGGGCGTGACATGCGTAAGCAGGACATAGGTTTCGACTATCACCGTTATCACCGCCTGCTGACCGAGGCGGACGACGAGGACAAGCGGCTAGCCCTGATCGAGCTCTTGATCGAGGAAAAGGCGCGAGACCGGCTGGCCGCGCAGCGCGCTTCGGACCGCGCCGCCATGACGGCCCATACCATTGCCACGGTGCTGAAGAACGGCCGCAAATGAGACTTGCGGGACCGAGTGCCGCTCGCGGCAAACACGCGACTGATTGCGATTCCGTTAACGATCCCAGGCAAGCTCGTGTCAAACTTCTTGCCTAAGAGTTCCCTCACCTGATGCAATTCAGGATCAACAAAGGGGGGCATGAACATGAGCATGATTTCGCTCGCCGCAACGCCGGTCGCTGCCGAAACGCGTTTTGCCGATTCTTCTTTCAATATCATCTTGCTGTTCTGTTGCGTGGGCCTGGTCGCCTCGTTCGGCCTGATGACGCGCGGCATCGACCTCAGTGCCGGCCTGATGTGAGGCCGCCACGACTTCCATCGCCAAATGGCCGCCCCTGACGGGCGGCCATTTTCGTTGGCGATCTCAGTGCGGGGCCTTAGAGCGTTTTCGAGCGAAGTGGATACCGATTCGCGTAAAGAAAACGCGTCAAAACCAGAATCTAGAGCCCCGTTCCGATTCCATCGGAACGGAAATGGCTCTAGTGCGGTGTTTTGGCCGTCGCGTCCGGAAACAGAGTGTCGATCATCGCCTTGAGCTGATCGAGGGAAATCGGCTTGCGCAGGATCGGCCTGCGCCGGAGCAAGGACGGCAGCAGCTCCGGTCCGTAGCCCGTGGCGAACAGAAACGGCTTTCCGCGGCGCTCGATCAGGTCGGCGACCGGATCGACATAGAGGCCCATCAGATTGATGTCGAGGATCGCAAAATCGTATTGCGCGGTCATCGCGAAGGCGCTCGCGTCCCGCACATTGTCAGCTTCCGCAACGACGTGGTGGCCGAGTTCCTCCACCATGTCGGCGATCATCATCCGGATCAACGCCTCGTCTTCGACCAGGAAAACGGAGAGTCCGTCCGCCATATCAACCCCGCAGTCAGCTTGCGAACCTAATCATAGCCGAGTTGCGGAGAGGATTCACGAATTCGTGGCGGGCGCCGTTAATTCCGGCGCGCCCAATCCGATTCAACTTGATCAATCCAGCCCGCGCTCGTGGCTGAGGCGCACCATCTCCTGGATGAAGACCTGCTTCTGTTTGTCGTCGAGACTCGAATAGAGCGGCTCGGCGGCATCGGCGACGTTGCGCTGATCGGCGGCGCGGTCGATCAGGAATTGCGACTCGTTACGCATCTGCTCGATGATGTCGTCGGGCGGATCGCGCTTGGCGCGGGCAATCCGCAGGTTCAGGCGCTCTGCGCCATTGTGCCCGAGGTAGTGCATAGCGCTCGAGAAGCCGAACCAATGCTTCTCCTGATCGGGCGTGAGGTTCAGTTCGGTCTTGATCCGCTCGATATAGGAATCGCTGTTGGCGACGATCTGGTCGGCGGTCAGCTGCGGCGCGCCGGTCTGGGTGAGGACCGTGACATCCTTATTGTCATTGTCCTTGTTGTCCTGCGGCGCGTTCTTGGCCTCCTTGCTCGGCTTGGTGCCCTTGCCGGCCTTGGCGCTCTTGGCGTCCTTGTCCTTGCCGGCGCCCGGCTGCTTGGCATCCTTGCTCGCGTCCTTGTTGGCATCCTTGGCAGCCGGCGCCTGCTGGTTGTTGGTATTGCTGTTGTTGACGCCGAGCACGCCGGTGAAGACGCCGACCACGCCGCCGATCGCGCCGCCCAGCACGCCACCGACGGGGCCGGCCGCCTTGTTGCCGGCTGCGGCGCCGTCCTGAACACCCTTGACCAGGCCCTGCGCGTTCGCCACCGCCGCTGCGCCAAGCAACAACGTGAGCACGGAGCCCAGCGCCAGCCATCGCCGCAGGTGAAGCCGCGCGGGCGGCGCCGGGTTGATCATTCTCGTCTCCATCGTCGCTCTGATTGGCCTGTTGGGGTGGAAGCCACCCGCCGGTTGCAACTCTATCGTTTCCACCACGTTGAGGTCCAGACGCAGCCAATTGCTGTCCACGTCCGAAAAGTCTTTCGCGCGAAGCGGTTATGAAGGCTTATTCGAAACTACGGCGTAATTGCGCACGGATTGTTCCGGGCCAGCCTGCTCGAAGTGTGCGTCGCAAAACAAGCGACCGCGGTTCACGTTCGGCACGCGATATCGAAGGCACTGCCGCGTTCCCGAACACAACGTTAGTTCTAGACGCCCAGCCGTTCGGCTTTCTCGACAGACGCGATCAATCATGATCTGATCGCGCTACCAATTTGCCGCGCCTCGCTGATTTACCCTCGAAGCTGACGGCACCAAGAAGAAACTTCCAAAACGAACTTCCAAGAAGAAACGCCAACAAGAAAATCAAGAACAAAACTCAGGAAAGTCAGAGGAAATACCAGAACAATAAAACACCCAAGCGAGGAAACGAGATGTCACGCAAGACACTGACGCGACGTCAATTTGTGGCTGCCACTGCAATGTCCTCCGCGGCGCTGATCACGGCGCCCTATGTCCGAGGCGCCTACGCCGCCGGCAAACTCTCGATCGGCTTCTGGGACCACTGGGTGCCCGGCGCCAATAGTGCCTCCACCGAACTCGTCAACCAGTGGGCTGCGAAGGAGAAGGTCGAGGTTTCCATCGACTACATCACCAGCAACAACAAGAAGATCGAGCTGACCGCGGCGGCCGAAGCTCAGGCCAAATCCGGTCATGACATCCTTCAGATGCCGAGCTGGTGGCCGCATGCTTATTCGGAGAATCTCGAGCCGCTCAACGACGTCATGGAGCCGCTCATCAAGCAGAACGGCGAGGTCAACGGGACTGTCAAATATCTCGGCCAGTCCGGCGGCAAGTGGCTCGCGGTGCCCGCGACGCCCGGCAGCCAGATCAAGGGTCCCTGCTCGCGCATCGACCTGATGAAGAAATATGCGGGCATCGATGTTCAGGAGATGTATCCGGCAGGCAGTCCGCCGAAGGCCGACAATTGGACAATGGAGACCTTCCTGAAGGCGGCCGAGGCCTGCCAGAAGGGTGGCTTTGCGTTCGGCATCGGCCTCGGCGAGACCACCGACAGCGTCGATACGGCTGGCGCGATCTTCCAGTCGTTCGGCGCCGATCTCGTCAACGCCAAAGGCGAGGTCACGGTGAAGACCGACGCGGTTCGTCAGGCTCTCGAATACTACAAGAAACTGATCGCGTTCCTCCCCCCGGACGCACCGTCGTGGGACGACGCCTCGAACAATAAGTGGCTCATCTCCGGCCGCGGCGCGCTGATCCTGAACCCGCCGAGCGCCTGGGCGGTCGCCAAGCGCGACGCACCGCAGGTTGCCGAGCAATGCTGGACCCACGGCTTCCCGGCTGGACCCAAGGGGCGTTTCGCGCCCTTCCTGCCGTACTTCTGGGGTGTCTGGAGTTTTGGCAAGAACAAGGAAGCGGCGAAGAGCCTGCTCCTGCATTTGTCCTCGCCATCGTCGATCGAGAAGTTCGTCGCGGTGAGCGGCGGCTACGATCTCCCATCTTTCGCGAATATGACGAAGCTGAAGACCTGGGCTGAGGAAGGGCCGCCGAAGGGTACGCTCTTTCACTATCCCGACCCGTACAAGCACCAGACGCTGTCGATCGCGGCGTCGCCAGCGCCGCCCAAGATCGCGCAGCAGATCTACTCCCAGGCGACGCTGACGAAGTTGGCGCTGCGTTATGCGCGGGGCGAGACGATGGAACAGGCGCTCGCCTGGGCCGAGGGTGAGTGCGAAGGCTTCATGCGGAGCTAGGAGGGTGCCAGGGCGGTTCAGGCCACGCGCGTGAGCCGCCCCGATTCCACCTATTGGATCCGCATGACGGGGAGCCGAGACTCGTAAGGCCGGCTTCGCGATTGGACAGTCTGCAAAGAAGCTGACTTGAGGAAGCTGCCATGGCCGATGTCGTCGTTCAGCAAGGTCGCGTCGCCCGCACCTCTGGCACGCGCAAACGGGGGAGCCTGCGCAATGCGCTGGGGCACAAATCGACGGTGGCGTTCTTCCTGACGCTGCCGCTGATCCTGCTGATCGTGCTGCTCGTGCTCTACCCCGCCTTCTATTCGGTCTACCTGGCGACGCTGAACAAGGCGATGACGAAATTCGTCGGCCTCGGCAATTTCACCTTCCTGTTCAAGCGCGAAACGTTCTGGATGGTGGTGAAGCAGTCCTGCATCTTCGCGATTACCGCCGTGGTCTTCAAGGCGCTGATCGGCTTCATCGTCGCGCATTTCGTCCACAACATTCCTGGCAAGAAGCAACGCAAATGGCGCGGCATGCTGCTGGTGCCGTGGGTGATCCCGCCGGCGATGAGCACGCTCGCCTGGCTGTGGCTATTCGACCCCTCCTACAGTGCCTTCAACTACACGCTGTCGTTCTTCGGCGTCGGTCCGATCCCCTGGCTCGGCGATACCTTCTGGGCGCGCTTCGCCGTCATCCTCGTCAACGTCTGGTACGGCGCGCCGTTCTTCCTGATCATGTATCTCGCCGCGCTGAAATCCGTGCCCGATCAGCTCTACGAGGCCGCGGCGATTGACGGCGCCAACTGGTGGCAGCGCATCTGGTATGTCACGCTGCCGATGATGCGCAACATCATCGCCATCACGACGCTGTTCTCGCTGATCGTCACCTTCGCGAATTTCGATATCGTGCGCATCCTGACCTCAGGCGGCCCGCTGGATACGACGCATCTGTTCGCCACCTGGGCGTTCCAGGTCGGCATCCAGAGCAGTGATATTCCGCTCGGTGCCTGCGTCTCGCTGTTCATGGTGCCGATCCTCGCCGTCGCAGCGATCTTCATCCTGCGCGACGTCACCAAACGTGGAAACGAAGCCTGATGAGCACCGTCGCGATCGACAAGGCCGGCCCTTCCCGCAAGGTCAAATATGGCAGCATGAGCCGCGACCGCGCCTGGGCGCTGCGCTGGTCCTACTTCTTCCTCGTGCTGTTTGCGATCTTCTTCCTGACGCCACCGGTCTACATGCTGATCACCTCGCTCAAGAGCAGCGCGGAAATCTCAGCGGCAACCAACCCCTGGTGGGTGTTCCACCCGACGCTGTCGAACTATGTCGAGCTCCTGACCTCGAACCAGTTTTTACGGTTCTTCTGGAATTCGTCGATCGTGGCGATCGTGGTCGTCATCATCACGATGCTGATCAGCATCCCCGCGGCCTTCGCGCTGGCACGAATGAAGTTCTGGGGCTCGGCGACGCTCGCGACCGGCGTGTTCCTCACCTACCTGATCCCGGACAGCCTCCTGTTCATTCCGCTGTTCAAGATGCTCGCGGTGATCCAGGACCTGACCGGGATCACGCTCCTCAACCGATGGTACGTGCTGCTGTTCATCTATCCGACGCTGACGGTGCCATTCTGCACCTGGATCATGATCGGCTATTTCGCGTCGATCCCGAAGGAGCTCGATGAAGCCGCCCTCATCGACGGCGCCTCATGGCTCCAGACCTTGACGCGGATATTCATTCCCGTTGCGCTGCCCGGCCTGATCGCCGCGACCATCTTCGCCTTCACGGTCTCCTGGGCGCAGTTCCTCTATCCCCTGGTCTTCACGACGTCGGTCGACCAGCTCGTACTGCCGGTCGGCATCACCACGACGCTGATCAAGGGCGACGTGTTCAACTGGGGACAGATCATGACCGGTGCGCTGCTCGGCGCGGCCCCGCCGCTGATCATCTACGCCTTCCTGATGGACTACTACATTGCCGGCCTGACCGCCGGCGCGACAAAGGGCTGATACCGAGGAGTTGAAGTGCAATGGCCGACGTTTCCTTGCGCAAGGTGATCAAGCGTTACGACGATGTGGAAGCCGTGCGCGGCATCGATTTGGACATCGCCGACCATGAATTCATTGTGCTGGTGGGGCCATCAGGCTGCGGCAAGTCGACGACGCTGCGCATGATTGCCGGCCTCGAGGACATCAGCGACGGCGACATCATGATTGGCGGTGACGTCGTCAACGACGTGCCGCCGAAGGATCGCGACATCGCGATGGTGTTCCAGAACTACGCGCTTTATCCGCACATGACGGTCGCGGAGAACATGTCGTTCGGCCTGCGCCTGAAGCACTATCCCAAGGCCGAGATCAAGGCGCGCGTCACGGAAGCCGCCCGCCTGCTCGACATCACCGACCTGATCGACCGCAAGCCGAAGCAGCTCTCCGGCGGCCAGCGTCAGCGCGTCGCGATGGGCCGCGCGATCGTGCGCAATCCAAAAGTCTTCCTGTTCGACGAGCCGCTGTCCAATCTCGACGCCAAGCTGCGCGTGCAGATGCGCATCGAAATCAAGAAGGTGCACCAGAAGGTGCGCACCACGACGGTCTACGTCACCCACGACCAGGTCGAGGCGATGACGCTCGCCGATCGGGTCGTGGTCATGAACAAGGGTCGCATCGAACAGATCGGCACGCCGAACGAGCTCTACCACAAGCCGGCGACGCGCTTTGTCGCAGGCTTCATCGGCTCGCCCGCGATGAACTTCATCCCGTGCCGCCTGGAGGATGTCGCCGGCAAGCTCCAGATCCGCCTCACCGACCGCATCGCATTCGCGCTGCCGCCCGCCCGCGCCGCCCGCTACAACGCGCTGCCGCGCAACGACAAGCTCGTGCTTGGCATCCGACCCGAGCACCTCACGGAATCGCATGCGCATCTGGAGCCGGGCATCGAAACCTTCGACACCGTGCTCGACGTCACCGAACCGATGGGGATGGAGACCCTGGTCTATTTCGGGCTCGAGGGCACGCCGGTCTGCGGCCGCGTCAATCCCAATGCCGGCGCCACGGACGGGGCCCCCATGCGTTTGGCGATGGACCTCAACAACATGCACCTGCTAAACGAGGAGACCGGTGCCGTGTTGTGACGGCCGGTCAAGAAACTCGTGCAGGCAGGGGACGATGGCGACCAACAAGAAGAAGATTTTCGTTACGCAAACTTTGTCGCAAGGGGCACGCGCCCTTCTCACCCAGCGGGATGACATCGAGCTCATCGAATTTCCGAACCTGATCTCCGCGAAGGATTTCGAGGCGCTGCTCAAGAGCCACGCGCCGGTCCATGGCGTGGCGCTCGGCGCCACCGCCTTCGGCGAGACCGAGCTCGAGGCGTCAAAGGATATGAAGGTGGTGACCCGCATCGGTGTCGGCTACGACGCCGTCGACGTCCCCGCCCTCTCCCGCCGCAAGGTGCCGCTGATGGTGGCAGGCAGCGCGAACTCGCCCTCGGTCGCCGAACACGCGCTCTTCATGATGTTGACGCTGGTCAAGCGCGCGCAGGAAATGCACGCCTGCGTCAAGGACGGCAAATGGGCCGGCCGGCTCGGCATGCTGCCGTTCGATCTCTACGGCAAGACCGTGCTGATCGTCGGCTTCGGCCGCATCGGCACCCGCACCGCCAAGCGCTGCCTGGCGATGGAAATGAACGTGCAGGTCTACGATCCCTACAAGCCTGCAGCCGAGATCAAGGCTGCGGGCTGCGAGCCCGTCGCCGATCTCGACGCCGCGCTGCCTCAGGCCGACTTCGTCACCATCCACTGCCCGAAGACGCCGGAAACCATCGGCCTGTTCGATGCTGCGCGGATTGGCCGGATGAAGCCCAAATCCTATCTCATCAACACCGCGCGCGGCGGCATCGTGAAGGAAGCTGCGCTGTACGACGCCCTGGTCTCCGGAAAGCTTGCCGGCGCCGGTATCGACGTGTTCGAGGTGGAGCCACCGCCCGTCAGCAATGCGCTGTTCGCGCTGCCGAACGTCATCATGGCTCCCCACGTGGCGGGCGTCACGGTCGAGGCCGTGAGCCGCATGAGCGAGCAGACCGCGCGCAACATCCTGAGTGTGCTGGACGGCGATCCGATCCGGCAGAACATCATCAATCAGGACGTGCTGAGCTAGTGCAAACCCGAAGGCGGGCGGCCGATCCGCCCGCCTTCGGAAGGCCAGAATGCGTCCCATTTTGGTGCAGATCGAGCCCCAACTCAGCCTTAATCAAACGCGCGTAATATGTCCGGCCGCGGCGGCAGTGGGACAGACTAGCCGGCCGCGTCGAGCTGGAGGATGGACCCTTGTCACAGATCGACCCGACGGACCACGCGCTGGCGACCATCGCCAGCATTTTGGAAGGCCCCGAGAGCCCCCTCGTCGTCCGCGAGACCGACACGGTCGCTGGCGATGAGCATGAGCTGGCCGACGAGCATGAGGTCGTCGGCGAGCATGAAGTCGCCAGTGAGCACGAAGTCGTCGACGATGATCCGGCGGTCGACGAGCATCCGGTGGTTGAGGAGCAGCCGCTGGTTCCGGAGCACACCGATGCCGATGGCTACAGCAAGGTCGGTCCCGGGCCGATGGTGGCGATCCGCCTGAAATGGACGGTGCATCGCGGCGACGACGGCCAGTACTACGTTCACGAGACCATTGGCGAGCAGTCCGCGCCCGTGATCAGCGGCCCGATGACGAGCGCGGCCGCCGTGCATTTCGTCGACGCGCACGAGGACGAGGCGCATCGACGTTTCGAGCTGCTGCGCAGCGAGATCGCCGGCCGCAGCTCGCTCGCCGACTACGAGCGCAAGGGCGAAGCCTAGGGCTTATAGTTTGAGCATGATCTCCGCGCAAACGCGTTCCGCGTTTGTCGCGAGGGAAAACCGCTGCACACTTTTCCGGATCATGCTCTACTTGCGCCCGAGATAATCCTTCTTCACGAGCTCGACGCCTGCGTGCCGCAAGAGGTCGTAGGCCGTCGTGACGTGAAAGAAGAACTGCGGGACGCTGAAGGTCAGCAACAGCGTCCGCCCGGTGAACGGCAACTCGGTCCCGTTCTTCAGCCTGAAGAAGACATTCTGCTCCGCAGCCGCATCGATGTCGGCGCGCGGCAGGCCTTCGATGAACTCGATTGAGGTTGCGATGCGCGCCTGAAGCCCGGCCATGTCGTGCTCCAGCACCGGCAGCGCCACCGGCTCGCGCTGCGCCAGCAAGGCCGGCGCGACCACGGCGTGGCGGCAGGCCTCGCCGACCTGTTGCGCCAGATCGTACATGTTCGGCGCCAAGCGCATGCCGAGCAGAACCGTCGGGTTGAACTTGCGGGCCTCCGCGTAGGCGACGCCTTTGTCGAGCAGTGCGGACAGGTTGCGCAGGTACGGCACGAAGAGGCCGACCGAGGCCTCGTACATCGAGATCGTCACGTCAAGATTCCCTTCAATTCCGTCTCGCCAGCGACTGGCATCTGGTCTAAATCCACCGCTCAAGAGCTGCACAATGACAGCTCGGGCACGGGTGGAAAAGAGATGATCGTTCGAATCGTGGCGGCTTTGGCCGTGGTGTTGCTGGCAAACCTTTCGGCTCACGCGCAGCAGGCGGCACCCTCGCGCCTCGACGAGATCGTCAAGCGTGGCACCCTGCGCGTCGGCATGACCGGCGACTACAAGCCCTTCACCTATCTGGACAAGACCACGCAGCAATTCAGCGGCTTCGACGTCGACATGGCCGAGGCGCTCGGCAAGGCGCTCGGCGTCAAGGTCGAATTCGTGCCGACGGCCTGGCCGAAGTTGATGAAGGATTTCGAGGCCGACCAGTTCGACATCGCCATGGGCGGCGTCTCGGTCACATTCGACCGGCAGAGGAAGGGATTCTTCTCGATGCCGATCATGCGCGAGGGCAAGACGCCGATCGCGCGCTGCGCCGATGTCGGCAAGTACCAGACCATCGCCGACATCGATAAGAAGGGCACCCGCGTGATCGTCAATCCGGGCGGCACCAATGAGCGATTTGCGCGTGCCAATATCAAGGATGCCGACATCAACGTCTTCCCTGACAACACCGTGATCTTCGACGAGATCGCCAAGGGCAATGCCGACCTGATGATGACGGACGCCTCCGAGACCCGGTACCAGCAGAAGCAGCATTCAGGCGTGCTCTGCGCGGTGCACCCGGACAAGCCGTTCGACTTCTCCGAGAAGGCCTATTGGCTGCAGCGCGACATGGCGCTGAAGGCCTTCGTCGACCAGTGGCTGCACATTTCGATGGAAGACGGCAGCTACCGAAAGATCTACGCCGCCTGGTTCGAATAGGCCGCGTCCTCCTGTCGCTTGCGTCGGCCAAATTGTGGACGGGTTCCGGGCGCATTGAACCCGAACCTGCCAGAGCGCGACTCACACGGACGGAAGTGATCTAGATCACTTTTTGCGATCGAGCCGACGCGTAAGCGTAGGCGCGGGGACCACCTGTTCAGGAGACGGAAATGAGGAAGCTGTTGGCCACGGCCGCATTCCTTTTGGCGAGCACCGCTGCGCACGCGCAGTACACCATCGAATATGGCGGGCACACCATCCGCATCGATCCCGACCGCGGCACGGTCTCGATCCCCGGCGTCTACGACAACACCGGCCAGGGCAAGGCCAAGAAGGCCAAGAAGAACGAGACACAACCGCCGCAGCAGGCCAAGGTCGATCCGCAAACACCGGCTGCTCCAGCGCCGGCCCCGGCTCCCGCCGTCG
>NZ_LGHM01000198.1 GCF_001908185.1 Bradyrhizobium sp. AS23.2
CCGCAATCGGCGCGGTCGTCGGAGCCGGCACGGGCGCCGCGATCGCCTCCGAGGGCGAACGCCGCCGTTCCGGCTACTACGCCTATCAGCGCGGCTGCTACATGCAGCGCCCCGACGGCTACTACGTCCGGGTTGATTCCAGATATTGCTACTGAGGCTTGAGGTCCTAGATCAGCCGCATCCCCTTCAGGCTCGCATGCCCGTTCTTGCCGACGATGATGTGGTCGTGCACGGCGATGCCGAGCGGCTTTGCGATGTCGATGATTGCCTTGGTCATCTGGATGTCGGCCTGGGAAGGCGAGGGATCGCCGCTAGGGTGGTTGTGCACCAGGATCAGCGCGGTTGCCGACAGCTCCAGCGCGCGCTTGATCACCTCGCGCGGATAGACCGGCGTGTGGTCGACGGTGCCGGTCTGCTGCACCTCGTCGGCGATGAGCTGGTTGCGCTTGTCGAGGAAGAGGAGGCGAAACTGCTCCTTGTCGGCAAAGGCCATGCTGGAACGGCAATAGTCGATCACCTCGTTCCAGGACGACAGCGCGTTGCGGCTGTTGACCTCGCCCTTGGCGACGCGATGCGCAGCCGCGGCGATCAGCTTGAGCTGGTTGATCGCGGATTCGCCGATGCCGTCGATCTCGCGTAGGCGCGCCACGGGCGCGTGTACGACCTCGGCAAACGATCCGAACGTCTTGATCAGCCTCTTGGCCAGCGGCTTGGTGTCGCGCCGCGGCAGCGCCGGAAACAGCGCCATCTCCAGCAGCTCGAAGTCGTTCAGTGCATCCGCGCCCGCGCTGTAGAAACGCTCGCGCAGCCGCTCGCGATGGCCGTGATAGTGCGGCGCTTCCTCAGCTCTGCTCTTGTCGTGGTCCGGCTTGGCGGGCATCGGCCACAACCATGCCGGACGGAGCGCATTTTGCAACCAAGAAGTGTCGCGAGCTTGGCGGCTCGCTCCGTCCGGCGGCGCCGCTCAGCGATTGGGCATCATCCCCGGCACCAGTGCAGCCAGCCGATCCTTGATCGGACGTCCGAACATCGGCCCGCCCATGCCCGCGGGACGGCGGGCGGCGGCGGTTCAAAGTCGCAGGCCTATTCAGCCCTGTTCTGACTGAGCATTTTGCGCACAATGTGCCGGCGTGCTCCCTTTCGGCCGACCAGTGCATATTCTGCCTGCTCGAACGCGGACACATAACCTCCAAAGCGGTAGCTCGGAGAGTCCGGATCGACGGGATACCCTTCAAGCAGCGTCGCTCCGTTCTTGGCAGCGTGCTCTTCCGCGGCCGAGATCATCTTCTGAAACATCCCTTGTCCACGGAAGGGCCTCGACACGAAGAAGCAAACGATCGACCAGATGCTCTGCTTCTCGTCACCCGGCATCATATCGCTCATTGACGCGCGGTATGTGTCCCGAGGCGCGATCGAGCACCATGCGACAGGCTCGGAGTCAAAGTAACCGAGTAACCCGACGGGCTCTCCAGACGATATGCGTCTCTTCATCTCGAGCTTTTTGGCGGTGGCCGGCCGCTCCGCCACCGGGAGCGTCTCCACCGTTCGCCATACTGTGCACCAGCACGATTTGGGGCCGCCTCGGCTCTCAAAAAGCTTTTCAAAGTCGTGCCAATTCTCCGAAGTAACTGGCCGAAAGGCTATTTTATCAACCATCCAATAGGTCACCCAGAGTATTTTGGTTCGACTCATTGCGTGCTGATCGCGTCAGGCGCGCTGAGCGGACCAAGGATCAGCAGAATAAAGCACGGATGGCCTCCGCAACAATGGAGCTTGTGCCGCGTCGCCTGAAGTCACGAGGGCCCATTCCTCGTGTAACCAATTGACCACAGGCGGTCCAAAAATCAGACCGGCGATGCCCGGTGTGATCGTCGTCCCCCGATCACGGGACGCGCCTGGTTTGCCCGAATGACATGGTTGCGCGGTCGCTGACTCGTTCGGCGCGTCGCGTTCGATGTTCGGCCAGTTCGAATTCTTGGGGATCTAAATGAAAAAGCACGTACTGGCAGCCATCGCTGCATCATCGTTGTTCGCCGGCGCCGCGTCGGCCGCCGATCTTCCGGCGCGGACCTACACCAAGGCGCCCCCGCCGATTGCGGTCGCCTATGATTGGACCGGCTTCTATATCGGCGGCAATGTCGGCGGAATCTGGCAGGATAATTCCGGCGCCACGAACTTTATCCAAACCGACAACGTCGTCCTGACCAACCCGCAAAATGACTCGGTCAGCAACGGCGCCGTGTTTGGCGGCGTCCATGCCGGCTACAACTGGCAGGTGACCCGATGGGTGTTCGGCGTCGAGGCCGACTGGGATTGGACGGACGCCAAGAACTCGTTCTGCCGCCAGACAGATACTAGAAGCCGTCCCTGTACCGACCTTGATCGGGGATTCCTCACCTACAGCGAAAAAACTGAATGGCTCGCCTCGGTGCGTGGGCGACTGGGTTTTGCGTGGGACCGGGTGATGGTTTACGCGACCGGCGGCGCCGCTTGGGGCGACGTCAAGACCAGCATCAATGCCAACTGCCTTAACGGTGGATGCGGAAACGCCAACGTGCGGCTCAACCAGACCGTCAATTTCTCGGACACCAGGACGGGCTGGGTTGCCGGCGCAGGGATCGAGACCATGCTCACGCCAAGCTGGCTACTGCGTGCCGAGTATCTGCACTACGACCTGGGCAGCGCCGACTATGCCGCCGTTTTTCCGTCGAATCTCGTTGCGCCGCAGACTGCTACGCGCTCACGCAGCTTCCAGTATGACACGCTCCGCGCCGGCTTGAGCTACAAGTTCGGCGGCCCGGTCGTCGCCAGGTATTGAGCGGCCACCTCCGGCAAACAGAAGCCCCGGTATGGTCCGGGGCTTTTTCGTCTTCACAATTCGTCTCCCAAATCCCGCTCACACGAGCCGCTCGACGCGGAGATGGACGGCTTCCGGGTTGTTTCGTACTCGGCGTAAAGCTTGGCGCAGGTTGTGGAGGCGTCGTGCCCCTCGCCTGAAGTCATCCCACTCCCTTGTGTGACGAATCGACCACAGAGGGTCGAAAAAATCGGATCGGCGAGGTCCGGTGTGATCGTTGTCCCCCGATCGCAGGACGCGCCCGGCTTGCTCGAATGACATGGTCACGCGGTCGCTGACTGCCGCGCACATCGCGCTGATTCTCAGCCAGTTGGAATCCGGAGAGCTTGTCGAATGAAAGTCCGTTTGGCCGTGGGCATTGCTGCCGCCGCGATGTGCTCTGCTCCGGCACTCGCTTCCGACCTGCCTGCGCGTACCTACACTAAGGCTCCGCCGCCGGTCGTCGCGCCGGTCCCGTCTTGGGCCGGGTTCTATATCGGCGGACATGTTGGCGGCGCAAGGGGGCCCGATGTAGGCCAGTCCTGGGCCGAACTGCCCGGACCGAATAGTCAGGACGATCCCGTGTTTTTTGGACGGGCGTCGGCAACAAACGTGATTGGCGGCGCTCACGCCGGCTACAACTGGCAGGCTTCGCCGAATTGGATGTTTGGCGTTGAAGGTGATTTCTCCTGGACGTCGCTTGACGCAACTGCAAGGCAGTCGCCCATGACGTTCAATGGCGCTCCGCTTGGAGCGGCCAGCTTTGTGACCATGAACAGCCATATCGATTGGCTTGCTTCAGTCCGGGGGCGGGTCGGCTATGTGTGGGCCGGAAACTGGATGGCCTATGTGACCGGCGGCGTCGCCTTCGAGCGTCAGAAGTTCTTCGGAAATTCGGTGTTCCCCAACACGGCGTTCAATGGATCGGTTGCGTTCGACGACACCAAGACCGGCTGGATCGCCGGTGCCGGCGTCGAATTTCTCGCTGCGCAGAACTGGATGTTCCGGTTCGAATATCTCTATTACGGATTTGACGGAACCTCCGCCACCGTTCTCGAAAACCAGCCCAGCGGACCGGCGACAGGCAATCCGCTGCGGTTCAGCTGGAGCGACAACAATGTCAAGGTCGTTCGCGCCGGCTTGAGCTACAAGTTCGGCGGCCCGGTCGTCGCCAAGTACTGAGCGGCCATACTCCGACAAACAAAAGCCCCGGCATGGTCCGGGGCTTATTCGTCTTCACAATTCGTCTCCCAAATCAGACTTTAAATCTAACTGCCGCCGTGCACCTCGCCTGAAGTCACAAGGGCCCATTCCTTGTGTGACGAATTGACCACAGACGGTCGAAAAATCAGACTGGCGATGTCCGATCAGGTCCTCGGATGCAGCGTTTTTCGCTGATTTTGCGGGCCCGCCCGCGCCGCACACCATCCGCGTGGCTGAAACGTGATCGTTGTCCCCCGATCGCTGGACGCGCCTGGTTTGCCCGAATGACATGGTTGCGCGATCGCTGACTCGTTCGGCCCGTCGCGTTCGAGGTTCGGCCAGTTCGAATCCCTGGGGGAGCTTGTTGAATGAAAGTCCGTTTGTCCGTGGGCATGGTTGCCGGCATGGTATGTTGTGGCCCGGCACTTGCCGCCGATCTGCCGGTGAAGGCGCCGGCGTTCAAGGCCGCCGCTCCCGTCTCCAACTGGACCGGCTGGTATGTCGGTGTCAACGCGGGCGCCAGCCTTTCGCAAGTGAACGCCTCTACGCCGAATGCAATGCAGTTTCTAAATAGCGAGCTCGATGTTGCCCGCCTCGGCGCGACCGGCGGCGCGCAGGCCGGCTTCAATTGGCAGATTTCGCCGTATTGGGTAGCCGGCATCGAGGCCGACTTCGGTCATCTGGGCATCGACCGCACGTTTGCGGAGTGGAACGACGACGTTGCCTTTGGCGTCAAGGCGGACTGGTACGGCACGATCCGCGGTCGGCTCGGTTACACCACCGGTCCGTCGCTTCTCTACCTCACCGGCGGCGCGGCCTTCGTGAACGTGAAGAATGTTTTTGCCGACACGGATCGTTCTCTCGTTGTCGAGAGTTCGAAAACCGCGACCGGATGGACGCTGGGCGGCGGCATCGAAACCATGCTGGGCGGCAACTGGTCGGCCAAGGCAGAGTATCTCTATATCGACGCAGGCAGGACGACCGTCGCTGGTCCCTTTGGTCGGGTGATAGGGGACGCTGTCTTCGAGAACCGCTTCCACGTCTACAGGGCGGGCCTGAACTACAGACTCGGCAGCGCCGGCACGGAGTGCTGTGCACTCGCCTCGCGCCCGAATACAGGCGACACCAGCTGGACCGGCGGGTATGTGGGCGTCAATGCGGGCGCCAGTGTTTCGCAGGTGAACGCATCCACACCGAATCTGCCCGAGCCGGAGTTCGCGCCGGTGTTCATTGCGCCGAACGAAGGCGAGCTCGATATTGCCGGTCTCGGTGCGACCGGCAGCTTGCAGGCCGGCTTCAATTGGCAGGCGTCGCCGCATTGGGTCGCCGGCCTTGAGGCCGACTTCGGTCATCTGGGCATCAACCGCACGATCAAGGACTGGAACGACCCCGTTACTTTCGGCGTCAAGGCAGACTGGTACGGCACGATCCGCGGGCGGCTCGGTTACACCACCGGGCCTTCACTCCTGTATGTCACCGGTGGCGCAGCCTTTGTGAACGTGAAGAGTATCTTTGGGAACCTCGCTGTTTCTTCGCCCCCTGTCGAGAGTTCGAAAACCGCGACCGGATGGACGCTGGGTGGCGGCCTTGAAACCATGCTGGGTGGCAACTGGTCGGCCAAGGCGGAGTATCTCTACATTGACGCTGGCAAGACTTCCGTCGATGGCTTGCCGATTGATCAAGCGGTCGTCGTCTTCGACAACCGCTTCCACGTCTACAGGGCGGGCTTGAACTACAGGCTTGGCGGTTGATCGCCGGCAGGCGCCGCATGCTCTCAGCACACCACGCGCGTGCGCCTGCCTTACCGGCCGGGCATTTTTACAACACTTCCTCGGACAGTGAGCCACCTCCCCCGAACGTATGACGCCATTTCGTTTCAGGGCGAATACCAGCAACCGTGACACGAACGTCGCGGCTCCTTCGAGGATTGGGGCGCGATTGTCCGGAACGATCCGAACCCTTCCCGGAAGGTCCAAACAACGACTTGGCTTCATCCCCAATCAGGAGATTTCCAATGAGAGCCACCTTCACGGCCGCAGCTGCTCTCTTGTTGGCCACCACGGTCGCAAGCTCGGCGGCAGACCTCGCCCCGAGCTTTACAAAAGCTGCGCCGCTGGCATCGGTCTATAGCTGGACGGGCTTCTACATCGGCGGCAACATCGGCGGGGGCATGGCTTCGTCCCACTTTGACGATCCCTGCATCATTTATTGCTCGTCGGCGACCCCCACGCGCGGCTTTTTCACCGGCGGCGCCCAGATCGGCTATAATTATCAGTTTGGCGCCGGCCTGGTCGGCATCGAAGCGGACGTGAACGGCAACAGCTCATTCAAGGACTCCGTCATCGGTGGCGGTGATTTCTTTGCTTTGAGGGTCAGCAGCAAGGCTGATATCAGTGGATCGATCCGGGCCCGCGCTGGTTTGGTGGTCAACAACGCGTTGGTTTACGTAACGGGCGGTGCCGCCTGGGCTGACGTCAAGCAGACCGGAATCGATTTCCACAATGATACTACAGACCCCGATTTTGGCCTTCCCTCTGGAAGGACCGCCAACAACAGCGGCGTGCTCTGGGGTGGTGTGATCGGAGCCGGCGTTGAGTACGCCCTGAACCCGAACTGGACGATTGGCGCCGAGTTCCTCCATACGATGTATCAGGACCGTGACGCGCATATCCTACGCGCCGATGGTAGCAATTTTTGCGGCTTCCGGGGCCCAACCGACTGCGTCCTCCGCAGCCAGTTGACGACGGACGTCGCGCGCCTTCGCATCAACTACAAGTTCGGGCAGTAACCGCCACCAAATACTGTTACAGGGCCGTCCTCGGGCCCCCGCCCGTGCGTGACTGGCTTCGGCCTCAAATGCGGACGGAAGCTGCTCGCGTATTTTTGTGCTGCACCCTCGCCAGCCACCATCGATTTTTCATTGCCCGCATGTCGATCCGTCAGTACGAATTGCACCATAGGGGGGCCTCCGCCCTGCCGGGGGTGCGGACATCCTTGAGCGAACTTGAGCATCTCTCTCGCCTGATCGGCGACATCTACGATGCGGCGCTCGATTCCGCGCTCTGGCCCGATGTCGTCGGCAAGGCCGGACGGTTTGTGGGTGGGCTGTCCGCGACGCTGGTTTCAAAGGACGCCGTCAACATGAGCGGAAACGTCCTCTATGAGAGCGGCGGCATTCCTGATCATTACCGGCAAACGTATCTCGACACATATGCCAGAATGGATCCGGTCACGATCGGCCATTTCTTTGCCGACATCGATCAGCCGATCGCACTCTCGGATCTGATGCCGTACGACGAGTTTCGGGCAACCCGGTTCTACCAGGAATGGGTGGAGCCCCAGCGGCTGGTCGATTTCATCTCCACGACGCTCGACAAGTCCGCGACCAGCCTTGCCTTGTTCGGGGTGTTTCGCCACGAACGCGACGGCATTGCCGATGATGCCGCGCGCCGACGCATGCGCCTTATCGCGCCGCATATCCGCCGTGCCGTGCTCGTCAGCCGGATCATCGATCTGAAATCGGCGGAGGCGGCCAACCTGGCCGATACGCTCGACGGTCTTAGCGCCGGCATTTGTCTCGTTGATGCGAACGGGCGCCTCGTTCATGCCAATGCTGCCGGCCACGCCATGCTTGCGATGGACGATTTCCTGTACGTCGCCGGCGGCCGGCTCGTTGCGCGCGATGCGGCGCTTGACCAGATCTTGCAGAAACTGTTCTACGCCGCGCGGGATGGCGATGACGCGGTCGGCGCGCGGGGCATCGGTTTGACGCTGATGGCGAACGACGGGACGCGGTATGTCGCGCATCTGCTCCCGCTCACGGTCGGCGCCCGTCGCGCCGCCAGCGTCGCACATACCGCGACTGCGGCTCTGTTCGTGCGCAAGGCCGAACTGGAGATGCGTTCGCCTCCGGGAATCATCGCCAAGACGTATAATTTGACGCCCACCGAGCTGCGTGTGCTGCTGGCCATTGTCGAGGTTGGCGGCGTGCCGCAGGTCGCGGCGGCGCTCGGCGTCGCTGAATCGACGGTCAAGACGCATCTCGGCCGCCTGTTTGAAAAGATGAGCGTCGCCCGCCAGGCCGATCTCGTCAAGGTCGTTGCAGGTTTTTCGACGATGCTGGCCAGCTAGGAATCCTGGCGATGGCGCATCCTTGATGAAGCAACATCACATTCGACGACTGGGCTTTGGCATTCTCGGTGTCGCCATCGCACTTGGCGTCGCAATCTCAGTGGTCCTTGCGCGGCCGCAGCCTTTATTCGCCTACAGCGTTCATTCTGGCCGCCTACCGCTATATTCCGATGCGCCGTTTGAGCCGGACGACGGCATACGGGTGCTTGCGGACATTGAAAGGCGAATTTCCTCCGCACCAGCGGAGATTGCTGACGCCCACTCGAGCTACCGTGTCTTCATCGTGAACGCTGAATGGCGCAGGCGTCTTACTTTCTTGAACAATTACGGCGCCGGAGGGGTCAACTATTACCCGCTGGGGCAGAACGTATTCCTCCGCCAAGGCGACATGGACCGGCTTTTTCAAAGCAATGGCCAGCGAGTACCTGGACCGCGAACTCTGGCCTATTTTGGGGCGCATGAAATCGCCCACACTCTGATCGGACAGCGTACTGGCGCGATAGGCAATTGGAAGCTGCCGGTATGGATACGTGAGGGCTTGGCAGACTACGTCGCTTTCGAAGGACAGGTCGACATCGATGCGTTGACCGCACAGCTGCGAGCCGCACATCCCGACCTCGATCCTGCCGCCTCAGGACTCTATTCGAAATACCGCCTTTTGGTGGCGTATCTTCTGGAACGCGAAGGGCTTTCCGTTCAAAACCTGTTTTCTTTTGGTGATAGCGAAGAGGAAGTGCTGCGACGTTTGCTTGCGCATGCGCAATGAGATCGAGACGCGCAGGACTCTATCCTCCAGCAGTCCAGATTCCGGGCGGCATGGCCGATGCCCCACCATGATTGAATCGAGAGAATGTTCATCGCTCTTGCTGTGCCTCAGTCCGCCAACTCCGGTAACAGCCCGAGTTGCCCGGCAACGAAACGGTCGATCAGCCGTTTTGGCAGGATCTGCATCATGAACAACCGAAACGGCTCGTTGGAGGGCGCATAGCGGACTTTCGGGCGCGGCACGGTCAAGGCCTTGTGGATCAGTTCGCCGATGCGCTCCACCGGCAAGCCGCTCTTGGCGACATGAAGCATCATGGCGCGCATCCACAACAGCGCCGGGAAGTACGGCGATTTCGCGAACGGCGACACATCGATCTCCTGCGCCTTGGCCCAGATCGGCGTCTTGACCGCGGCGGGGCCGATGACGATCACGTCGATGCTATACCGCAGGAGTTCGCGACGCAGGCTCTCGGAGAAGCCTTCCAGCGCGTGTTTCGACATGCTGTACGGAGCGACGAATGGGCTGCCAATGACGCCGGACACCGAGCTGATCATCACGATGCGCCCGGGCGGCCCCTTCAGCCCGGCAGCGGCGCCGAGCAGCGGCGCGAACGCCCGCGTCACGCTGATCGGCCCGATCGCGTTGATTTCCATCTGCCGGCGATAATCGTCGAGGGACACCTCGAGCGTGGGGCCCGCGACGACGATCCCCGCATTGTTGACGAGCCCGGCCAATGTCCCACCGCCGAGTGCGGTCCTTACCTCCGCCGCAGCGGCGAAAACCGCCGCCTCGTCGGTGACGTCGAACATCAGCGGCACGAAGTTGGCTCCGAATTGGCCCTTCAGACGTGCGGCATCCTCCGCCTTGCGGACGCTGCCGAACACGCGAAAGCCGCGATCGAGCAAGATCTTCGCAGCACTCCAGCCGATCCCGGTCGACGTGCCGGTGATGACGACCGATCGCAAATTCTGAGACTGCATAGATTACCCTCGCTTTCGGTTTACCCGCCGAGCGTGCGCAACATGCGGTCTTCGCGGATTCGTTCAAGAGACCCCGCGCAGATCTGCGATAAACACTTCGAGAGTGGCAGCGAACGGCACCGCCGTTCGTGTGCACTGAAAGTTGATCGTTGGTCCCCCGATCGTAGGACGCGCCCGATGTGCCCGAATGACATGGTCGCGCAATTCAAGTCCAGAGAGCTTATTGAATGAAAGATCAAGACGGCAGATACGTGCCCTTTCCCCTCATCGACGGCGCACTGTTGTGGCAGAACCCGGCGCGCGTGGTGCAAATGGCTTCCGAGCTGGTGCGGCTGGATGCGACACGCACCGAGGCCGACGCCATGACGGCACTGGTCGACCACGGAAGCTTCTCCTCGATCGAGATTGCGATGTTGGTCGCGGACGCGCTTGCGAAAGCCCGCGCGCTCGTCACGGGCGCGGCCAGCGCCGATAAATTGCAATCCACTCAAGCCGCTCGAACCTAGTCCCCTTGAGCGGCGTCCGCGCGGCGGCTGGCGAGCTGGCACCAAGGAGATCAGCAACACCGTTGCCGTCCGCCTGATCGCCAGCGGCCGCGCGGAAATCACCGGGGATGTAATCGCGTCGATAATCTTCAAAGGAACACTTCCATGAAACCGCTATTGCACATTGTCTGGCTGGTTGGCGTCGGAATGTTGTCAGCGCCCGCCATCGCTGCCGAAGTGCCGGCCGAAATCGCGGCCGTCGGTGAAACGCTGGTGGCGACGGTACATGCCGAAGGCGCTCGCTCTATGAGTGCAAGGCAGATGCGTCAGGCAAGCTCGTCTGGCAGTTCCGCGAGCCGACCGCCACGCTCATCATCAACGGCAAAACCGTTGGTCGCCATTTCGCGGGCCCGAGGTGGCAGCTGGACGACGGCAGCTTTGTCGGCGGGAAAGTTGCTGGCCAGGCGCCCGGCGCAACGCCGAGCGACATCCCTTTGCTCAAGCTCGTCGCAACCCCGCAGGGCGACGCCGGGCTGCTCGCGGGAACGACAACGATTCAACGTCTCAATACCAAAGGCGGGGTGATGCAGGGCTCATGCGAAGCGGCGGGCGACTTGCGGAGTGCACCCTACGCGGCAGACTACTTGTTCTATACGAAAGGCCGCTAATCAGAGTATCCTTCCTCACTTCACGGTAAGGCAGGTCAAGTCACACGACGCCCTGTCGATGACCTCATGAAATCGATTCAAGGGACGAAACCGAGATGACGAACATTAAGCAGCTCATCGAACTGGCAAACGCCGCAGTACCGAGAATCACAGCGGCCCAGGCCCGCGAACTGCTCGCGAAAGGCGACACCTTGATTGTCGACGTCCGCGACGCTCCTGAAGTCGAAAAAAGCGGAAAGATAGCAGGGGCCGTGAACGTATCTCGAGGTATGCTGGAGTTCCGCGCCGATCCCGACAGTCCGTATCACGACAAGCAGTTCAGCAAGGACAAGACGGTGATCGTTTATTGCGCATCCGGGGGGGCGGTCCGCGCTCGCCGGCAAGACGTTGCAGGAAATGGGATACCCGAAGGTATTCAACCTGGGCGCGTTCAAGGATTGGAGCGACGGCGGAGGTCCCACCGACTAACGCATGATCCCAACCCTGCATATCTTTGCGAGATTGTGACCGGAAAGCGAGCGACTTCAGCCGCGCTCGCCGTCGGCAGCGCCAGCACCGAATAGATCGCCTGCGCATCGCGCGAGGCAAGTAGCTTCTTGGCGACGTCCTGGACGTGCATGGGACCGGCGATCGGAACGGCGCAGGCAGCCTTTCTGCGTGGAGACCAGAAGACTGCGCGCGATCTCGCCTCGCGCGCGAAGACAAGGTTTGCGATCGGCACACCCGGTGAAGGCCGACGACATTGTTAATGCGAAGCCGACATAAAATTGATCCCGGCGTTGCACCAACTCACACGGTCCGAAGGAATATCCATGGTCTCGCTCCGCTCTCTTGCTCCCCCCGCCTTCGCGCTGGTGTTGGGTCTTCCCGCCGTCTCCCACGCGCAGTCGTTCAACGATGCGCAGAAGAGCGAGATTCAGAAGATCATTAAGGATTACCTGGTCGCCAATCCCGAACTGATCGAGGAAATGTCCGCGGAATTGCAGAAGCGTCAGGCAGCCGCAGAAGCTGAAAAGCATCGCGTTGCCGTCCAAAAGAATCCGGACGTGATCTTCAACTCACCGCGCGGCGTCGTGATCGGCAACCGTGACGGCGATGTGAATTTCGTCGAGTTCTTCGACTACAATTGCCCCTACTGC
>NZ_LGHM01000199.1 GCF_001908185.1 Bradyrhizobium sp. AS23.2
TTTTTGTGGGATAATCGCGCATGGCCGCGGAACTGGTACCATTTTCCGACGAAGAGACCCGAGTCCTCGTCAACCTCGAACAGCAATACGAGGTTTGGATCGAGGCCGAACGGGCACTCGCAAGACTTCCTTACAATCTTAAGTGGAAAACGATCCAGGGAAAGGACTATCTCTACAACCTGATCGATCGCACTGGCAACGCCAAGAGCCTGGGGCGGCGCTCGTCCGAGAATGAGGCAAAATATGAGGCGTATCAGACCCAGAAGGCAGGTCTGATTACCCGTCGCAACGAGAGCCGGGGCCGGCTCGACGAAACTTGTCGATTGTACCGTGCCCTCCGTTTGCCGATGATCCCTTCGGAGGCCGCCGAGATACTGCGCGAGGCTGACCGCCGATCACTGCTCGGGAGCCATCTGCTGGTGATCGGGACCAACGCCGTGCCAGCATACTTCATCGAGGCCAGCGGTCGCATCATGAACGCGCCGTCCGAGACCAACGACTTTGATCTGGCCTGGACGGCAAACGAGAGCGACGAGCAGGACAATCCTGTCTGGGCGATGCTGAAATCCGTCGACGGCACCTACACGGTGAATACCGAAAAGCCGTTTCAGGCACGTAATGCCAAGGCATATGAAGTCGAGTTGCTGGTTGCCCCATCCAGGGCCGCCACCTTGGGTAAGAGGGATCAGCCGAAGCCCTTTCCCTTGCACGAACAGGAATGGCTTTTACGCGGCAGGTTCGTCACGCACGTCGTCGTCGGTCGCGACGCCACACCGGCCAGGATGACGGTACCCGATCCGCGGTGGTTCGCACTGCAGAAACTCTGGATGTCACGGCAGGAGAAGCGGAATCCGCTGAAGCGACCGAAGGACGCCAAGCAGGGAATGGCACTCCTGACCGTGATCAGGGATTACATGCCGCTGTTCAAGATGGACGCCGCCTTCGAACAGGAACTTCCGAACGAGTTACGATCCCTCTACGAAGAATGGAAGTGGCAGCACGAAACGACGAGCGAGCCGCGGACTCCTCTCTGGTAAGCTCGGCACCAAGCGAGACCCAGGCGATAGCCAAGCGCTTCACACTACTCGCCCGGCGTCGCTGCCCACTAGCTTCTCCGCGAGTCATTAGAACCACACCCAGAGCGGCAGGATCCCGGCATAGCGGCGCTTTTTTAGGGGACGTACTTTGCTCCGAGGTCATCAGCTGCACGGTCGGCCCGTCGAAGTCGACATCTAGGATTTCAGAGGCTTGCAGCGGTCATAGGGGACGTACTTTGGCCAGCGCCGCAGGCGGCAAGGCTAACAGCCAGCGCCGGTCTGTCAGGGCGTTCGCACCTTGATGCCGCCGAGGGCGTTGGCGGCCTTGGCGAAATCCTGGTCAAAGCTGATGAAGGCCTCACAGCCTTCCGCCTTGGCCAGATGAAGGCCATCCGCAAAGTCCACGCCCTGTCGCATCCAGCCCAACGCCTTTGCCGCGGCGGTCGCATCTTCCAGATTCGCGCGCGGCAGCCCCGCAAAATCCGATAGGGCCTTGGCACACTGGACAGCGGAAAACCCATAGACGCTCCGCAGCACCCACTCGGCCTCTAGCAGCACTGTGGTGCAGACGAAGACGTCGTTGTTGTCGATCAGCCTGCGTGCCCGGGCAGCCTGCCCGGGATCGTCGCCCACCAGATAGCGCACGATGAGATTAGTATCGATTGCGAGCATGCCGCCGTTTCGCCTCGGCGGCGATCCCCGCCTCCATATCCGCGATCGACTTTGCCGGCCCCCTATATGACAGGGAGCCGAAGACGTCTTTCGGTCGGGTGGGCGTAAAGGCGGGCTTTGCCTTCAGCAATACGCCCTCCGGCGTATCCTCCACCACCAGTTCCGTTCCCGCAGGCCAGTGCCGCTGTTCCCGGATCGCCTTGGGCAGTATCACCTGGCCCTTGGTCGAGACGGTGGTGGTCAGTTTCTGTTTGGCGGACATGGCGCCTTTCCGGTAAGACAAGAGTAAGATAGTCGAGCCTGGACCGAATGGCAACGCCAGGTGCGCTCAATAAGTGACGGACACGACGACCCGGAGCTGGGGATTGGGGCATCGGGCCCATTAACCAATTTACGGCGGCCCGGACCTTCAGGAATTCCTCGTGATATGATGAGGACGCCGAGCAACTCATGGACTTGTTCTTCCGGTTCTATCCGGACGAAGAACTGGATCCGGTCGCCTGAGGCGATCGAAGCGATCAGAAGGAGACGACCACGATGAGCCGCCCGCAATCCTTGCAGGAGGTCGCCGACGATGCGGTCTCCGGACGCAAGTCGTTCAGGCATGCTCTCGACGAATTTCTGGACGCGTTCTATCTCGACCACCCGAACAAGCCGCAGCAGCAACGGCGGCTCGATGAAGCGCCGAATTTCACAGGCAACCCTCTTCAGGATGCGTGGCTGG
>NZ_LGHM01000002.1 GCF_001908185.1 Bradyrhizobium sp. AS23.2
ATCGCTCAGCCAGTAAGCCTGCTTTGCCATCCAAGCCTCCATGTGCTGGAAAGCTTGAATCACAATCCCTTAGTCCTGGGAATCCTTATTGAGTACAGACCCTAGAGGGAAAGCTCGTGCTGTGCCCGGATCTTCCGCCGCGTCATCAACGAGAAGGCGAACTCACGGTGTAGACGTCGAGACCTCGTGTGCCGCCAGGCTGCATTCGTTCTCGCCGCGGTCCACGGCAAGGTCGAGTTTCAAAAAGGGCAGTATGTCAGCCCCGACGACCCGCCGAGCCGGTCCTCGCTTGATCTAGCGCAAGAAGCAGGGATCGCTTTCAGGATAAGCTTTATCATTCAGTGGTTCATTGGAGGCTGCAATGATCATTGAGCGTCTATCCCGAGAACACCGCAATATTGAGACGCTGCTCGCCGTACTTGAACGCGAGCTGGAGATTTTCGATCGCGGGGGCCACCCTGACTATGAGGTCATTCGCGCGATTATCAGCTACTTCGAACTCTATCCCGAGATGTACCATCATCCCCAAGAAGAATTGGTCTTTGCCAAGCTAGAGCTTCGGGATCCAGCTGCGGCGGCAAAGGTCGGCAACCTGACGCTCGAGCACCAAAAAGGGACCCAGCGTTTGCGTCGCGTTGCTCAGGCGATCGATAGCGTTCTTGCGGATCGCGAGATGCTTCGGCAAAATGTCGACACCATCGTTCGCGATTTCATAGAGAACGAGCGGCGTCACATCACGATGGAAGAGCGTTATTTCTTTCCTGCCGCCCTCACGGCTCTAAAACCCGTGGATTGGGCCGAGATCGCGTTGGCCTCAACCAATCATGAGGATCCGCTGTTTAGCGAGGCAGCTGAAGAAACCTTCGACGCGCTACGAGCGCGCATCCTGCAAATGGAACAAGAGTCTGAAGCCGGACGACGTTAGAAGCCCAGTCAGGTGCGGTCGTGCGACTGCCACCAGCGTACAGCAGCAGGTAGACAGCGCAGCGGGTGACGTCGGTTTTGGGCCAAACTTCAACCACCCCAAGTGTCGGCTTGCGGGCGCAAAGCGGCAACCAACGGGCTAACCGAACAAATGGGCGAGCCAATAGGCCGCACCTGCGGCGAGCTCGCCGACCAGAAGCGTCTGCAGCGCGGACTTGAACTTATTGACGCCGGTGAAATGGCCCTTGACCGCGCCGAAGCAGAGTAGCGCGAAGCCCGTCGCCGCAACGGAAATTTGCAGCGCCGTCGTGATATTATGCGCCAACATGTAGGGAATGAGCGGAATTAATCCGCCAACGATATACGATCCGCCGATCGTGGCCGCGCTGATGGGAGCGCGCTTCTGAACGTAATCGCCCTTGTCGACGCGCGTACCGAAGTGGTCGCCGCTGAGACGGCGGGCCGTAAAGGACCCCCTCTCAACACAAGGTCACGTTGACAGCCAGTCCGCCAAGCGACGTTTCCTTGTATTTGCTTTGCATGTCGGCGCCAGTCTGCCGCATGGTCTCGATCACCCTGTCGAGCGTGACGTAGTGGTGACCATCACCTGACAGGGCAAGCTGTGTATGCCGGCCGTGTTGGGCTCGATGCACATGCGGTACTGGCCTCGATCGGTACCGGCGCGGCGGGCAGCTTCCTGCTCAATATGCTCGGCCCAAAGATGGTGAACCGGGATTTTGCTGCGGGCTTTTTCGTCGAACATCTGATCAGGGATCTGCGGATCGCCAGCGAAGAGGCCGGCGCTGCCCAGCTTCAGTTGAAGGGCCTGACGACCGCACTCGGCCAATACACCGCGCTCGCCGAGCGCGGAGGCCTTCGCGACGGCACTCAAGCGCTCATCAAGGTCTACGACTGAACGTCCAACGGCACGAGCCGGCCAACAACAGGGATCCGAATTGATGACGAATGCAAGGCAGGAGTCGACGGCCGTACCGCAGGTCCCCGAGGGGCTCACCGAGAATGGGCGCTTCGATGTCGCGACGATCGCAGCAAGCTTTCCCGACACGGCCAAGGCCCTGCTCGTCGACCAATATCTGACCTACCGGACCGAGGCGAGCGCGCGGGTGTTTCGTGTCTATCGTCCGACACCGCCGCACTATCATGCGACCTGCGACGAGTATCTCTACGTCTTCTCCGGCCGCGGCACCTTCTGGATGGAGGATCCCGCCACCGAGGCGGAGTTCAAACCCGGGCAGCTCCTGTTCTTCGCCCGCAACACGGTGCACGCCATGCCCAAATTGTTTGAGCATCCGGTGGTCTTCCTGTCGGTTGACACGCCACGGCGCGACCCAATGGATATCATCTTCGTCAATCCCGACGAAGGCTCGCCGCAATCGTTCATGGCGCGCAACGCGCAGGGCTGAGAGGTTCGAGCATGGGCGATCTCGACAGGCGCATCGACAGCATTCTTCCTGACGTGGTGGAATGGCGGCATGACCTTCATGCCCATCCCGAACTCGCTTTCGAGGAAAAACGCACGGCCGCCTTCATCGCCGAGCGGCTGACTTCATTCGGGCTGGAGGTGCATACCGGCCGTGCCGGCACAGGGGTGGTCGGGGTCTTGCGCTGCGGCAATGGACCTTCAATCGGCATGCGCGCCGACATTGACGCGCTCCCGATCGAGGAAGCAATTGGATTGCCCTACGCGTCGAGGCATTCCGGCCGCATGCATGCCTGTGGTCATGATGGCCACACCGCGATGCTGCTCGGAGCGGCGCGCGTGCTGGCAGAGGCCAGGCCGAAAGAGGGCACTTTTGTCTTCATCTTCCAGCCAGCAGAGGAGAATGAGGGCGGCGCCCGCGTCATGGTCGAGCAGGGGCTGTTCTCGCGCTTTCCGGTTGACGCGGTTTACGGGGCGCATAATTGGCCGGGGCTCCCCTGCGGCCATCTCGCCGTGCACGCCGGGCCGGTCATGGCGGCGTTCGATACCTTCGAGGCGACCATCGAAGGCAAAGGCAGCCACGGCGCCATGCCGCATCAAGGTGTCGATCCGATCACCATCGCCGCGCAATTGCAGATCGCATGGCAGACCATTGTCAGCCGTTCCGTCAGCCCGACCGATGCTGCGGTCATCAGCGTCACCCAGATCCATGCCGGCGACACCTGGAACGTTATTCCGGATAAGCTGGTGTTGCGCGGGACAGTGCGCTCGTTCGATCCGCAGGTACGCGACCTCCTCGAAGCCAAGATGGCGCAGCGGGCGGACAAGATCTGCGCGGCGCTTGATGCGAGCTGTCGGTTTGTCTATCAGCGCCGTTATCCCGCGACGATCAATTCAGTTGCCGAAGCCGGGACGGCTCGGCGGGCAGCCGCGCTCGCCGTCGGCGGCGATCGCGTTGTCACCGATCGTCCGCCAAGTATGGGAGCGGAGGATTTCGCCTTCATGTTGGAGCAAAAGCCGGGGGCCTACATCTGGATCGGCAACGGGCCCGATGCTGGTGGACGTAATCTGCACAGCCCGCACTATGACTTCAACGACACGGCTTTGCCGCACGGAATACGCTACTGGGTACGTTTAGCCGAGACCATCTGCATCGGGGCAGCTACCTGACGGGCCAGGTGGCATTTTCTGCCCCGTTCGGGATGTTCGCTGCAGGATACACGTACGTACACAATTGCCGGCGCGCTTCTGTGACATGACCAGGTCATGGAACGAAGCGCCCTGCCACCGGTCCTTGGCAAGCAAGTCATGGCAAAAGGCGAGCGCCTGAAGGCGACCTATGAAGCGTTCCTGGTACTGATTCACGTCGCTAGCATACTGCGCGGTTTGCCTGGCGACGGCCATCACGACGGCGAGCAGGTTCTTGGTGCGATGCGACAACTCGGCGATGATGAAGCGGATATGCTCCTCGCGCCGCTTCTGCTCACTGATGTCTATATGGGTGCCGATCCAGCGATAGACGGTCGACCAAACATCGCGGAGCGGGATGGCGCGGGTCAGAAATGGGTGATAGGCGCCGGCGTGGCTGCGGAGCCGAAGTTCAAGCTCTAGCGGCGTACCGTCACGCAAGGCCTCTGCCCACTCCTGGCGCACCTGCGGTAGTAGTGTTGGGTCGAGCAGAGGCAGCCAGTCGTGCATGGCGCCCTCAGTCCGCGCTTCACCCGTGTACTCGTACCATCGTCGATTGAACCAGAATATTCGGCCGGCATGGTCGGCCATCCAGACCAGTTGCGGGATGGAATCAGACAGCGAGTGGAATTGTTGCTCGCTCTCGCGAAGCGTCGCTTCGGCCTGTTTGCGCTCGGTAATCTCTTCGGCCGCGACGTTGACGCCGACGATGGCGCCGCGCGCGTTGCGCAAGGGATGCCAATAGGTGATCCATGCCCGATGCTCGTTCTCGTTGGGGCGCTGACCGGCCACTTCGACGCCTGTCACCGGTTCGCCTGTCGTCATGATTGAATGTACGATCGCCTCGACGGAATTGGCGAGGGCCGGCACACATTCACGGACGGTGCGGCCCGGATGACCTTCTACCGAGATGCCACAGATCTCCGTCAGGTGCTGGTTGATTTGTAGATAGCGGCAATCCGGCGATAGGAACGCGAGTCCGATCGGCGCAGTGTCATAGATGAGCTGGAGCGCCGGCTGCTTAAGGAAGAGCGAGCCAGGTACCAGCGCCTGTTCAGCTGAATTCTTGCTTGCCGTCACGCTTTGATCCCGCTCCCATTTGGCTCGGCGTGTCGTGGCGGTACCGGAACAGCCTGCCGCTCTGCCATTTCCGGGCATCTCGCAACACGACCGTGGGCGGCTTCGCAATGCGCTTCCGACGCGTAAGACGATTGGGTAGCCCAGCGGAGCCAGCCGTATCTATCTCGATCATAAACGATGATAGCCGGTTTTCCTGAATAAGCCATGCCAGGATTAGGCGACCGTAGATCAGACGCTAGATCAGGCGGTCAGATACGGGCTGGGACAGGGGCTGGGTAGAAAACCAGGCGGCGCTGTTCCGAGAACGATCCTTCTCGCGGCGATTGCAACTCTTTCCGAACGGCTTCGTAGTCAGGTTTCCCGTCTTGCGAAGGACGTTGTCCTGATTGTTTCTAACGAGCTCAGGGACTTCACCTGTATTGTCCGCTCGGATCGCGTGGTACCATTTCCTCATCGGCCGATGGCCTGTTGTGATGTGTATATAGCTTTCGGCCCTTACGTGGCTTCGCCACGCGGCGCGTTCGTTGGCCAAAGCGGAACTCAATTGTGCGACGGAGCGTCGATGTTGAGTGTTGCGGTCGCGCGTTCAGGCAATGGAGCTTAAAATGCGTCTCAGCGTCCAGGCGTTGGCACTGCTTGCAAGCCTTGCCACATTGATCTTCGCAAGTCACGTCCAAGCCGCTCCTGCGGATCGATATTGCCTGCAAAGCCGCAGATGGGGTTTTCCCGGCAATTGCCAATTCGCGACACGTCGGCAGTGTCTCGCCGCAGCTTCCGGCACGAATGCTAGTTGTGGGCTCAATCCGCGCTACGCATCTTCAAGGCGGCATTAGCCAAACCCAACTCCTCGGGGGGTATTCCCCCTGTCTCCACTCGGGGTTTCTTCCGATGGCCCAGGGAGCGTCGACCGGCGAGGCAACGACTTGGTCGCGACGACGCTGCTTTGCTCGCAGCAAGAACGAGGTTCACCGGTTGGCCGATTGGAGTGCAAAGGCGCGTTCTTGAAAACGCCACGCGCCAAAGTCTCCGTGCGGCAGATGTGTCCGTGATCGTCGTGTGGGGACCCGTCAACTTCGTAGCCAAAATGGAGAGTAGCTTGCCAATAGTCGCTCCGCATCCTGCCTCAGCGTCGCGATGCGCCAGGCGCAGATTCTGTCGCCAGAGCAACGATTTGGTGGCCATCGATGTAGGCTTTCAGTCGTCAAGTTAAAGAGTGGCCCGGCTCTTGCTCTTTGCGGTATGATAGTTTTTGATAAACATCATACTGTAAGGACTGGTGGATGAGGCAAGCGGCGAAGTGGTCTTTGCGGGCGGTCGAGCCCGGGGTGGTGCTGCTGTTCGGTGGGCTGATTACCGCCAATGTCGCCGCGTGGACCTGGGCTTTCGCGCTGTTCGGCGACCGGCCGACAGCCATGGCGACGGCGCTGCTGGCCTGGGTGTTCGGCCTCCGCCATGCCGTCGATGCCGACCATATTGCCGCGATCGACAACGTCGTGCGCAAGCTGATGAATATGGGCGGTGCGCCGCGAAGTGTCGGTCTCTACTTTGCGCTCGGCCATTCCACCGTCGTCGTGGTCGCGACGATGTTGCTTGCGCTCGGCGTCGTCAACTTTGGCGGTGACAGCTTGCTGAAGGAGATTGGCGGCCTGATCGGCACCTCGGTGTCGGCGCTGTTCCTGCTCGTGATCGCGGCCATCAATCTCGCGATCTTCGCCGGCCTGTGGCGGACGTTTCGCATGGCGCGCGAGCAGGGCGTCCACGACGCTGAAGGCCTCGAAGCGCTGCTCGCCAATCGCGGATTTCTGGCGCGGCTGCTCGGCCCCATGTTCCGCCTGGTGACAAAGCCCTGGCATATGTATCCGCTCGGGCTGCTGTTCGGCCTCGGCTTCGACACGGCCACCGAGATCGGGCTGCTCAGCATTTCCGCCAGCGAAGCCGCGCGCGGCGTGTCGCTTGCGCATGTGCTGGTGTTTCCCGCGCTCTTCGCCTCCGGCATGGCGCTGATCGACACCGCCGACTCCGCGCTGATGGTGAGCGCCTATCGCTGGGCCTTCGTCGATCCCTTGCGAAAGCTCTGGTACAACCTCACCATCACCGGGGCCTCCGTCGCGGTGGCGCTGTTGATCGGCGGCATCGAGGCGCTCGGGCTGATCGCCGACCGGCTCGGCCTGTCCGGCGGTGTGTGGGCGCTGGTCGACGGCCTCAACGAGTCGCTCGCCAATGTCGGCTTCGTCGTGATCGCGCTGTTCGCGATCGCCTGGCTGGTCTCTGTCGTGCTCTACCGCCGCATGTTTGCCGGCGGCTCGCCGCACGCGCGCGATGTGCTTCGAGGCGCGAATGCCACCGAAGCAGCCTGAAGGCGGCCGGTGCCGGGGCGCTTTGACCGCGCTGTCAGCCTGCGTGCTGCTCGTCGACCGAGGCGATGCGTTCGCGCAGGACGCCGGTACCTCGCGTGAGCTGCCGCCGGTCCAGGTCACCGGCGGCGAAGCGCAGCGCCACAAGAAGCCGCCCGTGCCACGAAGGACGAGCCGGGCCGTCCCGGCGGGCAGCCGTAATCTGGCACAGCCGGCAGCATTTCCCGCACCGGATTCACGCAGCGTGGCCTCCGGCCCAAAGGGCCCGCCGGGCATGGCCAGCGAGATCACCGTCTCCGGCGAAGAGCTCAATGCGCGTCCCTTCGCACGACCGGGCGAGGCGCTCGAAGCCGTGCCGGGCCTGATCGTGACGCAGCATTCCGGCGAGGGCAAAGCCAACCAGTATTTTCTGCGAGGCTACAATCTCGATCACGGCACTGATCTCGCCATCACCGTCGACGATGTCCCCGTCAACATGCGCACCCACGCGCACGGCCAGGGCTATGCCGATCTCAACTGGCTGATCCCGGAAACCGTCGCCATGATGGACGTGCGCAAGGGGCCGTACTTCGCCGACGAAGGCGATTTCGCCTCGGTCGGCAGCGTGCATATCGGCCTGATCGACCGCACCAAGGGCCTCGCGCAGGTGACCGCCGGCAGCTTTGGCTATCGCCGCCTGCTCGGCATGGACTCAGCGAAAGTCGGTGACGGTTCGCTGCTCATGGTCGGCGAGATCGGCACTTACAACGGCCCGTGGGACAATCCTGACAATGTGAAGAAACTCAACGGCCTCGTGCGCTACAGCCAGGGCACCGCGACCGACGGCGTGTCCGTCACCGGGATGGCGTATGCCAACAAGTGGAATTCGACCGACCAGGTGCCACAGCGCGCGATCACGAGCGGCCTGCTCGACCGGTTTGGCTCGGAAGATCCAAGCGACGGCGGCAGCACCAATCGCTTTGCGCTTTCGGGCCGCGTCGCTCAGAGCGATGATCTCGGCTCGTGGAAAGCCAATGCCTACGTTGTGAAGAGCCAGCTCGATCTCTTCAACAACTTCACCTATTTCCTCAGTGATCCCGTGCTCGGCGACCAGTTCCACCAGCACGATGATCGCCTGATGGCGGGCGCCAATATTTTTCGCACGCTGAATGGCTCGTTCGCAGGGCTGCCGATGCAGACCACCTTCGGCCTGCAATCGCGCTACGACGTGATCGATCTGGCGCTCACGGGCACCTTCCAGCGCGGCTTCCTCGCCGATGTCCGCAGCGACAAGGTCGGCGAGGCCAGCGTCGGCCTCTATGCCGAGAACACGGTGCGCTGGACCGATTGGCTCAGGACTACGATTGGCTTGCGCGGCGACTACTACGCCGCCGACGTTACCTCCCTGTTCAATGCCAGCAATTCCGGCCGCGCGGATGCCGCGCTCGCCAGCCCGAAATTCCGGATGGTGGTCGGTCCGTTCAACCAGACCGAATTCTTCCTCGGCGCCGGCTATGGCATGCATTCGAACGACGCCCGCGGGGCGACAACCACCGAAGATCCGAGTGATCCCGCGACACGGCTCACGCCGTCGCCGCTGCTGGTGCGCACCAGGGGCGCCGAGGTCGGCGTCCGCAGCAGGATCGTTCCCGGGCTCGATACATCGCTCAGCGTCTTCATCCTCGATCAGGATTCCGAGATCCTGTTCTCCGGCGATGCCGGCGATACCTCGGCGGCCCGCGCTGGCCGCCGCTACGGTTTCGAATGGACCAACCACTACCGCCCGCGATCCTGGATCGAAATCGACGCCGATCTTGCGATGACGCCTGCGCGCTTTCGTGGCTATGACAGCGAGCAGGCGGAGGTCTACGCCTCGCTCGCCGGCTATCCCGAAGCGCAGATCGGCAACGCGCCCGGCAACTACATTCCGAACGCGCCGGCGATGGTGGCCTCGGCTGGCGTCACGCTCGGCGAGAGGACCGGCTGGTTCGGCGCCTTGCGCTGGCGCTATCTGGCGTCGAGCCCGCTGACGGAGGACAATGCGTTCCGCTCAGCTGCGACCGGTATCTTCAACGGCCGCCTCGGCTATCGCATCGACAATGGCTGGCGCCTCCAGCTCGACGTGCTCAATCTCGTCAATACCCAGGCAAACCAGATCACTTACGCCTATGGTTCGCTGCTCAAGACCGACAGGCTCTACAATCTCTGCACCGCAGGCACCGCGCCGGCGGCGGTCTGCCAGAACGGCGTGATGGATTACGTGCTGCATCCGGTCGAGCCGCTGACGTTTCGCATGACCGTGGCAGGGACGTTCTAGGTTCAGTCGGGTCGCGAGTCGCGGAAGATGCGTGCGCCGGTGATGATGGCGGACAACATGCTCTGTCGCGACATGATGTCTTCGCGGTCGCTTGCAAGTCCAGGCTGTGAAAAAAATATCGCAGCGCTGGGCGCATTACACGATGCGACGAGATGGAAACAAGTCTTGTCTCTCGATGGAAACGTGTCTTTCAGTCCTTGGATGAAATTCGTGCTCGCCTATGGCGACGTGCCCGAACATGCCAACGATGCGATGCGCGGCACCGAATGCACGGGGCTCGGCCTCTGGATCAGCTACGGCATCGTGCGCGAGCACGGCGGCGAGCTCCTGGCCACGAACGAGCCGGGAGGCGGCGCGACATTCTCTCTTGCGCTGCAGGCCGCCCCACCCGTGCCTTTCGAATGATCAATGCGCTGCTGCCCAACATCATGAAGGCCAGGAAGAAGCCGATCGCGAAGGCCGTCGCCGATTACGGTGTCGACGTCGCCGCGCGCCTCGAAGTTCTGAATACGGCAGAGTCCGCGGGCCGCAAGGCCGGCGTCAAGGTCAAGGACGTCGCCGAGCGCTGCCGTCGCTCGTGACTGGCCTGCATTTCGCGCTGATCTAGGCCTGGGCTCGGGACGATCTGCCGACTATTTCCCGGTCCGGCATTGGCGGGCTCATCATCGCGGCGCGCGAGCGTTTCGATAACATGCCACCGATCGCGGTGAGGACCGGCGTTCCGGCTGTGCGGAAGAACCAGCCAACTTCGCTTGCAACGTTTAGTAAAACGTGGTTCACTAAACAAATCGAGCCTGCCGGGCCTATAGAATCCGGGTGGCGCGAGGAAACGTCAGTTTAGTTGCTCAGCTCGTCACGGACTGTGTCGCTCTGCTCGAAGCATTCGAGCGGGTAGGAAAGCCGTGCCATGTCGATGGCCGGTCACCCGGAGGGAACGCGAAATGAAACCGACATTGAAGACGCTTGTTGTTGCATGCGGGGCTGTTGTCTCCGCGTTCGGCGTCGGAGCGGGGACCACGCCCGCACAGGCGCAGGGCAAAACCATCACGCTGTGCTGGGCCGCCTGGGATCCGGCCAACGCGCTGGTCGAACTTTCCAAGGACTTCACCGCCAAGACTGGCATCGGCATGAAGTTCGAATTCGTGCCCTGGACCAATTATGCCGATCGTTTCCTGAACGAACTCAATTCGCACGGGTCGTTGTGCGATCTCATCATCGGCGATTCACAATGGATTGGCGGCGCGGCGGAGAATGGCCAATACGTCAAGCTCAATGATTTCTTCAAGAA
>NZ_LGHM01000020.1 GCF_001908185.1 Bradyrhizobium sp. AS23.2
CAGCGGCCGGCTTGGCGGCGCCGGCACCGTCGGTGATCTGGCCGAGCAGCGCGCCGACCGCGACGGTTGCGCCATCGGCAGCGATGATCTCGCTCAGCGTGCCGGCGGAGGGCGCCGGGACTTCGATGGTGACCTTGTCGGTCTCGAGCTCCACCAAGGGCTCGTCGACGGCGACGGGATCGCCGGCCTTCTTGAACCAGCGGCCGATGGTGGCCTCGGTGACGGATTCGCCGAGCGTCGGCACACGAATTTCAGTCATGGTCTTTTCCTTAAGGAGATCGCCAGTGCGGTCATGAATTCCGATGTCATCGCCCGCGAACAGCAGGCGCTCCAGCAGGCCGTGACGTTCGCACGCGATACGACGACACAACATGCTGCTGGATGCCCCGCTTGCCGCCTTCGCTAAAGCTTCGGCGAGCCCGATACCGGACCTCGGCGAAGCCTCTTGGCGAAGACGGGTGGCGGGGCATGACGCAGTTCAAAAAGTTCAGCTCAATGCTTCGTCCAGGAACGCCTTCAGCTGCGCCTGATGCTTCGACATCAGACCCGTGGCGGTCGCGGCGGAAGCGCCGCGGCCGACATAACGCGGACGCCGGCTCGCACCGTGCACCTGGTTCAGCACCCATTCCAGATAGGGCTCGATGAAGTGCCACGCACCCATGTTGCGCGGCTCTTCCTGACACCACACCACTTCCGCCTTCTTGAAGCGGGACAGCTCGGCCACCAGCGCCTTCAGTGGCACCGGATAGAGCTGCTCGACGCGCATCAGATAGATGTCGTCGATGCCGCGCTTCTCACGCTCCTCGTAGAGGTCGTAATAGACCTTGCCGGAGCAGAGCACGATGCGGCGGATCTTCTCGTCCGGAACGAGCTTGAGCGCTTCGCTCGGCTGCATCTGGGCGTCATCATACAGGATACGGTGGAAGGTCGTACCCTTCGCCAGCTCTTCGAGACGCGACACCGCCCGCTTGTGGCGCAGCAGCGACTTCGGCGTCATCAGAATCAGTGGCTTGCGGATCTCGCGGTGGAGCTGGCGGCGCAGCACGTGGAAGTAGTTCGCCGGCGTGGTCGGATAGACCACCTGCATGTTGTCTTCCGCGCACATCTGCAAATAACGCTCGAGACGCGCCGAGGAGTGCTCCGGTCCCTGGCCCTCATAGCCGTGCGGCAAGAGGCAGACGAGGCCGGACATGCGCAGCCATTTGCGCTCGCCCGACGAGATGAACTGGTCGAACACGACCTGCGCGCCGTTGGCGAAGTCGCCGAACTGGGCTTCCCACAGTGTCAGCGTGTTCGGCTCGGCGAGCGAATAGCCGTATTCGAAGCCGAGCACGGCTTCTTCCGACAGCAGCGAGTTGATGACCTCGTAATGGCCCTGCTCGTGACCGAGATGGTTGAACGGCGTGTAGCGGCTCTCGTCTTCCTGGTCGATCAGGACCGAGTGACGCTGCGAGAACGTGCCGCGCTCCGAATCCTGTCCGGACAGGCGGACATGATGGTTTTCGTTGAGCAGCGTGCAGAACGCCAGCGCCTCGCCGGTCGCCCAGTCGATCCCGACGCCGTTGTCGATCGCCTTGGAGCGGTTTTCCAGGAAGCGCTGGATGGTGCGGTGGACGCGGAAGCCATCCGGCACCTTGGTGATCTTGCGGCCGATATCCTTGAGGATCGAAATATCAACGCCGGTGACGCCGCGACGCGCGTCCTCTTCCTGGTCGGCGATCTTGAAGCCGGACCACTTGCCGTCGAGCCAGTCGGCCTTGTTCGGCTTGTAGGAGGCGCCGGCCTCGAACTCGGCGTCGAGACGCGCGCGCCAGTCGGCCTTCAGCTTGTCGACCTCACCCTCGGTAACCACGCCTTCGGCGATCAGGCGCTTGGAGTAGAGCGTGAGTGTCGAGGGGTGGGCCGCGATCCGCTTGTACATCACCGGCTGGGTGAACGCCGGCTCGTCGCCCTCATTGTGGCCGTAGCGGCGATAGCACCACATATCGATGACGACGGGCTTGTGGAACTTCTGCCGGAACTCGATCGCGACCTTGGCCGCGAACACCACGGCTTCCGGATCGTCGCCGTTCACGTGGAAGATCGGCGCGTCGATCATCTTCGCGACGTCCGACGGGTACGGCGAAGAGCGGGAATAGCGCGGATAGGTGGTGAAGCCGATCTGGTTGTTGACGATGAAATGGACGGAGCCGCCGGTGCGGTACCCCTTCAGGTCCGACAGGCCGAAGCATTCCGCAACCACGCCCTGGCCGGCGAACGCTGCGTCGCCGTGCATCAGCAGCGGCATCACCGAGATGCGCATGTCCGGCGGATCACCGTGCTGGTCCTGCTTGGCGCGGACCTTGCCGAGCACCACGGGATCGACGATCTCGAGATGCGAGGGGTTCGCGGTCAGCGACAGATGGATGTTATTGCCGTCGAACTCGCGGTCCGACGAGGCGCCAAGGTGATACTTGACGTCGCCCGAACCTTCGACTGCGTCGGGATTGGCCGAGCCGCCCTTGAACTCGTGGAACAGCGCGCGATGGGCCTTGCCCATCACCTGCGTCAGCACGTTGAGGCGGCCGCGATGCGGCATGCCGAACACGATCTCCTTCACGCCGAGATTGCCGCCGCGCTTGATGATCTGCTCGAGCGCCGGAATCAGCGCTTCACCGCCGTCGAGACCGAAGCGCTTGGTGCCGGTGAACTTGGTGTCGCAGAACTTCTCGAAGCCTTCGGCTTCGACCAGCTTCGTCAGGATCGCGCGTCGGCCTTCGCGGGTGAAAGAGATCTCCTTGTCCGGCCCCTCGATGCGCTCCTGGATCCAGGCCTTCTGCGCGGCATTGCTGATATGCATGAACTCGACGCCGAGCGTCTGGCAGTAGGTGCGCTCACAGATCGCCGTGATTTCGCGCAAGCTGCCGTATTCGAGACCGAGCACGTGATCGAGGAAGATCTTGCGATCGAAATCGGCTTCCGTGAAGCCGTAGGTCCGCGGGTCGAGCTCTTCGCGGTTGCGCGGCGCTTCGATGCCGAGCGGATCGAGCTTGGCGTGGAAGTGACCACGCATGCGGTAGGAGCGGATCAGCATCAGGGCGCGCACGGAGTCGCGCGTCGCCTGAAGCACGTCGGCGGAGGAGATTTCAGCGCCCTTGGCCTGGGCCTTGGCGGCGATCTTGCTGCCGACCGCCTTCTCGACTTCGACCCAATTGCCGTCGAGCGCAGAGGTCAGGTCGTCCTGCGGCGTCAGCGGCCAATTGGCGCGCTCCCAGGACGGGCCTTCGGCGTTCTTGCTGATGTCGCCAGGCTGGTCGTTGAGGCTCTTGAAGAACTCCTGCCACTCGGCGTCGACCGAGGACGGGTCCTTCTCGTAGCGGGCGTAGATTTCGTCGATGTAGGTGGCGTTGGTGCCCTGCAAAAAGGATGAGAGGGCAAAGGCTGCGTTCGCGTCCTGGCGAGACATACTTGAGTTCCTGGCGATTTCGGTTCGCGCATAACAAACGGCGCTGGCGTCGGGCTCCCCGGCAGAGGCCCGACGCGACAGGCACCGTTTATCCTATTTGCTGCGAAACTTCGCCCGGAAAAGCACGAAGGAGTGAATTAGCCCTTCAACTTTTCGGCAAGCGTATGGCCGAGGCGAGCGGGCGACGGAGAGACGGTGATTCCAGCCGATTTCATCGCTTCGGTCTTGGAACCAGCGTCGCCCTTGCCGCCGGAGATGATCGCACCGGCATGGCCCATGCGGCGGCCGGGAGGCGCGGTGACACCAGCAATGAAGCCGACCATCGGCTTCTTGCGGCCGCGCTTGGCCTCGTCCTTGAGGAACTGGGCGGCGTCCTCCTCGGCGGAACCGCCGATCTCGCCGATCATGATGATCGATTCGGTCTTGGGGTCTGCCAGGAGCATTTCCAGCACGTCGATGAACTCGGTGCCCTTGACCGGGTCGCCGCCGATGCCGACCGCGGTGGTCTGGCCAAGGCCTTCCTGGGAGGTCTGGAACACCGCTTCATAGGTCAGCGTGCCGGAACGGGAGACGATGCCGACGCTGCCGGTCTTGAAGATGTTGGCGGGCATGATGCCGATCTTGCATTCGCCGGCGGTCATGACGCCCGGGCAGTTCGGCCCGATCAGGCGCGACTTGGAGCCGATCAGCGAGCGCTTCACGCGCACCATGTCGATGACCGGAATGCCTTCGGTGATGCAGACGATCAGCGGGACCTCGGCGTCGATGGCTTCGCAGATGGCGTCGGCCGCGCCCGGGGGCGGCACATAGATCACGGACGCATCGGCGCCGGTCTTCTCACGCGCATCGCGCACGGTGTCGAACACCGGCAGGCCCAGATGCGTCGAGCCGCCTTTGCCCGGCGAGGTGCCGCCGACCATCTTGGTGCCGTAGGCAATCGCGGCCTCCGAGTGGAAGGTGCCGTTCTTGCCGGTGAAGCCCTGGCAGATGACCTTGGTGTTCTTGTCGATCAGGATGGACATGAGGTCTGCTTTCGCGAACTAACTAGTGAGAGGTCAATGGATGCGGCGATAGACGCCGGTGAGCACGTCGGCCCAGCCTTCCGCGTCCGGCGAGAACTGGATCTTCAACGAGTAGGAGTTGTCGTCGATGATCTCGTAGACGTGGCGCGCATTGCCGCGGAGCGAGCCGCGCACCAGCGTCAGGGTCTTGCCAACCCAGCCACCCGAAGCGGGCGAGGGCGGCGTGTAACCGAGTGAGTCGTACCAGAACAGTTTGTAAGTCCGGTCGTCGCGGTCGTAGGTGAAGATGCCGTGGGTGGCGAAGATCTGCTTGCCGTCGCGCATCTGGACACTGTCCTGGATCAGATAGAATCCGTTCAGATCCATGCGCGCGACGGTGCGCGAGGTGGCCGGCCCGCCCTCGGTCCAGCGCGACGGGAAGACCACCTCTTCGCCATTCCATTCGCCGACGAACGCGGCGAGACGCGCGTGCTCTGCAAGCGGAGATGATGCGGCGAGATGGTCTTGGGTCATGGCCTCAGCCTCCCTTGACGGCCTTCACGATCTTCTGCGCGGCGTCGTCGAGATTGTCGGCCGGCACCACGTTCAGGCCGGATTCACGGATGATCTTCTTGCCCAGTTCGACATTGGTGCCTTCGAGGCGAACCACCAGCGGCACGCTGAGGCCGACCTCGCGCACGGCGGCCGTGACGCCCTCGGCGATCACGTCGCACTTCATGATACCACCGAAAATGTTGACCAGGATGCCCTTCACGTTGGGATCCGCGGTGATGATCTTGAACGCGGCCGCGACCTTCTCCTTGCTGGCGCTGCCGCCGACGTCGAGGAAGTTGGCTGGCGCCATGCCGTAGAGCTTGATGATGTCCATCGTCGCCATGGCGAGACCGGCGCCGTTGACCATGCAGCCGATGTTGCCGTCGAGCGTGACGTAGTTGAGGTCGTATTTCGACGCCTCGATTTCCTTGGCGTCTTCCTCGGTCTCGTCGCGCAGCGCGAGCACCTCGGGATGACGGAACAGCGCGTTGTCGTCGAACGACACCTTGGCGTCGAGCACGCGGAGCTGACCCTGCTTGGTCACGACCAGCGGGTTGATCTCCAGCATCGACATGTCCTTGGCGACGAACGCCGCGTAGAGCTGCGCGGTGAGCTTCTCGGCCTGCTTGGCGAGATCACCGGAGAGCTTCAGCGCGTTGGCGACGGTGCGGCCGTGATGGCCCATGATGCCGGTCGCGGGATCGACCGAGAAGGTGACGATCTTCTCGGGCGTGTTGTGCGCGACGTCCTCGATGTTGACGCCGCCCTCGGTCGAGACGACGAAGGAGACGCGCGAGGTCTCGCGGTCGACCAGGATCGAAAGGTAGAATTCCTTGTCGATGTCGGAGCCGTCCTCGATGTAGAGGCGGTTGACCTGCTTGCCGGCCGGGCCGGTCTGCACGGTCACGAGGGTCGCACCGAGCATCTGCTTGGCGAATTCGGAAACCTCTGCGGCCGACTTGGCGATGCGGACGCCGCCCTTGTCGCCGGCGGAAGCTTCCTTGAACTTGCCCTTGCCGCGACCGCCCGCATGGATCTGGCTCTTCACCACCCAGACCGGGCCCGGGAGGGCCTTGGCGGCGGCTTCCGCGTCGGCCGGCTTCAGGACGGGCACGCCCTTCGAGATCGGCACGCCGAACTCGTTCAGCAGCGCTTTGGCCTGGTACTCATGGATATTCATATGGTCGCTCCCTGAACCCGCGGGCGGTGACCCCAAGGGCCCACCTCAGTCTTGTGGCTGGCATACCATATACCACAGGAACTGCAACCCGGATTCTATGACATCGAGATCTCTGGACTGCGAGATCATTGGACTTGCCCGGAACCCGCCCGGTCAGCCGGGGTCCGGAAATGAAACCGCCGAAGACCGGGTTTTCGATCTTCGGCGGGGATTGTCGCGCTTAGCGGCCGAGAAGATCGGGTGCGATCTTCTTGCAGGCGTCTACCAGGCCCTGCACCGCGCCGACCGACTTGTCGAAGGCCTCGCGGTCCTTGCCGGCGAGCTCGATCTCGACGACACGCTCGACACCCTTGGAGCCGATCACGACGGGCACGCCGACATACATGTCCTTCACGCCGTACTCGCCGTTGAGATAGGCAGCGCTGGGCAGCACGCGCTTCTTGTCGCGCAGATAGCTCTCGGCCATCGCGATCGCGGAGGCGGCAGGTGCGTAGAAGGCCGAGCCGGTCTTGAGCAGGTTGACGATCTCGGCGCCGCCGTTGCGGGTGCGGTCGACGATCTCGTCGAGGCGCGCCTGCGAGGTCCAGCCCATCTTGACGAGGTCGGGCAGCGGAATGCCGGCGACGGTGGAGTACTTCACCAGCGGCACCATGGTGTCGCCATGGCCGCCGAGCACGAAGGCGGTGACGTCTTCGACCGAGACGTTGAACTCGTCGGCCAGGAAGTAGCGGAAGCGCGCCGAATCCAGCACGCCGGCCATGCCGACGACCTTCTTGTGCGGCAGGCCCGAGGCCTTCTGCAGCGCCCACACCATCGCGTCGAGCGGGTTGGTGATGCAGATGACGAAGGCATCGGGAGCGTACTTCTTGATGCCGGCACCGACCTGCTCCATGACCTTGAGGTTGATGGAGAGGAGGTCGTCGCGACTCATGCCGGGCTTGCGCGGCACGCCGGCGGTGACGATGCAGACCTTGGCGTTGTCGAGCGCCTCGTAGGAATTGGCGCCGCTGTAGTTGGCGTCAAAGCCGTCGACCGGCGAAGACTGTGCGATATCGAGCGCCTTGCCCTGCGGCACGCCCTCGGCAATGTCGAACATCACCACGTCGCCCAGTTCTTTCAGGCCGATGAGATGAGCCAACGTTCCGCCGATCTGACCGGAGCCAATCAAAGCAATCTTGTCGCGCGCCATGTGAACCTGTCCTTTAGACACGTAAGGAGGGGAAAACTGAGAGGGTGGTTATCCCTTTCGCTTCCCCCGTTCAAGTCGGTGGATGCCCATTTGTCGGGCTTGGCGAATTTCCGGCCAGCAGCGCAGAGCTGTCATTCCGGAGCGTCCGCGCCGTTGCGCGGGCGAGCCCGGAATCCATCGGGCAACAGAGCGCGCCGATGAATGGATTCCGGGCTCGTCGCTTCGCGACGCCCCGGAATGACACCGGCGAAGATCGTGAAATAGGACTTAAGTCTCCACCAGCCCCTTGGTGGAGCCGCTGGCGGTGGAATCCTTGCGGCCGTGGGGCAGCGCCAGATAGGATTCCGAGCTCATTTCGATCAGGCGCGAGGCGGTCCGCTTGAACTCGTTGGCCTCATTGCCCTCGTCGGCGATGTACAGCGATATCGGGTTGGCATCGGCCGAGGCCATCAGCTTCACGGCATTGTCATAGAGCGTATCGATCAGCGTGATGAAACGCTTGGCTGCGTTGCGCTGGGAGAAGTCCATCACTGGAATATGGTCGACCAGGATGGTGTGATAATCGTGCGCGAGCCTGAGGTAGTCGGATGCCCCGAGCGGCTTCTCGCAGAGATCGGCGAACGAAAACCGCGCCACGCCATGGGCTGAGCACGGCACGTGCAGGGTGCGGCCCTTGATCAGAATATCGTGCGACTTGCATTTGGCGTGCCCGGTCATCTTCGACCAGGCGCGGTCGAGCGCTGCGTCCGCATCGCCATCCGCCGGCGTCAGCCACATCGGCACGCCCTGGAGTTTTTCCAGCCGGAAATCGGTGCGCGCGTCGAGCCGCAGCACGTCCATGTGGTCGGTGATCTGCTTGATGAAGGGCAGGAACAGCGCGCGGTTCAAGCCGCCCTTGTAGAGATCGTCGGGCGCGACGTTGGAGGTCGCGACCACCACAGTGCCGAGCTCGAACAGCTTCGCGAACAGGCGGCCGAGAATCATCGCATCCGCGATGTCGGTGACATGGAATTCGTCGAAGCAGAGCAGCCAGCTCTCCGCGAAGATCGCATTCGCCGTCAGCGCGATGACGTCGCCATCGGCGATCTCGCCGCGCGCGATGCTCTGCCGGTAGTCGTAGATGCGCTCATGCGCCTCGGCCATGAATTCGTGGAAATGCGCGCGGCGCTTGTACTCGACGGAGGAGTGCTGGAAGAACAGGTCCATCAGCATGGTCTTGCCGCGGCCGACCTCGCCGTGGACGTAGAGCCCGTGCGGCGCATCGTCCTTGTCGCCGCCGTTGAACAGTCGGCTGAGCAGGCCCGGCTTGCGCTGCGGGTTGTAATTCGCAAGCCGCAGGTCGAGCGCTGCATAGGCTTCGGCGATTTCGGCTTGCGCGGCATCGGGCTCGATCGCGCCAGAGGCGATCTCGGCCTGATACGCCTCGTCGAATGAGGAAATGGGGGTCGAGAGCATGGCTCTTTACCGCCAGAGACGGGCGGAAATTGCAAGCCGTCAATTGGTGCGGGGCGCTATGCGTTCGTGTCCCGGGCGCGCTGCGTCCGGAACACGAGAGCTATCCTAAGCACACAGCTCGTAGGCGTCCTCGACCACATACGGCCCGCCGCCGGTGGAGGCGCGCGACGAGAACAGCACGAAGCGCTCCGCCATGAACGCCTTGCTGGGGAAATAGCCGCGCAGCGAGAGATAGTCGGCGACGTCGCGGTCGGAGGCGTCGTGCAGACGGGCCAGCGTGACATGCGGGATGAATTTGCGGCCCTCAGGATCGAGGCCGATCCGCTGCATCATGCGTTCGAGCTCGGCCTGCAATTCGATCAGCGGTTTGCTCGGCGCGATCGTCGCGACCACCGCGCGCGGCTTGCGGCCACCGAAGCTCGTGAGTCCCTGGACCTTCACCTCGAACGGTTTGCGATTCACGCGAAACAGCATCGAGGCTATCTCGTTGGCGTACATGCCGTCGATATCGCCGATGAAGCGCAAGGTGACATGATAATTTTCGGGATCTATCCACCGGGCGCCGGGAAGGCCGCCCCTCAAGTTGGAAAGCGACTGGCCGATCTCGGCCGGAATTTCCAGACCAGTGAACAAACGTGGCATCGTTCAGCACTCCCGATGCTTGGGTGCGGCCCTTGAGAAGCAAGGACCACATCCAAATTAGAGCCGGCGACGAATCACCGGTACCCTGATTCCTATCGCAGTTGTGTGACCCTGCGAAGCGCTGCGCGCATCCTCCCGGGAAAACCCTGGGAATTGCGGTTGGCGCCGCCCGCTTTTCAACGTCGTTGCTCGCTTATCGTGCCAATGAATGCCTCCACCATGGGCACGATCTTGCCAACGATGATGTCGACACCGGCCGCGGTCGGATGAATGCCGTCGGCCTGGTTGAGCCTAGCGTCGGCCGCGACACCGTCGAGGAAGAACGGATAGAGCGGCACGTCGAATTTCTTCGCCAGATCCGGATAAATCGAATTGAAGCGCGCCGCATAATCGGCCCCGTAATTCGGCGGCGACTGCATGCCGCAGAGCATCACCGGGATCTTGCGCGCCTTGAGACGCTGGACGATGTCGCTCAGCGCAGTGCGCGTCAGATCGGGATCGATGCCGCGCAGCGCGTCGTTGGCGCCAAGCTCGACGATGACGCCGTCGGTTCCATCCGGCACCGACCAGTCAAGCCGGTCGCGGCCGCCCGACGAAGTGTCCCCAGACACCCCGGCATTGGTCATGTCGATCGCTATACCTTTGGCTTGCAAGGCTTTTTGGAGCTTTGCCGGGAATGCCTCCTGGGCCGGGAGGCCGAGGCCGGCACTTAGGGAATCGCCGAGAACGACGAGCTTGACCGGCTTCCCCGCCGGCTGCCCCTCGGCCCACGCCGAATTCACGACCGTCATCAAAGCGAACATCAACACGGCTATGTGCATGAACAATCCGTAACGCCTCTCGACCGCGCTGGCGGAGTTGCCATATGACCGGACCATGGACAGTCGCATCGAATCCTCTTCGCTCGCCGGCACCGCCGCGGACACCATCGCCATCTCCAACGTCAATCTCTCATTGGGTACGGGCGCGGCACGCGTTCACATCCTCAAGGATATCAGCCTGCGGGTCGCCTCGGGCGAGGCGATCGGCCTGATTGGCCCGTCAGGCTCGGGCAAATCCACGCTGCTGATGGTGATGGCGGGGTTGGAGCGTCCTGATAGCGGAGAGGTGGTGGTGAGCGGCACGCCTTTCAATGCCCTCGACGAGGATGCGCTCGCCCGCTTTCGCGGCCGCCAGGTCGGCATCGTCTTCCAGTCCTTTCACCTGATTCCGACCATGACGGCCCTGGAGAACGTCGCCGTGCCGCTCGAACTCGCTGGAAATCCTGACGCTGCGAAGCGCGCGGCGCAGGAGCTGCAATCGGTCGGGCTCGGTGATCGCCTGCATCACTACCCGACACAGCTTTCCGGCGGCGAGCAGCAGCGTGTCGCGCTCGCGCGCGCGCTGGCGCCCGATCCCGCCATCCTCGTCGCCGACGAGCCGACCGGCAATCTCGACGAGGCGACCGGAAAACAGATCGTCGATCTCCTGTTCGGCAAGCACGCCGAGCGCGGCATGACGCTGGTGCTGGTGACGCACGATTCCTCGCTCGCGCATCGCTGCGATCGCGTCATTCGTCTGCGTTCGGGTCGCATCGACACGCAGTCTGCGCCGGCATGAGCGTCGCGGCCCAATCGTTCGCGAAGCCCAACGCCGTCGCGTTGTCACTACGCTACGCGATGCGCGAATTGCGCGGAGGCTTGCGCGGCTTCTACGTCTTCATCGCCTGCATCGCGCTCGGCGTGATGGCGATCGCCGGCGTCGGCTCGGTCTCGGCGAGCCTCAGCGACGGTCTCGCCCGCGAAGGCCGCACGCTGCTTGGCGGCGACGTCTCCTTCGTGCTGTTCCAGCGCGAGGCCAAGCCAGAGGAGGTCGCCTTCCTGCGCTCGCGCGGCACCGTCTCCACCGCCGCGACCCTGCGCGGCATGGCGCGCTCGGCCGAGGGCAAGCTCGCGCTGGTCGAGATGAAGGCGGTCGACGACACCTATCCGATGCTCGGCCAGCTGACGCTGGCGCCGCCGCTGCCGATGTCCGATCTGCTCGCGATGCGCGACGGCGCCTTCGGCGCGGCCGCCGATCCGACGCTGCTGGCGCGTCTCTCCCTCAAGACCGGCGACCGCGTCACCATCGGGAGCGCAACCTTCCAGATCCGCAGCACGGTCGAAGCCGAGCCCGACAAGCTCGCCGGCGGGATCGGTTTCGGGCCGCGCTTCCTGATCAGCGAAGCAGGCCTGCGCGCCACCGGCCTGATCCAACCCGGCAGCCTGGTGCGCTGGGTCTACCGGGTGAAACTGCCTGATACCGCCAACAACGAGCGCGCCACCGAAGCCTTCATCGCGGATGCGCGCAGCGCCGCGCCGCAGGCCGGCTGGGAGATCCGCAGCCGCTCCAATGCCTCGCCGCAGCTCGAGCGCAACATCAGCCGCTTCACGCAGTTTTTGACGCTGGTCGGCCTCGCCGCGCTGCTGGTCGGCGGCGTCGGCGTCGCCAATGCCGTGAAGAGCCATATCGACCGCCGGCTCGAGGTGATCGCGGCCTTCAAGGCCGTCGGCGCCACCGGCCGCGATGTGTTCGGCATCTACCTGGCGCAAGTCATCCTGCTGGCTGCGATCGGCTCGGTGATCGGCCTTGCGCTTGGCGCCGCCATGCCTTTCGCCATCGTCGGCCTATTCGGCAAGCTGCTGCCGCTGCCGGTGATTCCGGCCGTGCATGCCGACGAGCTCGCGCTGTCCTTTATCTACGGCCTTCTGACCGCGCTCGCCTTCGGCCTGTGGCCGCTCGGCCGCGTGCACGACGTGCCGGTGGCGGCGCTGTTCCGCGACACCATCAGCTCGGAATGGCACCGGCCGCGCTGGAGCTATCTCGTATTCATGGGCGTCGTGATCGCGCTGCTCATCGCGGTCGTGATCGGCCTGTCCTTCGACAAGCGCATCGCCGCGGTGTTCGTGGCCTCCTCCGTCGTCGTATTCGCCCTGCTGCGCGGCATCGCCGCCCTGCTGATGACGATCGCGCGGCGGCTGCCCCGGACGCGGCTGCCGATGCTGCGGCTTGCAATCGCCAACATCCACCGGCCGGGCGCGCTCACGCCCTCGGTCGTGCTGTCACTGGGGCTCGGGCTCGCCGTGCTCGTCACCATCACCCAGATCGACGGCAATCTGCGCCGGCAGTTCCTGGCCGCATTGCCGGATCGGGCTCCGTCCTTCTTCTTCATCGACATCCCGAGCACGCAGGCCGAGCAGTTCGACGGTTATCTGCGCCAGATCGCCCCCGGCGCGAAGGTCGAGGACGTGCCGATGCTGCGCGGCCGCATCGTCGCCGCGCGCGGCGTCCGCGCCGAGGATCTCAAGCCGACCACCGATTCCGAATGGGTGCTGCAGAGCGACCGCGGCCTGACCTATACCAGCGAGTTGCCGAAGGGCTCCAAGGTGGTCGAAGGCGAGTGGTGGAGCACCGATTATTCCGGCCCGCCGCTGGTCTCGATGGAGAAGAAGATTGCGGACGGGCTCGGCCTCAAGGTCGGCGACGAAGTCGTGGTCAACGTGCTCGGCCGCGACATTCCCGCGAAGATCAGCAATCTGCGCAACATCGACTGGCAGGGGATGGGCATTAATTTCGTCCTCGTGTTCTCGCCGAATGCCTTCAAGGGCGCGCCGCATACCCACATCGCGACCCTGACCGAAGCCGGCGGCGACGCGGCGGGCGACGGCCAGATCATCAAGCAGGTCGCAGACGCCTATCCGATGGTGACGAGCGTGCGCGTACGCGAGGTGATGGAGACCGTCGGCTCCGTCGTGACCAATCTTGCCCTGGCGATCCGCGGCGCCAGCGCCGTGACCCTGATCTCGGCGATCCTGGTGCTGGGCGGCGCACTTGCCGCCGGCCACCGCCACCGGGTCTACGATGCGGTGATCCTGAAGACCCTGGGCGCAACGCGGCTGCGGCTGCTCGGCGCCTATGCCCTCGAATACCTCCTGATCGGGCTTGCCACTGCGGTATTCGGCGTGATCGCCGGCAGCATCGCGGCCTGGATGATCGTGACGCGGCTGATGACGCTGAGCTTCGTCTGGCAGGCCGGCAGCGCGGCCGGCGTGGTCGCGGCCGCCCTCATCGTCACGGTCGGGCTCGGGCTCGCCGGCACGCTCCTGGCGTTGAACAAAAAGCCCGCTACGGTGTTGCGGAATTTGTGACAAAATGTAGCGGGCGGCCGCGCGGGATCGGAATCGCACGATTCCTGCGATTAACCAGGCCTACCCGTCAGGATTGTGGGCCGAGGGCGACATTCGGCCGCGCGTGGACGGTTGCAGCGAATGTGTTAGTTTCCCACATATCGAATGGGTTCGGAGCCCCGATTGTTAGCCAAATTTAATGTCGGCAGACATCGGTATCCGAGATAGAATTTGACGAACCGGCGGTATGGCGACCCTCATGCCGGACCGGGCCAACCAACGGGAATTCGACCATGTCGGACCTAGACCGTAACTACGCTTCTCCTTTCGGCAGGGCCGCCGGGCGTGTTGACGCCGCGACGGTCGACGCCGGCCTGCGCGCCTACATGCTGCGCATCTACAACTACATGAGCATCGGCCTCGCCATCACCGGCCTGGCCGCGCTCGGCGTCTACATGGCCGCCGTGACGGACGTTCCGACCGCGGACGCCGTCCGCGTCGGCAAGCTGTTCCTGACGCCGTTCGGCTACGCGATGTTCGTGAGCCCCCTGAAATGGCTGTTCATGCTGGCGCCGCTCGCGATGGTGTTCGTGATCTCCGCAGGCATCAACCGTCTCGCCCCCTCGACCGCCCAGATCCTGTTTTGGGTGTTCTCGGCGCTGATGGGCATCTCGCTGTCGTCGATCTTCCTGGTGTTCACGCACACCTCGATCGTGCGCGTGTTCTTCATCACCGCGGCCACCTTCGGTGCGCTCAGCCTCTACGGCTACACCACCAAGCGTGACATGACCGGAATGGGCTCGTTCCTGTTCATGGGCCTGATCGGCATCATCATCGCGAGCCTGGTGAACCTGTTCCTGGCCAGCTCGGCGCTGCAGTTCATCGTGTCGGTGGTCGGCGTGCTGGTGTTCGCTGGCCTCACCGCCTGGGATACGCAGCGGCTGAAGAACGACTACATCTACGGCTACGCTTCGGCCGGCGGTGAGATCGCAGAGCGTGCGGCGATCAGCGGTGCGCTGTCGCTGTACCTGAACTTCATCAACCTGTTCACGCTGCTGCTGCAGCTCCTCGGCCAGCGCGACTAAGCGATAGACCTGAGAGAACGGACACGAACCCCGGCCGAAAGGCCGGGGTTTTTGTTTAGGCCGGGCGCCTCCCCCAGCCGCCGTCATCGCGAGGAGCCCTTGCGACGAAGTAATCCAGAGCGTGTCCGCGGATGCATTTCTGGATTGCTTCGCGGAGCCTGTCATCGGGCCGCGCCACGCGCGGACCCGGTGGCTCGCAATGACGATGAGGCGACGCCGGGGGCCCCCTTCCGGCGACCACGGGAAGGCTCTAGTCTTCCCTCATGTCCGCACCTGATATCAGGCCCACCCTAGAGGCCGACCTCCCTGCCATCACCGCCATCTACCAGCAGGCCGTCCGCGAGGGCACCGCGACGTTCGAGCTGGAACCGCCTGACCTTGGCGAGATGACGCGCCGCTATCGCGAGCTGGTCGACGGCGGCTATCCCTATTTCGTCGCCATCCTCGACGGCCGCGTGGCCGGCTATGCCTATGCCGGCGCCTACCGGCCGCGGCCGGCCTACCGCTTTACGGTCGAGAATTCGATCTATCTCGATCCCTCGTTCCACCGCCGCGGCGTCGGGCTGTTGCTGCTGGAGCGGCTGATTGCCGAATGCGAGGCGCGCGGCTTCCGCCAGATGATCGCGGTCATCGGCGATTCCGCCAATGCCGGCTCGATCGGCGTTCACACCAAGTGCGGCTTCAAGATGATCGGCACGCATCCCAATGTCGGGCTGAAATTCGGCCGCTGGCTCGACACGGTGATGATGCAGCGCGACCTCGGCGAGGGCGGGACGAGCGTGCCGGGAAAGTAAGGCTTACTGTCGTAGTCGTAGGGTGGGCAAAGCGAAGCGTGCCCACCGATGCCGCGACAATTCGGGAATGTGGTGGGCACGGCGCGTTGCGCCTTTGCCCACCCTACGGCTACTGATTCGACGGCCCGGATTGCGCTGCGCTCCATCCGGGCTACCAGATCCTGGCTAAACCACCGCCAGCTTGCGATCGATCACCAGCAGCACCCGCTCGAGTTCATGGCCGCGCCGCAGAATCAGGCCGGTCGCCGAGATCACACTGTACATGCCCTGCTTGCGCGCGAGCCGCGGGTCCTTCTCGATGCGATAGATCGGAACTTCCGAGGCGCGGCGATAGACCGAGAACACGGCCCGGTCTTTCAGGAAGTCGATGGCATAGTCGCGCCACTCGCCATCGGCGACCATGCGACCGTACAGATTGAGAATTCGGTGCAATTCGAGCCGGTTGAACGTCACCCGGTTCGGCTGCGCGTTCGCAGCGGCGGGGCGCGCCGCCGCGCGCAGCTCGCTCGGATCGGCATCCTCCGACAGATTCATGGAGCGCCTCCTGTCGCATCTGCATGATCGCATTCGCGAAGACCGCCCCCGGAACCGCGGATCATGACAATTGCATGATTGCGCCAACCGTTCCCCACCGCAAGGGGAACCATACTCAACCCGTTGAATCGGGTCGGCATCGACGCACACGCAAAAGTAGAATTTGTCAGCGGCAAACCGTCACGGGATCGTTAGCAGGAATCATAGTATCGCCTCTTTTCCGCCTAGCGACTGCCGCCCTGCATTGCGAGAAGACCTATGTGCGTTGACCCGGTCCTTTCGGTTCCGGATTCCTCAGCCCCCAGCCCCCCGGGGTCGATGGGATCGGGTCTGTACGCACCGCAAGGAGAGGGCCAACGCGAGTTGGTCCTTTTTTTTGTGTCGGGTGTTTCTGCCGACTGTCATTCCGGGGCGCGCGAAGCGCGAGCTACGATGCGCAATTGCGCATCTGAGAATCCATTTCTCATTTTGAAAATTGGATCGATGGGTTCCGGGCCCGCGCCAAAAGGCGCGCCCCGCAATGACGAAGGCCAAATCTTCGGAGACGACGATCCAATTACTTCAATGCAGCGAGGTGTACGCCGCGCCCAGCATCGGGCCGGGCTTGTCGCGGCTGCCGTCCTGGACATAGACCACCGCGCCGTCCACGCCGTCGCGCGTGAGGTTCTCGATCGGCACCGTCCAGCTTTCCGGACGCCCGTTCCAATCGCCGACCTTGAGCAAATTGCGCACCACGTTGTGATAGGTAATCTGCTGTCCGCGATTTTCGCCGCGCCCGATCGAGATCGGCACCGAGTTGGCGATCGAGCAGATCCAGACTTCGCCGTGCGAGGCCGCCGGCTCCTTGCTCTCGGCCACCGAGACATTGATCTGCTTGCCCGAGAGCGACATCGTCACCGGCACGCTCATCACGCCGGTGCTCTTGTCGGTCTTGCCGATCGCATTCTCGATGCCGGCGCGATCGCTGCCGATGACATGCGCGGAGCCGTTGACCACGACCTGCGGCGTGTAGACCTCGCGGTCGCCGCGCATGCGTGAATACGCTTTCTGCCGCGCCGAGAAGCGCGAATCCGCCAGCGTGTCCTTCCAGCCGAGATAGTCCCAATAATCGATCGGCATGCTCAGCGCGATGATCGAAGGATCGCTGGAAAGATCGCCAATGATCTTGTCGGCGGGCGGGCAGGACGAGCAGCCCTGCGAGGTAAACAATTCGACAACGGCGCGGGGATCGGCGTGCGCGGGGCGGATGATGGCGACGATGGCACAGATGCTGAGCGCTCCCGACCAAAATGCACCGGACCAGCGCGAAACCAGATTAGAAGCCATCATTCCAGTCATGTCGAACGTCACACATCGTCATTCGTTGGGGGAGATCTTATCGCCTGATGGTCACCGTAGTCCTACGGGGGCGCGGCACATCCAACCGTCCTCGGCGGAGTTTTCCGCCGGACGGGCCCATCCGAAGCATGCCGCAAACGTGCGAAGGCGGCCATTTGATAGGCCGCCTTCGTTTAACCTTCTACTCACTTCGCAGTGAGCCACCGTTCACAAATCCGCGCTTACGCCGCGAGCTTGCGCAGCACATAGTGCAGGATGCCGCCGTTGCGGTAGTAGTCGAGCTCGTCCAGCGTATCGATGCGGCACAGCAGCGAAACGCGCTGCAACGAACCGTCGCCCGAGACGATCTCCGCGGTCAGCTTCTGGCGCGGCTTCAGATCGCCGACGAGACCGCGCAGCGTGACCTTCTCGTCGCCCTTCAGACCCAGCGACGACCACGAGGTGCCTTCCTCGAAGGTCAGCGGCAGAACGCCCATGCCGACGAGGTTCGAACGATGGATGCGCTCGAAGCTCTGGCAGATCACGGCGCGCACGCCGAGCAGACGCGTGCCCTTCGCAGCCCAGTCGCGCGAGGAGCCGTTGCCGTATTCGGCGCCGGCGAACACGACCAGCGGCACTTGCTCCTGCTGGTACTTCATCGCCGCGTCGTAGATCGACATCTGCTCACCGTCGGGCCAGTGCTTGGTGAGACCGCCTTCCGGAATGTTGCCGTCGGCGCCCTTGAGCATGAAGTTCTTGATGCGGATGTTGGCGAAGGTGCCGCGCATCATGACTTCATGGTTGCCGCGCCGCGTGCCGTACTGGTTGAAGTCGGCGGGACGGACCTGGTGCTCGCTGAGATACTTGCCCGCGGGCGAGGTGAGCTTGATCGAACCGGCCGGCGAGATGTGGTCGGTGGTGATCTTGTCGCCGAACATGGCGAGGATGCGCGCCTCGACGATATCGGTGACCGGCTCCGGCTCCTTCTTCATGCCGTCGAAATAGGGCGGGTTCTGCACATAGGTCGAGCTCATGTTCCAGCGATAGGTCTCGCTCTCGACCGTCTTGATCTTGCGCCAGTTGGTGTCGCCCTTGAACACGTCGGCGTACTTCTTCTTGAAGATCGACGCGGTCACGAACTTCTTCATGAAGGCGTTGATCTCCTTCGTCGTCGGCCAGATGTCCTTCAGGTACACCGGCTTGCCGTCCTTGCCCTCGCCGAGCGGCTCGACCGCGAGGTTCTTGGTCACGCTGCCCGCGAGCGCGTGGGCGACGACCAGCGGCGGCGAGGCCAGATAGTTCGCCTGGACGTCCGGCGAGACGCGGCCTTCGAAGTTGCGGTTACCGGAGAGCACTGCGGCCGCGACGATGCCGTTGTCGTTGATCGACTTCGAGATCTCCTCCGGCAGCGGGCCGGAATTGCCGATGCAGGTGGTGCAGCCGAAGCCGACCAGGTTGAAGCCGACCTTGTCGAGATCCTTCTGCAGACCGGAATCGGCGAGATAGCCCGCGACCACCTGGCTGCCCGGGGCAAGCGAGGTCTTCACCCACGGCTTGGCCTTCAGCCCCTTGGCGGCAGCATTGCGCGCGAGCAGGCCGGCGCCGATCAGCACGCTCGGATTCGAGGTATTGGTGCACGAGGTGATGGCGGCAATCACGACGTCGCCATGGCCGAGGTCGTACTTCTCGCCTTCGACGGCAAAGCGCTTCGCCGGCTCTTCGGCCTTCTTGTACTCGCTGCTGAGCGCAAGCGAGAAGCCTTCGGCCACCGACGGCAGCGCGATGCGGCCTTCGGGGCGCTTCGGACCGGCCATCGAAGGAACGACGTCGGCGAGGTCGAGCGTCAGCGTTTCCGTGAACACCGGATCGGCCGACTTGGCGGTGCGGAAGAGCCCTTGCGCCTTCGCATAGGCCTGCACCAGCGCGACGCGCGCCGGCGCGCGGCCGGAGGTCTTGAGATAATCGATCGCGGCAGCGTCGACCGGGAAGAAGCCGCAGGTCGCACCATATTCAGGAGCCATGTTGGCGATCGTCGCCTTGTCGGCGACGGAGAGATTGTCGAGGCCGGGGCCGAAGAACTCGACGAACTTGCCGACGACGCCGAGCTTGCGCAGCATCTGCGTGACGGTGAGCACGAGGTCGGTCGCGGTGACGCCTTCCTTCATCGCGCCCTTCAGCTTGAAGCCGACGACGTTGGGCAGCAGCATCGACAGCGGCTGGCCGAGCATGCAGGCTTCCGCCTCGATGCCGCCGACGCCCCAGCCAAGCACGGCGAGACCGTTGACCATGGTGGTGTGGGAGTCGGTGCCGACGAGCGAGTCAGGATAGGCGACCTCGAAGGTGCCGGTCTTCTTGCCGACCGTCATCTTCTCCTTCCTGGTCCAGACCGTCTGAGAGAGATATTCGAGATTGACCTGGTGGCAGATGCCGGTGCCGGGCGGCACGACGGAGAAGTTCGAGAACGCCTTCTGGCCCCACTTCAGGAACTCGTAGCGCTCCTGGTTCTGCTTGTATTCCTCGGTGACGTTCTTGGCGAAGGCCTTGTTGTCGCCGAAGAAGTTCACGATCACGGAGTGGTCGATGACGAGGTCGACCGGCACCAGCGGATTGATCTTCTCGGCATCGCCGCCGAGCTTCTGCATCGCGTTGCGCATCGCGGCGAGGTCGACCACCGCCGGCACGCCGGTGAAGTCCTGCATCAAGACGCGCGCCGGGCGGAACGCGATCTCATGCTCCAGAGACTTCTTGCGCAGCCATTTGGACACCGCGACGATGTCCTCCTTCTTGACCGAGCGGCCGTCCTCGTTGCGGAGGAGGTTCTCAAGCAGGACCTTCATCGAGTAGGGAAGTTTCGAAATTCCCTTCAGACCATTCTTCTCGGCCGTGGGCAGGCTGTAATAGACATAGGTCTTGGCGCCGACCTTGAGGGTCTTTTTGCATTTGAAGCTGTCGAGCGAGGTCATGTAGGAAATCCCAATTGTTAGTTATACCCGGCAAGGGGTATTTTAACACCGTCAGCGAATCCGGCTGGGTCGCTTGCAGGGGCAGGTTGAGTTGCTGCATCAAGTAGTTCCGGGCTTATAGAAGCTTTCTAACCGCGCCGCCACAGCCACAAACGTGCCGCAGCAATCCGCGAGCCAAAAATTCCCATGCGCTACCCCAAGATTTCCTGAGGCCTGGCTTTGAACGGGTTGATACGAGGCAAGATGCAGCTGTCCGGACGCGGAGTCGTTTGCGTGCGGGGCGGCCGCGAGGTGTTCGCCGGGCTCGATTTCGAGGCTGCGTCCGGCGAAGCCGTGGCGGTCGTGGGCCGCAACGGATCGGGCAAGACCTCGCTGCTGCGGCTGATCGCGGGCCTGCTCATTCCGGCCGGCGGCAAGATCGCGCTGGATGGGGGCGATGCCGAACTGACGCTGCCGGAGCAGTGCCACTATCTCGGCCATCGCGACGCCCTGAAGCCGGCGCTCAGCGTGGCGGAGAATCTGTCATTCTGGGCTGATTTTCTCGGGGGCGAGCGCTGCGACGCCGCCCAAAGCCTCGCAACCGTCGGCCTCGACCACGCCACCCACCTGCCCGCCGCTTTCCTGTCTGCCGGCCAGCGCCGCCGGCTGTCATTGGCCCGCCTGCTGACCGTTCGCCGCCCGGTCTGGCTGCTGGACGAGCCGACCACGGCGCTGGATGTCGCCGGCCAGGACATGTTCGGCGGCCTGATGCGCGATCATCTCGGCCGCGGCGGCCTGATCATCGCCGCCACCCACGCCCCGCTCGGTATCGAATCGCGGGAGCTGCGAATCGGGGGCACGGCATGAAGTTCGCGGACCCTCAGCTTTTCTCGGGCGCCCGGCTTTTGCCGGCACAACCCTCGCTCCCTCGGCACCACTCGAGGCCGGGCTCCGCTCTCACCGTTCCCTCCCCCTTGCGGGGGAGGGTCAGGGAGGGGGGGGCCGCACGGCAGGGCCCGTCGGTTCTAGCGTTAAAGCGGCAGACGCTTTGTTGCTGCCGGCCCGCCCGCCTCAAGCATCCCTCCTGGGGCTACCCCCCTCCCATCGCCGAAGCTTCGCTTCGGCGTCTCTTAAGAGGACGGCCGCCGGAGGCGGCCTATGCCTCCCCCACAAGGGGGGAGGGAGCGCAGTGTGCCCGGGGTTTGCCGCTGACGCAGGTTCGTATTCCGCTGAAAGGGCCACCCCATGACCGCTCTTTCCGCCCTCATTCGCCGGGACGTCCGGATCGCGCTCCGCGTCGGCGGCGGGGCGCTGATCGGCGTACTGTTCTTCCTGACCGTCGTGGTGCTGATGCCGTTCGCGGTGGGACCGGACCTGGCGCTGCTGTCGCGGCTCGGGCCGGCGATCCTATGGCTCGGTGCGCTGCTGGCGAGCCTGCTCACGCTGGACCGGCTGTTCATGGCCGACCATGAGGACGGCTCGCTCGACCTGATCACGATGAGCCGGACACCGCTGGAACTCGCCTGCGCCGCCAAGGCGCTGGCGCATTGGCTGGCCGCGGGCCTGCCGCTGATTGTCGCAACCCCCGTGCTGGGCCTGCTGCTCAACCTCGACATGGTCGCAACCGGCGCGGTGGCGCTGACGCTTTTGGCCGGCACCCCGGCCCTGACCTTCACCGGCATGATCGGCGCGGCGCTGGCGGTGACCCTGCACCGCGGCGGACTTCTGATGGCGGTGCTGGTGCTGCCGCTGTCGATCCCGGTGCTGATCTTCGGGGTTGCGGCCTCGCAGGCCGTGATCGTAGGGCCGTTGTCGTTCGGCGCGCCGTTCTCGATCCTGTGCGCGCTGTCGCTGGTCAGCCTCGTGATCGGCCCTTTCGCGGCCGCGGCGAGCCTTCGGCACGGACTTGACTGACCTTGACCCCGATCAATTTTCGCTGCGGCCTTTCGTGCTGATTGCCTGAGCGGCCACCGGTGATTATCAGGATACCATGACGCTGATCGACCTCGCCAACCCGACACGGTTCCTCGCGCTCTCGGCGCGGGTGTTGCCGTGGCTTGCGGCCGCGACCGTCATCCTGCTCACCATCGGCCTGTATCAGTCCGCCTACGCGCCCGACGACTATCAGCAGGGCGCGACCGTAAAGATCATGTTCATTCACGTGCCCAACGCGTGGCTGTCGATGTTCGTGTGGGGCGTGATGAGCATCGCCTCGCTCGGCACGCTGGTGTGGCGGCACCCGCTCGCCGACGTCGCCGCGAAAGCGGCCGCACCGATCGGCGCCGCCTTCACCTTCCTCGCGCTGCTCACGGGATCGCTGTGGGGCCGGCCGATGTGGGGCACCTATTGGGAATGGGACGCGCGGCTGACCTCGGTGTTGATTCTCTTCCTGATGTATCTCGGCCTGATGGCGCTGTGGCGCGCGGTCGACGATCCCTCCCGCGCAGCGCGCGCCGCCGCCGTGCTGACACTGGTCGGCGCGATCAACCTGCCCATCATCAAGTTCTCGGTCGACTGGTGGAACACGCTGCACCAGCCGGCCTCGGTGATGCGCATGGGCGGCTCGACGCTCGACAAATCGTTCCTGATCCCGCTGCTGGTGATGGCGGTCGCATTCACGCTGCTATTCGTTACGCTGCACGTCGCGGCCATGCGCAACGAGATCCTGCGCCGCCGCGTCCGCTCCCTGCAGATGATGCAGGCGAGCCGTATCGCGTTTTCGAGCGAAGTGGGCGCCGGTTCGCGTGAAGAAAACGCGTCAAAAGAAGTTGGGGCCGCATGACGATGTCGCTCGGTCCTTACGCGTCCTTCATCATGACGTCCTACGCGGCTGCGGCCATCGTGGTGGCGATCCTGATCGGCTGGATCGTGCTCGATTATCGCAGCCAGACCCGGCGCCTGCGCGACCTCGAACGCAGCGGCATCACCCGCCGCTCAGGCCGCAGCGCGATGGATACGTCAAGAACGATCACATGAACGATCAATCGACTTCTGCTCCGCCGCCGCGCCGCACCTTCCTGATGGTGCTGCCGCTGATCGCCTTTATCGGGCTCGCGCTGTTGTTCTGGTTCCGGCTCGGCAGCGGCGATCCCTCGCGGATTCCTTCCGCACTGATCGGGCGGCCGGCGCCGCAGACCACGCTGCCGCCACTCGACGGATTGCAGGCTGACAACGCACAGGTGCCCGGGCTCGACCCCGCCGCCTTCAAGGGCAAGGTGAGCTTGGTCAATGTCTGGGCGTCCTGGTGCGTGCCGTGCCACGACGAGGCGCCGCTCCTGACCGAGCTCGCCAAGGACACGCGTTTCCAGCTCGTCGGCATCAACTACAAGGACGCGCCCGACAACGCACGGCGCTTCCTCGGCCGCTACGGCAACCCGTTCGGCCGCGTCGGCGTGGATACCAATGGCCGCGCTTCGATCGAATGGGGCGTCTATGGCGTGCCCGAAACCTTCGTCGTCGGACGCGAGGGCACCATCGTCTACAAGCTGGTCGGGCCGATCACGCCGGACAATTTGCGGACGGTGCTGCTGCCGCAGATGGAGAAGGCGCTGAAGGCGGGGAGCTGATCGCCGTCGCTGTCAGCGAAACAAGCCGGCCCCACACACCGCCGTCATGCCCCGGCTTGACCGGGGCATCCAGTACGCCGCGGCTTCTCCCTAATTCACTGCTGTCACTGGAATACTGGATCGCCCGATCAAGTCGGGCGATGACACCGGAGTATGTGGCGGCGCCTCAAGTCCACGTCGCGGAGAGACCGTCACCTGTTCCTCACGTCCCCCGCCTCGGCCTCGCTCGTCTCCAGCGACACCGGCTCGATGTGATAGCGCTTGGTCAGCGGCATCTGGGCGATGGCGAAGATCATGGTCAGCGGCGTCACGCCGAACACCTTGAAGTTCACCCAGAAGTCCGTGCTCTGGGTGCGCCAGACGATCTCGTTCAGCACTGCCAAGCCGGCGAAGAACAGCGCCCAGCGCAGCGTGAGGATGCGCCAGCCCTGCGGGGTCAGGTTGAACATCTGGTCGAACATCACGGCGATGAAGGAGCGGCCGAACAGAAGACCGCCGCCGAGGATCGCCGCGAACAGGCCATAGATGATGGTCGGCTTGACCTTGATGAAGGTCTCGTCGTGCAGCACCAGCGTCAGCGTGCCGAACACCAGCACGATCACGCCTGTCACGATCGCCATGATCGGGACGTGGCGCGTCACCACGTAGGAGGCGGCCATCGCCGCGACGATCGCAACCATGAAGGCGCCGGTCGCGGCGAACAAATTGAACTTCGCATTCACGAAGAAGAAGACGAGCAGCGGACCGAGCTCGGTCGCCAGCTTGAACAGCGGATGCGGCTGGGTCTTGTCCATTCTCAGCTTTCGATTCCGGCAATCGCGCGTGCGAAATCGCGCGCGGTGAACGGCGCGAGATCCTCGACGCCTTCGCCGACGCCGATGAAATGCACCGGCAGTTTGAATTTCTCTGCGAGCGCCACCAAGATGCCGCCGCGCGCCGTGCCGTCGAGCTTCGTCATCACGAGGCCGGTGACCCCGGCGATGCGATGGAAGGCCTCGACCTGCGACAGCGCGTTCTGGCCGACGGTGGCATCGAGCACAAGCAGCACCGCATGCGGCGCAGTGTCGTCCACCTTCCGGATGACGCGCACGACCTTTTCGAGCTCGTTCATCAGCTCGGACTTGTTCTGCAGCCGCCCGGCGGTGTCGATCAGGAGCACATCGATGTTCTGCTCCTTTGCCGCCGTCAGCGCGCTGAAGGCGAGGCTGGCCGAATCCGATCCCTGCGCTCCGGCGATGACCGGTGTATTGGTGCGCTCGCCCCAGACCTTGAGCTGCTCGATGGCCGCTGCGCGAAAGGTGTCGCCGGCGGCCAGCATCACCTTGCGGCCTTCGGATGCGAACTTTTGCGAGAGCTTGCCGATGGTGGTGGTCTTGCCGGAGCCGTTGACGCCGACAACGAGAATGACGAACGGCTTCTTGCCCGCGTCGATCTCGAGTGGCCTGGCGACCGGCGCCAGCACCTTCTCGACCTCGGTCGCGACGACGTCCTTGACCTCGTCCGCCGAGATCGCCTTGTCATAGCGCCCCGTGCCGACGGCGTCCGCGATCCGCACCGCGACCTGGGTGCCGAGGTCGGCGCGCAGCAGCACGTCCTCGATGTCGTCGAGCATGGCGCGGTCGAGCTTGCGCTTGGTGACGAGATCGGCGACCGCGGTGCCGAGCGAGGACGAGGTGCGCTTCAGCCCGTTGGAAAGGCGGCGCCACCAGCTCAGCTTGGGGGTCTCGGGGGTGGTATCGTTCATGATGCTCGTGCCGACGATTTGAAGTTCCTACTCTCTTGCCGCAAGTCCGGTTAGGAACTTCAAATCGAAGAGCGGCACGAGAAAATATTGTTGCCAGTGCGGCCCTGGATTTGGCATTCGCTTCGCATTTCGCGGCAGCCGCCGAGCGAATGCCAAATCCACCGCACTGGTGTGTTAGCCGTTCCGGCCCGTAAACGAAAGTCTTGACCGAAAGTCCTGCAATTGCTCGATGTTCCCGAATTGACCGCCGACGAGATCCTGGCGCGCGTGCTCCATCGCGACGGGCTGATGCTGGTCATCGACAAGCCGGCGGGCCTGCCCGTGCATCGCGGCCCCAAGGGCGGCGCGAACCTCGAAGCATCGTTCGACGCACTCCGCTTCGGCCTGCCGCGGCCGCCGGTGCTGGCCCACCGGCTGGACAAGGACACCTCCGGTTGTCTCGTGCTCGGCCGCCACCGGAAAGCGACGGCCTCGCTCGGCCTGCTGTTCAAGCATGGCAAGATCGGCAAGACCTACTGGACCGTGGTCGAGGGCGGCCCTGCCGAGGACGAAGGCATCATCGACATGCCGCTCGGCCGGCTCAATGCCGAACGCGGCTGGTGGCAGAAACCCGATCCCGAGGGCCAGAAGGCGGTCACCAACTGGAAAGTGATGGGCCGGGGCGACGGCCTGACCTGGCTCGCCATGGAACCGGTGACCGGCCGGACCCATCAATTGCGGGTGCATTCGGCCGCGACCGGCTGGCCGATCTTCGGCGATAACATTTACGGCAACGGCCCGCGCTTCGGCGAGCCGCGGCTGCACCTGCATTCCCGCGAGATCGTGGTGCCGATCTCCCGGAACAAGGAACCCATTCGCGTGGTGGCACCGGCCCCGCCCCACATGCACGAGCGGCTCCGCGCCTGCGGCTGGAACGGAGAATAGCCCGCCCCGGGGCATGGTTTACGAAACGTTCAGTGCTCGTCTCTAATGATTGCGATTGCTTAGAACAAGCTTCCGTCAATCCGCTCAGGACGAGCACGCGTCATGTTGAACGCCAAGCTATCGATCATCGACGAGGTCGAATCCGCGATTCGGATAGGCTCGGCGGAAAAAGGCCTTGAAACGGCCCGGCGCGTCACCGACCTGTTCCTCTCCTCCGCAAGCAGCTTCAGCGACGAGCAGATCGCACTGTTTGACGACGTGCTCGAGCGCCTGATCGGCACCATCGAGCTGCGCGCCATCGCCGACATGGGCGCGCGCGTCGCGCTCGCCGAGATCAGCGCACAGCTCGCGCCAATCGCCCAGGCCCCGCCTTCCGTGATCCGCCGCCTCGCCAACAACGACGAGATTCGCATCGCCGGCCCCGTGCTGCAGGAATCCGCGCGCCTCGACGACGGCGAGCTGGTGAAGATCGCATCATCCAAGGGTGAGCCGCATCTGCTCGCGGTCGCCGGCCGCTGGTGGCTCAAGGAGATCGTCACCGATGCGCTGCTGGCGCGCCGCTATCCCAGCGTCAGCCGGCGGCTTGCCGCCAATCCCGGCGCGCGCGTTTCCGGAAACGGATTTGCCGTTATCGTCGGACAGGCCGAAAGAGATCCGGAGCTCGCCGTGAGCGTCGGTGTCCGCGTCGACCTGCCCTCCGAGCAGCGCCGCCGGTTGCTGCGTTCGGCAACGGATGCGGTTCGCACCCGCCTGCTGTCGCGCGCACCGCCACATCTGTTCGAGGAAATCCGGAACGCGATCGCCGCTGTCACTGTCGGCGTCGAGCGCGAGATGTCAGCCGTGCGCGACTTCGAAGGCGCCAAGCGCGCCATCGCAAATCTCAAAGCGATAGGCCAGCTCAGCGAGGCCACGCTGCTCGGCTTCGCCAGGCAGCGACGCTACGAAGAAGCCGTCGCTGCATTGGCGGCGCTGTCAGAATCGACCGTCGAGGTGATTCGCCCGCTGATGCAAAGCCTGCGCGAGGACGGCCTGCTGGTGCCGTGCAAGGCGGCGGAGCTCAGCTGGGAAACCACCGCCGCCGTCCTCGAAAGCCGCTTCGCCACCGGCGCGATGAAGCCGGCGGACCTTGCGAGAGCACAGGGCCACTTTGCGCGAATGACGCCGGAGAACGCACGGCGGACGCTGCGGTTTTGGCAGGTGCGGGCGTCGTAGGGCGCGCTATTTGCTAGAGAAGCCGCGGCGTACTGGGTCGCCCGGCCAAACCGGGCGACGACAGGGAATTATGTGGTCAGCCGCTCGCCATTACTGCCGGTGATCCGTAGCGGCACGACACTTCCAACTCGTTCACCAGCAACTGCCACCGGCAGATAGTGCTCCGTCCGCCCCTGCTCCTCGGTCAGCGCTTCGCACAGCCCGAGGATCGTCCCGGAATGACGGCGGAGTGGGTTTCTAGAGCACTACACGATCCAATCTGATCGGATAACACTCCAACGATTACCCAGCGTTAGGACGATTTTGTTACACAACTAAGGGGTGTGCGGCGATAGCCGCATTCGTGCCTGCAGGAGACTGGGCATCAATTTTATCTAACTGCGAGCGATGATATGTTGAAATTTATAAGATCGACGATTCCCGCTCCAATTATTTTCGCAACCATTGGTGCCGTGGGTTTTGGCCTCATGGAGGCGCTGACCGGAAATTTCTTCGGCAAGTTCATTTCTGGCGCGGAGTTGGCCGTTCTCATTCAAACTCTCTTTGGCGGGGTGGCGCTTT
>NZ_LGHM01000200.1 GCF_001908185.1 Bradyrhizobium sp. AS23.2
CGGCCCTTCGCCTGCGGAATAGCTTCGCAGCTTTTCCGCCGACTACTACGGCCTCGGCTGACTTCTCGCTCCGGCTCGACACCGTCGCCCTTTCGGGCACAAGGCGAGATCTCCCCAGGTAAGGACGCACTCCTTCGCTGCACGACCGCCGGATCTACGCCGCTTCCCCTTGATCACGAGAGCTTCGCGGTTTCTTGCCCGCTCGCCCTGGTCGGCAACGCCTTCTATCCGGTTCTTGTTCATCGGCCCGCAGCTTCGCTCCGCGCTTCCTCCCCACATTCGGTCGCCCTCATGCAGTTGCGCTTCGCTTCGCTCGTTGTGATCAACTAACGATGGGACTTACACCCATAAGAGTGCGTCCATGCTGGGCGCACAAGAAAAAGCCCGGCCTCGCGAAGGAGGCCGGGCCCTGTCGTCTTGCGACTTGTTCGAAAGATCAGCCGCGGGTGCGCGAGCGGATCATGAAGCTGTCGAAGGTGTATTCGGCGACCTGCCACCACAGATATTCGTCGGAGCGGTAGGCCTGCATGGCGTCGATCGACTTCTTGAAGTCGGCGTTCTTGGCCGAGGTCTCCGCCCACAGCTCGTTGGTCGCCTTGAGGCAGGCCTCGAGCACCTCGTTGGTGAAGGGACGCAGCTGCGTGCCGCCTGCGACCAGACGCTTCAGCGCCCCCGGGTTCTGCATGTCGTAGCGCGCGGCCATCCAGGTGTTGGCGTTGGCCATCGCGTTGGCGAGGATCGCCTGGTAGTTCTTCGGCAGCGAATTCCACTTGTCCAGGTTCGTGAAGGCGTGGACCATCGGACCGCCTTCCCAGAAACCCGGATAGTAGTAGTACTTGGCGACCTTGGCGAAGCCGAGCTTCTCGTCATCATAGGGGCCGACCCACTCGGCCGCGTCGATGGTGCCCTTCTCCAGCGCCGGATAGATGTCGCCGCCGGCGAGCTGCTGCGGCACCACGCCGACCTTCTGGAGCACCTGGCCGGCGATGCCGCCGATGCGCATCTTGAGGCCCGAGAGATCGGCAACGGTCTTGATCTCCTTGCGGAACCAGCCGCCCATCTGGGTGCCGGTGTTGCCGCAGGCGTGACCGATCACGTTCGACTTCTTGAAGAACTCGTTACCGAGTTGCTCGCCGCCGCCCTGGTACCACCAGGAGTTCTGCATGCGCGCGTTGAGGCCGAACGGCACCGAGGCGTAGATCGCCCAGGTCGGGTCCTTGCCGACATAGTAGTACGACACGGTATGGCACATCTCGACGGTGCCATTCGAGGTCGCGTCGAGCGCCTGCAGGCCGGGGACGATCTCGCCGGCCGCGAACACCTGGATCTGGAATTTGTTGTCGGTCATCTCGGCGACGTACTTCGCCACCTGCTCGGCGCCGCCATAGATGGTGTCGAGCGACTTCGGGAAGCTCGACGTCAGGCGCCACTTGATCTCGGGCGAGGACTGCGCAATCGCCGGCGAGGCTACCGCGGTCGCCGCCGCGCCTGCTGCCGACACTTTCAAGAAATCACGACGCTTCATCTTCAGTCTCTCCTTGCTGGGGCGTTTCCCCTAGACTTCCTTGTTCCCGCCACTCATTCCGGCGACGCGTTTGGCCGCGTCGAACCGAAGGGGCTTGACTGCCGTGGGCGTTTAACACGGAAGCCTCGCTTTCGGAACGCGACATTGGCATGACGGGGCTCTACGAAAGTCGCATGTCCCCGAGGTACTGGCTGGAAGGGATTGGCCCGGAGCCGCTCAGGCCGCGGCAATGACGCCCTTGAGCTGGTCCCGGACCTGGCCCGCTATGGCGCGGTAGATCGCCGCATGGGGCCCGTCCGGCTCGCTGTCGACCACGGGATTGCCGGCATCCGAGGTGGCGCGAATCGCCATGTGCAGCGGGATCTCGCCCAGGAACGGTACTCCGAGCTTCTCGGCCTCGTGCCGCGCCCCGCCATGGCCGAAAATGTCCGACCGCGTGCCGCACTGCGGGCACTGGAAGTAGCTCATGTTCTCGACGATGCCGAGCACGGGCACATTGACCTTCCTGAACATCGCAAGGCCCCGCCGCGCGTCGATCAGGGACAGGTCCTGCGGGGTCGAGACGATCACGGCGCCCTTCAAGGGCACGTTCTGCGCCAGCGTGAGCTGGGCATCGCCAGTGCCCGGCGGCATGTCGACGACCAGCACGTCGAGCCGGCCCCATTCGACGTCGCGCAGCATCTGCGTCACGGCCGACATCACCATCGGGCCGCGCCAGATCATCGCGGTCTCTTCCTCCACCAGGAAGCCGATCGACATGATGGCGAGGCCGAAGCGCCGGAGCGGAATCATCTTTCGCTCATTGTTCAGCTCGGGCTTGTCACGCAGCCCCGTCAGCCGCGGCACCGAGGGGCCGTAGATATCGGCATCGAGCAGCCCGACCTTGAGACCGAGGTCGCGCAGGCCCAGCGCCAGGTTGAGCGCGGTGGTCGACTTGCCGACGCCGCCCTTGCCCGAGGCGACCGCGATCACGGCGGCAACGCCCGGAATCTCCGACTGCCGCGCCATCGGCGAGCCGCCCCCCTGCGGGGGCTTGTGGGCATGCACCGGCTGCACCCCCGGCGTGCCGCGGCTTGGCGTTGGCGGCGGAGGTGCGGAGCCCGGCTTGCGCTCGGCGGTCAGCGCCACCATGACGGTGGTGACACCGGGAATGGCGCGCACGGCGGCCTCGGCTTCGACCCGGATGGACTCCCAGGCCCGCGCCTCAGCGGCATCGACATTGATCGAGAAGAACACCTTGCCGTCTGACGCGCTGATCGGGCTCAGCACATTGGCATTGGTGAGCGCGACCCCGCGGGGTGACTTGATCCTGGCGAGGCTGTCGAGAACCTGTTGCTGCGTCACGCTCAAAGCGCATCTCCTGAACAGAGCATGATCCGGAAAGTGTGTAGCGGTTTTCCGATCAGATCATGCTCAAGGCTTTAGGATGCCCCATTAGAGCGGAAACGCCCAAAAGGCTACTGCCTGCCGATATCGTCAGCCATCTCGGCGGGCGCGGCCCCCTGCTCGCTGGCCGCCTCGTAATTCAGCTCGATCATGACCCCATTTGGGTCGTGGACGAATATCTGCCAGAGGTCGCCACCGGGCACCTGGCGGGACTCGAACTTCATCCCCTTGGACGCCAGCCGCTGCTTCATGCCGTCGAACCCGCGGCTGACGAAGGCGACATGGTGGACAACGCCGGAATCCGGTTTTTGTGGCTCCGAGGTCGGAGAAATATCGACGAGGTGCACCACCGGCTTGCCCTCGCTGTACATCCAGGCCCCGGGAAAGGCGAAATTCGGCCGGGCGCCTTTTTCCAGGCCCAGCACATCCTCGTAGAAGCGGACCGTCTCGGCCAGATTCCGGGTCCGGATGTTGAAGTGATCGAGAACGCCAACGCTCACGCCGCCCATGCCTTCGCTCCCATTCTATGGAAGTCCTGAAGCCTGCATCCTAGCACAGGAGGGCGACAAACGAAGCCGTTGCCCTCTGGCCTCAAGGGTTTATGGTGCGCCCGGTCTGCCGCAACGGCGGAACTTCCAGGACTCTGATTGGCGCCCCCCTGCCCGGCAAAAACCGTAAAACCCAAACTGCGGACAAGGTACCACACATGGCTAAAGTAGCTTTCCTCGGTCTCGGCGTCATGGGCTCCCCCATGGCCGGACACCTCGTGAAAAAAGGGGGCCATGAGGTCACCGTCTACAACCGCACCGCAGCCAAGGCGAAGGAGTGGGCGGACAAGTTCGGCGGCAAGACCGCAGCGACCCCAAAGGCGGCCGCCGAGGGCCAGGATTTCGTGATGTGCTGCGTCGGCAACGACAACGATTTGCGCTCGGTCACGATCGGCGCTGACGGTGCGTTTGCCGGCATGAAGAAGGGCGCGACCTTCGTCGACCACACCACCGCCTCCGCCGAAGTCGCGCGCGAGCTCGACGCGGCCGCCACCAAGGCCGGCTTCAAGTTCGTCGACGCGCCGGTGTCCGGCGGCCAGGCTGGCGCCGAGAACGGTGTGCTGACGGTGATGTGCGGCGGTGCGCAGGACGCCTATGCCGGCGCCGAGCCTGTCATCGCGACCTATGCGCGGATGTGCAAGCTGTTGGGACCCGCCGGCTCGGGCCAGCTCACCAAGATGGTCAACCAGATCTGCATCGCGGGCCTCGTCCAGGGCCTTTCCGAAGGCATCCACTTCGCCAAGAAGTCGGGCCTCGACGTCGCCTCCGTGATCGAGGTGATCTCCAAGGGCGCGGCGCAGTCCTGGCAGATGGAAAACCGCTACAAGACCATGAACGAGGACAAGTACGATTTCGGCTTCGCCGTCGAATGGATGCGCAAGGACCTCTCGATCTGCATCGCGGAAGCCCGTCGCAACGGCGCCAACCTGCCGGTGACCGCGCTGGTCGACCAGTTCTACGCCGAGGTCGAGAAGATGGGCGGCAAGCGCTGGGATACGTCGAGCCTGCTCGCGCGCCTTGCGCGCTGACACCTGACGGACTGAACCCACCTTGCTGATCGCGATCGCCGTCATCTTCGTTCTGGCCTACGCGGCGATCGCGCTCGAACATCCGCTTGGGATCAACAAGAGTGCCACGGCGCTGATCGGCGCCGGGCTGCTCTGGGCAATCTACGCAGCCACGATCGGCGACCATGCGATGGTTAGCCGGCAAATCGACGAATCCGTCGCTTCCACCGCGCAGATCGTGTTCTTCCTGATCGGCGCGATGACCATCGTCGAGGTGATCGACGCCCACGACGGTTTTGAGGTCATCACCTCCCGCATCGGCACGACCAGCCAGGTTCGGCTGATGTGGCTGATCGGCTTTGTAGCGTTCTTTCTGAGCGCGATCCTGGACAATCTGACCACCACCATCGTGATGGTCTCGCTGGTGCAGCGGTTGATCGCCAGGCGCGATGACCGCCTGCTGTTCGCTTCCCTCATCGTCATCGCCGCAAATGCCGGCGGCGCGTGGACCGTGATTGGCGACGTCACCACGACCATGCTGTGGATCGGCGGGCAGATCACGCCGCTGAACATCATGGGCGCGGTATTCCTGCCCTCGCTGGTCAATCTGCTCGTACCGCTCGCCTTCATCAGCTTTCTGGTGAAGGGCAAGACCATCGCACCGCCGCCCAAGGACGACGGCCTGCAGACCGTCAGGTCGTTCGAGCGCAACCTGATGTTCTGTCTCGGGCTCGGCGCGCTGATCGCCGTACCCGCCTTCAAGGCGGTCACGCATCTGCCGCCCTTCATGGGAGTGCTGCTTGGGCTCGGCATTGTCTGGCTTGTCGGCGAGATCATTCATCGCGACAAGGACGAGCATGTCCGCCGTCCGCTGACGCTCGCGCACGCGCTGACCCGGATCGACATGAGCTCGATCGTGTTCTTCGTCGGCATCCTGCTCGCGGTGGCCTGTCTCGAACACGCTGGCCTTCTGACGATGCTGGCCAGATGGCTGGAGACGACGATCGGCCGCCAGGACATCATCGTCGTCGTGCTCGGCCTCCTCAGCGCCGTCATCGACAACGTACCGCTGGTGGCCGCCACCATGGGCATGTACGACCTCGGCCATTACCGGCCGGACAGTTTCCTCTGGGAGTTCATCGCCTATTGCGCCGGCACCGGCGGCTCGATCCTGATCATCGGCTCGGCCGCAGGCGTCGCCGCAATGGGCCTCGAGCGGATCGAGTTCCTCTGGTACGCGCGCCGCATCGCCGTCCCCGCGCTCGCGGGCTATCTGGCAGGTGCAGTCGTTTACATCGCGCAGCATGCGGCGCTGCATTGAGCGGCACCGCGCGAGCCAAAAATTAACACGCGGTTAACGTAATTCTTTAGCTCCTTAAGTCACCTCTTAAGGATTTCTTGCCAGAGATAGACAATGCAGAAGGCCCGCCTTGCGCGGGCAGGAATTGTTGTTGTTGGATGAGTGACCCCGCTGAAAAGCCCGAGGTTGTGCTGCTTCCGGCCGAGCCGGTGAGCGCCCCATCGGCGAGCAGCCGAAGGGCTGCGGCGCAGCGGGTGCGCGAGGCGCGCGACAAGTTAACGTCGACCAGCGGAACCCGGCCGGCCTTCGACGCCGAGATGCTGCGCCAATATGCCCAGACCCGGCTGTCGGCCTCGTATGTCGTGATGCTGCTGGTGGTCGCCACCGGCGTGCTGTTCGGGCTGTTGATGCAGCCGATCCCCGCCGCGGCCTGGACCGCCGGCATGATGTGCATTCACGCCGCGATGATCCGCAACTGCCGGCGCTTTTTGGCCGAGCCCGCCTCGCCCTCGGCGACGCGCGCCTGGCGGACGCGCTTCGTCGGGCTCGACCTGCTCTATGGCCTGTGCTGGATGGCGATCCTGATCCATCCCGTGCTCGACATGGTCACGGAAACGCTGATGATGTTCCTGATGCTGCTGGTGATCGCAGTATCGAGCATGCTGGCCGCCAATCTGCCGATCGCAGCCCTTGCCGCCACCGCGCCGGTCGCAGTCGCGATGGCGTTGAGTTTCGCGATGAGCGGTTCGCTGGACAACTACATCCTGGCGGCGCTCGCACTCGGCGCCGAAGGCTATTTCGTGCTGCTGGCGCACCGCCTGCACTCCTCGACCTTCGCGACACTGGAAGCGCGCGCCGAGAAGGACGCGCTGATCGGCGAGCTCGAACAGGCCAAGGCGATCTCGGACGAAGCGCGCCACCGCGCCGAGGCCGCGAATGTCGCCAAGTCGCGCTTCCTCGCGCAGATGAGCCACGAACTGCGCACGCCGCTGAACGCGATTCTCGGCTTCTCCGAGGTGATGAAAAGCGAGATCTTCGGCGCGCATGCTGTGCCGGTCTACAAGGAGTACTCGGCGGACATCCATAATTCCGGCGTGCACCTGCTCAACCTCATCAACGAGATCCTCGATCTGTCTCGGATCGAGGCCGGCCGCTACGAACTCAACGAGGAAGCTGTGTCGCTGGTCGGCATCGTCGCCGACTGCCACCACCTGATGAAGCTGCGCGCTTCCAGCCGCGGCATCACCATCCACGAGGTGTTCGAACAGGCCATGCCGCGGCTCTGGGCCGATGAGCGCGCGATCCGACAGGTCGTGCTCAACCTGCTCTCCAACTCTATCAAGTTCACCCCGCAAGGCGGCGAGATCTGGCTGAAGGCCGGCTGGACCGCCTCGGGCGGACAATATCTCTCGGTCAGGGATTCCGGCTCCGGAATCCCCGAGGACGAGATTCCGGTCGTGCTCGCCTCGTTCGGCCAGGGCTCCAACTCGATCAAGTCGGCGGAACAGGGCGCAGGGCTGGGGCTGCCGATCGCAAAGAACCTGATCGACCTGCATGGCGGCACGTTCACGCTGAAATCGAAGCTGCGCATCGGCACCGAGGTGATCGTCACCTTCCCGCCGGAGCGCGTGATGAGCGCGCTGGCGCCAATGTCGGAGGATGCCCCGCCGCTCCAGCCGGAAAGTTCCGTGCTGCCCGACGAGAAGCGCCGGCCGCGCCACAAGCCGATCATGAGCGCAGGTACGGGCTCTTAACCAGATGCTTGCAGAATTGCCCGACCATCCCTCACTATGCCGAGATGAGCAAAGAAACGCCGTGCGTCGCCGTCTGCATGATCGATCCCAAGACCAAGCTGTGCTTCGGCTGCGGCCGGACCTTGCCGGAGATCGCGCGCTGGCACGCCATGGAAAGCGCGGAACGGCTGGCGGTCATGGCGCTGTTGCCGGCGCGCATGTCGGAAGCTGGTCTTGCGCCGATCGCGGGATCGCCGAAACCCACCTGAACGGCAGGCGCTCGCGTGGAGGCGCGCAATGATCCGCTTCCTGCTCGTTCTCATCATGCTCGCCGGTACGGCAGGCGCGGTCGTCGCCTATGGCGATCCCGATCAGATCGCGCGCGCGAGCAACAAGGTCTCGCATATGTTCCGCGCGCACACCGCCTCTCCCCCCTCCCCCGCCCCCGCCGTGCAGATCCAGCGCGGCCAGGGCGGCGAATTCGCGCTGCGTGCGAAGATCAATGGTGTCGCCGCACCGATGGTGATCGATACCGGCGCGACCTCCGTGGTGCTGACCTGGGAAACCGCGAAAGCGATCGGGCTGCCACTCGAGATGCTCGAATACGACGTCGACCTCGAAACCGCAGGCGGCCACACCAAGGCGGCCCGGCTCACGCTCGACCGTCTCGCGGTCGGCCATCTCGTCGAGAAATCGGTGCCGGCCCTGGTCGTGCAGCGCGGACAGATGAAGACCAATCTGCTCGGCATGAGCTTCCTCGACCGCCTGGAGAGCTGGGGCGTGCGCGCCGACAAGCTGATGCTCACCGGTTATCCGGAACTCCAGAGCAGCCACCGCCGCTCGCGCACGGCGGTCGACTGATTGATCTACGCTGCGGCCTCGGCAGGTACGCCTGCACCGACGCGCGCGATCGCATCGCGCAGCACGTCCAGACCGGCGCCCGGCTTCACACCCTGCTCGGCAAGATGGCGGCGGAAGGCGCGCGCGCCGGGCACGGCATGGAACGCGCCGACGAAATGCCGCGTGATGGCGTGCAGCCGCATACCGCGCGCAAGCTGCTGCTCAATGTAGGGCATCATCGCTTCAAGCGCATCCTGCATGGTCGCATGCGGCGCGGCCTCACCGAAGATGTCGGGATCGACGGAGAGCAGCCGCCACGGCTCCTGATAGGCGGCGCGGCCGAGCATCACGCCGTCGACATGTTCGAGGTGCGCTTTCGCCTCCCCGATGCTCAGGACACCGCCATTGATGATGACAGGCACATCCGGCATCGCGCGCTTGAGGCGATAGACGCGATCATAGTCGAGCGGCGGGATATCGCGGTTCTCCTTCGGCGACAGTCCGTTGAGCCAGGCCTTGCGGGCATGCACGACCAGCGCGTCGCAGCCAGCGGCCACGACGCCGCGCGCGAGCGTGTCGAGCGACACTTCCGGATCCTGGTCGTCGATGCCGATGCGGCACTTCACCGTGACGGGAATGGCGACCGCGCGCTTCATCGCCTCGACGCACCTTGCCACCAGCTTCGGCTCCGCCATCAGGCAGGCGCCGAAGCGGCCATCCTTCACGCGATCGGACGGGCAGCCGACATTGAGATTGATCTCGTCATAGCCGAACTCTTCGCCGATCCGCGCGGCCAGCGCGAGGTCGCCCGGATCCGACCCACCAAGCTGCAGCGCCACCGGGTGCTCGCACGCGTCGAACCCAAGCAGCCGCTCCCGGTCGCCGTGAATGATGGCGCCGGTCGTCAGCATCTCCGTATAGAGCAGCGCCCGCCGTGTAAGGTGACGGTGGAACACCCGACAGCGGCTATCGGTCCAGTCCATCATAGGCGCACAGCTAAATTTCCATTTATTTTCAATCACTTACGCCTCTCTGTCACTCCAGTCCTGGGAAGACACGGCAACGTATCTATACTGATTTAGCTGGGTTTTTTAGGGATGGTTCGATTATCTAGCCAGTTTTTGGGAGTCATTTGCTACGAATTTGCTACTCCACCGGTTCACGCGACGACCTTTGCGTTCAGTAGCAAATCAAGCGAAAACCGCCCGGCGGCGGCTCGATGCGTGCAAAACGCAGATGCGGCTTTTGGGGACTAAGCAGAAGTCGTCTGCTCGATCAGAGCATTGCCGGTTTTGATCCCCATTGCGGACATCCGTCACTCGCCGCTATCGACAATTTCAAAGGACGGCTCGGCCTTTGAAAGTACATCGACGCAACCCCACCCAGTGATGAATTCGTAATGGCAAACGGGATGGTGAGCCCATTTCCAAGCCTCCGACTGCGTGTCCGCAAAGATTGAGCCTTCTACGCGATAGGCGAAGTGTCTTGAGACCAGTCCTTCGTTCTTCGTACCTCGCTCGGTACTGAGCGGCATTTCATCCAAAAGGCGAACTATAGTAGCTCCGTCGAAGCAAACACGGAGTGCGCGCCCCTCAACGCCCGGCAGAATGAAGTCTGCCGAAAGGTGGTCCCTCTTCCAATTTATCGCTAAAAGATCGCTTTCATCACAGGCAAAGCTAACGCCTGCGTCGATCGGAAAATACTTAGGCACGCGTTGCTCCAGCGATTGCCAGGAAGTGTGTTCTACACCTTACGTCCGAATGTCTGGTTGTGGCCTGGCTCAGAGGTCCGCTTTCGCGCCGCAAGTGCCCGATCTCGTCAGCCGCCACATGTGTGTCGTTGATCTGCGTGAGTTGATTATAGAGCAACTACAGAGAATTGCGTTGATGCGATCAGAGATGGTTCGAAGCCATCACCAAAAGACGCAAATGCATTTGCTACGATTTTGCTACGAGATGCAGGTGCACCCGCACTAACCTGCTGCTATCGCGCAAAAATCCCGCTTGTTGTTCTGTCCATCATGGGTGCAATGCTAAATCGATGCGCTAACATTTTGATATTATTTCGCTTTATCGTCTCGTGTAGGTTGGCCGATTTTTGGGCCGACAGTCGCCTGAGCCTTGGAATTAAATCATTTTCCCTTCGTTTCAAGCACTTGCGCACGCGGCACGTCTGGCTGCGGCGATATCGCGATGTGGGGCCGATTACATTGTCCGCCACCAACGGCCTCTCGAAATGCTGCACACTTAGCTCGCTGCCATGGGCGCGATGGACTCGCTCGCGCCGCTACGTCCGGACGCGGAACGTCAGTTCGGACCGGGCTCCGCTGCGACCCGTACGGTTCGATATGGTTACTTCGGCTCCGATTTTCGCCAGCGCGAGCTTGACGATCGCCAGACCCAGTCCGCTCCCGATCGGGCTTCTCAGCCTTCCACGGAAGAAGCGGTTGCCGAGCTTGTCGAGCTCGTCGGAAGGTATTCCCGGCCCTTCATCCTCTACCGAGAGGGAGTTCGACCAGGCGGCCCAGACGACGCGGCCATCGCGCGTGTGCTGGACCGCGTTTTCATGCAGGTTGCGCAGCGCGAGTTGCAAGCACTCGGCATTGGTGTCGAGGATCATGTCGCGAGCGCTCGCATCGATGGTGACGACGGTTCCTTCGTGCCTCGGAGTACCCGCGACGATTTCCGCGAGCATCGGACCGACCTCGACCCGACTTCTCGGCGCGTCGGCGACATCGGCGTCGAGCTTGGCGATCGTCAGTAGTTGACGCACTAGACGCGTGCTCCTGTCGACCGCCGCGACGATCTGCTCGAGCGCTCCGCGCACGACCTTCGGATCCTTGGCCGCAAGCGCGACCTGAGCCTGCGTCTTGAGGCCGGCCAGCGGCGTGCGCAATTCGTGCGCGGCGAAGGCCGTCACCTCTCGTTCGTGGCGGCGCGCCGCCTCCACCCTGCCCAGCAGCCCGTTGAGCGCGGCCGCCAAAGGTCTGACTTCGATCGGCGCCTGATCGGCCTCGACTTGCCGCATATCGTCCGGCCCCCGCTCGACGAGGTCCTGCGCCATCCGCCGCAGCGGTCGCAGCCCCTGTCCAACGCTGGCCCAGATCGCCGCACCGAGCAGCGGCGCGATCAACAGCGCTGGAAGCATCAGCCCCTTGATGAGATCGGTCACCAGGCGTTCCCGCAGGGATAGCCGATCGCCCACCATGACACGAAGGTTGTGGTCGGCATCCTCCACGGAATACACGCGCCAGGTCTCGCCTTCGATCGTCCGGTCAGAGAAGCCGGACGAGGCGGACGAGAGTTGCTGGTCGGGCGCACCGCTCGACTTGGCGACCATCCGCCCGTCGAGCGACCATATCTGACACGACAATTGACGTTCGTAGCTGCCGAATTGCGCGATGGCGGCGGGCGCCGATTTTCCGGGCAGATTTTCGAAGCCGGACGCAAGCGAAGCGACCATGCGAGCGGCCTCCTGAAGGCGCGTGTCGAGGACCTGCTCGACCTCGCCGCGGCTTCCGACATAGATCCAGATCACCGCCGCCAGCCAGACGATTCCGGTCGCGGCGAGCAGCGTCGCGAAGAGTCTCAGCCTGAGAGATCTCATCGGGCGGCTCCCATCCGGTAACCGACGCCACGCAGCGTCTGGATCGCGTCCTTGCCGATTTTTGCGCGAAGATTGTGGATGTGTACCTCCACGGCATTGCTCTCAATGTCCTCCTGCCAGCCGTAGAGACGATCCTCTAGCTCCGACCGCGAGCGCACTTGTTCGGGACGCTCCATCAGCGCAGACAGTATGGCGAACTCCCTTCTTGACAGGTTGATCGGTTTGCCGTCGACGGTCGCCGAAAACTCCGCGGGCGAGAGTACGATCGCGCCGTGCGTCAGGGAGGGCGCCGCCCGCCCGCCTTCCCTTCGGACGATGGCGCGCAGGCGCGCGGCAAGCTCATCGAGATCGAATGGCTTCGCCAGATAGTCGTCAGCTCCTGAGTCCAGGCCGCACACCTTATCGACGACGCTATCGCGCGCAGTCAGAAGCAGGACGGGCGTAGCGTCCCCACGATTCCGCAGGTTCCGCAGCAAGTCCAGACCGCTTCCATCAGGCAGCATGACGTCGAGAACGATGGCGGAATACCTCGCAGACGCGATTGCGGCATCCGCGTCCTCGCACGATTCCACGGCGTCGACGGTAGCGCCCGACAACGCCAGGCCCGCCCGCAGACCGTTGGAAAGGATCGGGTCGTCTTCGACGACGAGAATTCGCATGAAAACCTCCGGAGCCTCCTCTCGCTGGCCCGCCTTAAGGCTGGCTTAAGGTAGCCCATCCAACTCGCGGTCCTCCGCATACAAACGCAGGACCGCCACAGAAAATGCCGGGCATTCTCCGTCTCTCGATCGCACTCTTCGTTCTTCTGGGGTCCCTCGCTACCGTGCGAGCCGAGACGCCCCCGCCGGCCGACCAGGTCTTCCGTCTGCGGGTCGCGAGGGAAGACAGCGGCGTGAAGCTAGTCTGGACGATCGCGCCCGGCAACTATCTGTATCGCGCGATGATCGTCGCGAAGAACGCGATGCCGCCGGGCGCGCCGATCGCGGTCCGAACGCCTGCCGGGGAACCCAAGGACGATCCCGACTTCGGCCCGCAGGAAGTGTATCGGGACACGTTGCAGGCGGAGATCGCGTCGGTCGATCTGCAAGGGCACCACGAAATCGTGGTGACCTATCAAGGGTGCGCGGAAAAGTACCAGATCTGCTACCCGCCCGTCTCCAAGACGATCGATCTGCAGACGCTCGCGATTGCGGGACCGACCGTTGCGGACGTCGGCTCATCTGGCGGCCGATCGTCCTTCGTGGACGCTCCACAGGACGTTACCGGCGATGCTGATCGAGGCGGCTCGACCGACGCTTCGCAGGGATCGGCGGCGGACCTCTCCTACTGGATCACGCTCGGCGGCATGCTGGCGTCATTCTTCGGTTTCGGCGTCCTGCTGTCGTTCTCGCCCTGCACGTTTCCGCTGGTGCCGATCTTCTTCGGTCTGATGGCGCGATCCCAAGAGCGCCTTTCGTTCGGGCGCGGAATCGTGCTCGCGGCCACGTTCGTCGGTGCGTCGGCGTCGGCCTATTCGATGCTCGGCGCTTTCGCCGCCTGGTCGGGATCGAGCGCCAACCTGCAGATCCTTCTGCAGACGCCGATCGCGCTGGGCGTCATGAGCGCCGTCCTCGTCGTCCTCGCCCTTTCGATGTTTGGTCTCTTCGAGATTCAGTTGCCTGCTGGCTTCGTCAACCGAATTTCGGGCGCGGCGTCCCGTGGCGGTCGTGGACCGCTGGCGGCCGCCGCCGTGCTCGGCTTCGGATCGGCACTGCTCGCCGGCCCATGCGTGACGCCACCGCTCGCGACGGCGCTGCTCTCCGTCGCGCGCACCGGTGACGTCGCGCGGGGCATGGCCGCCCTTTTTCTGTTCGGCGTTGGTATGGGCGTGCCCCTCTTGGTCTTCGGCGCGCTCGGCCCCCGCTTCCTGCCGAAGCCAGGCAAATGGCTCGTCCGCGTCCGGCACGCCTTCGGATTCATTTTGTTGGGCGTGGCGGTCTCGATCTTCTCGCGGGTGCTTTCGCAGCAGTTGACGCTGCAGCTCTGGGGCGCGCTCGCCATGGGCGTCGCCGTCTATCTCGGAACGCAATTTCTGATGGCACACATGTCGGGCCGGTTCGTTTCGATGGGCTTCGCGACCGTCGCAATGCTGATCGGATCGGTTCTCTTGATCGGCTCGGCAGGCGACGACAACCTCACTGCGACACACATTCTCGACCGCTTCATTTTGCGGGAGTCCGAACCGGCCGACTCGGTCAGAACGGTCCGTTCGATATCGGCTCTTGACCTCGAACTAGCTGCGGCGCGCACCGAGAACAAGCCGATCATGCTCGATTTCTCGGCCGATTGGTGCGTCGAGTGCAAGGCGATGGACGCCGTCCTGCGCAGGCCCGACGTCCGCCAGAGGTTGCAGGGCTTCCGCATGGTGCGCGCAGACGTGACCGCGGTCGACGCCGCCAGTCGCGCCCTGATGGAGCGCTTCGAGATCGTCGGACCGCCGACCGTCCTGCTTTTCGGAAGAAAGGGAGGCAGCGACCCCACAACCCGGATCGTAGGCGCTGTCGATGCCAACGCGCTTCTCGCGAAATTGTCGACCGTCGTAACGGCCGACTGACACCCAACCACAGAAGAAGGACCCCCTCATGCTGCAACGCATCTCCAGACGCACGCTCGCTCAGATCCTCGTCGTCGCCGGGGCGCGGTATCTCATCGCGCCCGCGCGTGCCGACGACAATCCCAGCGAAACGGACGTATCGCGCGAAGCCATCCTCCGCGATCCCGCGACGCCGACGACCGGCAACCCGAAAGGCGATCTGACGATCGTGGTGTTCTTCGATTACAACTGCCCGTACTGCAAGCAATCGGAGCCGGAGCTCATGCGTCTGGTCAAGACCGACGGGAGGATCCGTCTCGTCTACAAGGATTGGCCGATCCTCACCGAGGCGTCGATCAAGGGCGCGCAGTGGGCCTTGGCAGCGAAGTATCAGGGCCGCTACGACGAGGCTCACTTTGCGATGATGGCGATTCCCGGAGCGAAGATTCCCGCGGAACGGATGCGGGAAGCGATCGCGAAGGCGGGCGTCGACATGGACCGTCTCGATGCCGATCTCCAGACCCACGCTGGCGAGATCACCGCGCTTCTCAGGCGCAACCTCGCCCAAGCTGACTCGCTGGGGCTACAGGGAACGCCGGCATACATCGTGGGCCAGTACAGGGTGACTTCGGCGCTGAATTACGAAGGCTTCAAGCACGTTGCCGCGGATGCGCGCGCCCATGCGGCCAAGAACTGAACGGCGCCGGCATCATAAGCAGCCCATACAGATGTTCGGGTCGAATCCGAAGCGCCCCCTTAGAAGAGACGGTCAGCTCTCAAGAGCTTCACCTTCTCTTCGCGGCCACTGCAATTCACGGCAGCGGGCTCCGCCCGCTACCGTCACGAGTACAACGCAATCGCTTCACGCACCACATACGGTCGCCCGACCATCCGTAGCGATCAGGCGCGCCTGCACATTCGGCCGGGAGGCGACGAATCCCGTATCCGCGGAATGGCCATCAGGCTAAAGGCAGTCGAGAGAGCATCAGCTTCGGTTGCGCTCGGAGCGACAACGCTGACGGTTCGATAGAGAGACGGGCTCAATCCCGTTGTCGGGTCGAAGATGTGCGTAAACCGGCCGGTGGCGTCGAAGCGGAATCCGGCGCCGGCCGTTGTCGCGACGGCGCGGTCGACGAGCTCGATCGTCTCAGTGAGAGCGCCTGGCCTGTCCGGATCTACCGACACGCCACGCCCCCCTTCGGGTCGCGGCCCGATTGCGCGAATCTCTCCCATATTGACCAAGGTCGTCGACAAGCCCGCCTTTCGCCGCTTCTCGACGACCTTGTCGGTCGCGAACCCCTGCGCAATACCGTTCAGAGTAATCGCAGCGCCGCGATGCGCCAGAGCAATGCGATCCGGCGTCACCAGCAGCCCGCGGCGGCCGACCCTGGTCAGCACCTCGGCGAGCTTCTCCCGCGGCGGGCCATTCGGATCCGGACGCTCCGAAGAGAAATGGTCGGCATAGAGCGACCACAACGGCTGAACGGTCGGATCGAATGCACCGCCGGTCAGGTCGCCAAAGGCCAGCGAGGCCTCGAGCAGGGCCACCATGTCAGGATCCGGCGCAACGAGAATGCCGGTGCGGTTGAGCGTGCAGATCGCGGAGTCCTGGCGGTACAAGCTGAATTGCTGCTCCAGCCTTCGTATGTCGAGAAGACAGCTACCGACCAATCGCTCGGCCTCGGCGCGGTCCGGATGATAGATCTCCATCGAGACCTGCGCTCCGAGCGCCGAACCATGCCAGCGCACAGCCTCTTGCGCCCGAGCGATGCGTGAGCCGCTCACGAAAGCCGAACCGAGCGCCGTCGCCGTGATTGCGATCATCCGTCGCCGCGAGAGAGTTGGATTGCGCATCATCGGGGTCCTCAATTGGGCCTGACATCGCCACGATCATGTTCGACAGGCTCGCCTGCCGTATCACTACCCAGCACGTAGGAGCCTGGAATTTCCGCAAGTGTCATCACTCGCCCGCCATTGTCGGTCGCGAACCCGTCGGCCGCAGCCCGGTTGCCGAACGGGACCGCTTCCGCTGCCCCCATGCCACCCTGCTTCCGGCTTTCGATCACGAAGAACGCCATCCTCGCGTCAATCCAGTTCGTTGCGCCAGGCTCCTCCCAACTGGTCGCGCGGGCCATGTCCGAGACGTAGATTGCCCGGATGTCGCGCGGCTGATCCGGCGTCAGCGTGAACGCCACGGTGTCCCGGACCGAGGTGAACCAGAATGGATCGATGCGGCTCGCTGTGATGATCTGGCCCTTGGGTCCAGGATGCTCCATCAGGTTCATGCCGCAGAAAACGCCCATCGCATCGCGCGTGAGAGGAAACGGCCGCGGCATGTTGGAGTTGCCCGTGTCTGGGTTGCAACCGGCGAGAAGCAGCGCCGCGATGATGATCACACCGACGGATCTTCGGGTCATAGCTCCCTCCGTGCGAAGAAGGTCGCAGCAAGCCCGAGTGGTGTCACGATCCAGACCAATAGACCCAGCAAGAGCGCAGCAATGCCGGAGGTGGCCGTTCCCGACAGCCCGGCCATACCGGAAAACTGGCTCACGTTGAATCCGGTGAGATTCGCCAGACGGTAAAGATCCGTGGGATTGAGGAACAGAAGCCATTCGAGGACCGTTGCCGAGATGATCTGTCCCTGGTCGATCACCAGGATCCCAAGCAGCGCCATATCGAACACCAACACCATCAAAAGCCAGATGCCGACCGACAGGCCGGCCGCGGTGCCGCGGTCGCGAACCAGACTGCTGATGAGGTATCCTATCGCCACGAATACAGCCCCTAGCATGATCGACGTCCCAAGCATGGAGGCAAAGGCGTACCAGCTTGCTGCCAGTGCGGTGGTGCCGGTGATCGCGAGCGCGGCGGCTGCCGCGCCATAACCGAGGATGGTCGCGAAGGCGAGGATCAGGACGTGACCGCAGAATTTGCCGAGGATGACCTGGCTGCGACCGACGGGGTAGCTCAACAGCAGGATCATCGTGCCCCGCTCCATTTCACCGACCACGGCATCGTGCGAGATCAGTAGCGCGATCAACGGCAACAGAAAGATCGTCAGGCTTGACAAGCTGACAACCACCACGTCGAGGGCGCCGGCGCCGACATTGCCCGTGGGAGCGCTGCCGAGGAACGTCAGCGACAAGGCAAGTGCGGCGAGCAGAAGCGTTGTCGCCAACACCCAGCGGTTCCGCAAGCCTTCCTGGATCTCCTTGAAGGTGTTCGCCGTCAGAGCCCTTGAGACAAATTGAGGGACTTCACGAAGGGAGGATTTCTGGTTCATCGTAGCCGCAAGGAGCGAAGATGAAGCAGAAATCCGG
>NZ_LGHM01000201.1 GCF_001908185.1 Bradyrhizobium sp. AS23.2
CGGCGCGGGCGGCGGTAAGGGCGGCAGCAGCACCTGCTGCAGCGGAGTAGGCGCTGGCGGCGCAGGCGGCACTCAGGCGAGTCCCAACGGCCGGAACGGAGGCGACGTCGCGGCTCCCGCCGATCTGTCCGGCGGTGGCGGCGGTGGCGGCGGGTTCAACGGCAATGGCGCCGGCGCGGCGACAGTCACAAATACGTCCCCCCTGACAGGCGGCAATGGCGGCAAAGGCGGCAATGGTCCGGCGACTATTGGAGACTTCGGTGGCGGCGGCGGCGGTGGCGGCGGCGCCGGCGGTTATGGCGCCATTGTCACTGGGGACGGGGCGAGCAGCAACACCAGCACCATCATCGGCGGCAACGGCGGCGCGGGCGGCAATAGCGGTGGGCACCGCGGTAGCTGGGGAGGTTCAGGCGGCGACGGTGGTGTGGGCGTGCAGTTCACCACGTCGGGCGCGACCTTCACCAACTCGGGGACGGTAACCGGCGGCAATGGCGGCGCGGGCGGCGCCGCCACGGGGCGTGGGAGCAACGGGACGGCGGGCGCGGGCGGCGTCGGCGTCGTCGGTTCAGGCCTGACTATCATCAACAGCGGCACCATCACCGCCGGCCTTGCTGGCGATGGCACGACGCGCGCCGACGCCATCATCTTCACGGGCGACACCAACGTGCTGGAGTTGCAGGCCGGCTCCACGATCACCGGCAACGTGCTCGCGAGCGCCGTAGATACGCTGCGGCTCGGCGGCAGCAGCAATGCCAGCTTCGACGTGTCGCAGATCGGCAAGGCCGCGCAGTACGTGAACTTCGGCACCTTCGCAAAGACCGGCAGCAGCACCTGGATGCTGACCGGCACCAATGCCGCGGCCCTGTCGTGGGCGGTCAATGCCGGCACGCTGATGGTGAATGGCACCATGAGCAGTGCGATCATGACGGTCGACAACGGCGGCACGCTCGGCGGCACCGGCACGGTGGGCAGTGTCACGGTCGCGAGCGGCGGCACCTTTGCACCTGGCTCGGGTACGCTCGGCAGCATGATGACGGTTTCAGGCAATCTCGCCTTCCAGTCCGGTTCGGCTTACCTTGTGCAGGTCAATCCATCGACGGCGTCAAGCGCCGTCACGGGCAGCGCGACCCTGACAGGCGGCACGGTGAATGCGCAATTCGCGGCCGGCAACTATCTCGAGAGACAGTACACCATTCTCACCGCCAGCGGCGGGCTCGGCGGCACGACCTTCGCCGGCCTCGCCAACAGCAACCTGCCGGGCGGGTTCACCGACAGCCTGAGCTACAGCGGCACCGGCGTGTTCCTGAACTTGACGGCCACGCTGGGCCAGCGCCCCGGCCCAGTCCTCAATGGCAACCAGCAGAACGTCGCGAGCGCGCTCAACAACTTCTTCAACAATGGCGGCGCGCTGCCGCCGGACTTCGTCAGCATCTTCGGCCTGACGGGCGGCAATCTTGCGACCACGCTCTCGCAGCTCTCGGGTGAAGCCGCGACCGGCGCCCAGCAGGGCGCGTTTCAGTTCATGAGCCAGTTCCTCGGGCTGATGCTCGATCCCTTCATCGATGGGCGCGGTGGCGCGGGATCGGGCGGCGCGCTCGGCTTTGCGCCCGAGCGCGAGCCGCTTCCGGACGATGTCGCGCTCGCTTACGCCAAGGTGATGAAGGCACCGGCGTACAAGGCGCCGGTCGGCTTCGATCAGCGCTGGACAGCGTGGGCGAGCGGCTTCGGCGGCTACAACAAGACCAACGGCGATCCGACCACCGCTAGCCACGATCTCACCGCTCACGCGGCCGGCGTTGCCGCGGGGCTCGACTACCGCGTGAGCCGCGATGCCGTGATCGGCTTCTCGCTGGCCGGCGGCGGCACCAAGTGGGACCTGGCGCAGGGACTCGGCAGCGGCAAGAGCGATACGTTCGCAGGCGGCGTCTACGGCGCGGTGCGGTCCGGCCCGGCCTATGTCGCGGCATCCTTTAGCGGCGGCAATCATTGGCTGTCCACCGACCGCTTCGCCGCGTTCGGCGATCACCTCACCGCAAGCTTCAACGGCGAGAGTTTTGGCGGCCGCATCGAGGGCGGCTATCGCTTCGGTCTGGGCACCGGTGGCATCACGCCTTACGCCGCGTTGCAGGCCCAGAGTTTCCGCACGCCGACCTATAGCGAAACCGACCTCACCGGCGGCGGCTTCGGCCTGACCTATCAGGGCCGCAGTGCGACCGACACCCGCAGTGAACTCGGCGCGCGCTTCGACCAGATGGCGCTGGTCGATCCGGATGCGGTGATCATCGTCCGCGGCCGGCTCGCCTGGGCACATGACTGGATCAGCGATCCGACGCTCGCCGCCGCCTTCCAGGCGCTGCCCGGCGCGAGCTTCCTCGTCAACGGCGCAACGCCAGCCAAGGACGCCGCGCTGGTCTCGGCCGGTGCGGAGCTGAAGCTTGCCAGCGGAGTCAGCCTGCTCGGCAAGTTCGACGGCGAGTTCGCCGGCCGCGCCCAGACCTATGCCGGAACCGGCACCATCCGCGTGAGCTGGTAGGACGCGGGCTCACCGGCGTGTGCTCCCGACGCGATGGGCGGGGTTGGCCGAGCAAGGGTGTGGTATCGCTGCCACGCTGGTGAGGATTTGCACGCGGCCCTTTTCTCGCCCCGCGTCCGGCGCGTTGCTTGCGCTCGGCCTGTTGCGTAACACTCGATAACATTACGCTGCTCGGCGCGAGCTTCATCGTGAACCGGGCGGCGCTCGCGCTCGACTCCGCGCTGGTGACCGCGGCCGTCGAGAAGAAATGGCTCAACGGCTGGTCAGCAGCGGCAACATTTGAGGGTGAGTTCTCGAATGTGACCACGAGCTACGCCGGTAAGGGCGTGGTGCGCTACACGTGGTGACGTCCGTTTATGGCCCTGGCTGTGTGAAAACGCTGCGCCTGATGTGATTCGCGCGATATGATTCCCGCACGATTTGCGGGGGGGCTGGAATGAAGCGCTTCATTGCGGAGGCGGATCGTGGGCAGCGGACGCTGTTGCCCGAATGCCTCGATGACTTCATTGACGAGAGCAACCCGGTTCGCGTGATCGACGTATTTGTCGATGCGCTCGGTTTGGCTGAGATGGGCTTTGAGGGTGCGGAGCCGGCGGCCACCGGTCGGCCGTCGTACCATCCCTCGGTGCTCCTTAAGCTTTACATTTACGGCTATCTGAACCGGGTGCAGTCGAGCCGGCGGTTGGAACGAGAGGCCGGGCGCAATGTCGAGGTGATGTGGCTGCTGGGTCGGCTCGCTCCCGATCACAAGACGATTGCGGACTTCCGCAAGGACAACAGCCTGGGGCTGCGTAAGGTCTGTGCGCGCTTTGTCGAGCTCTGCCGCGGGATGGGTCTTCTCACGACGGCGAGCGTCGCCATCGATGGGAGCAAGTTCAAGGCCGTGAACAACCGGGACAGGAACTTCACGCGCGCGAAGGTGGAGCGGCGGCGTGCTCAGCTCGAGGAGAGCGTCGCGCGCTACCTCAGCCAACTTGACACGGCCGACCGGCAGGAGCCGAGCGAGGCGCTCGCCTCGAAGGTGACGAGGCTTACCGAGAAGCTGACAAAGCTGAAGGAGGAAATGGGCAAGCTGGCTGTCTACGAGAAGCAGATGCTCGCTTCGCCCGACCAGCAAATCTCGCTGACCGACCCCGACAGCCGTTCGATGGCGACGAGCGGCCGCGGCTCTGGCGTTGTCGGCTACAATGTCCAAGTCGCTGTCGATACCGACCATCACCTGATCATCGCGCATGAGGTGACGAACAGCGGCTCGGATCGGGCACAACTTGCCAATATGGCCACGCAGGCGAAGGCTGTTCTGAAGACTGAGACGCTCGAAGCTGTAGCCGATCGCGGCTACTTCAGCAGCCCGGAGATCCTGGCCTGCCACGAGGCCGGCATCACGGTAACTCTGCCCAAGCCGATGACTTCGGGCGCCAAGTCGGACGGACGCTTCGGTAAGCAGGACTTTGTCTATTTGCCGGAGGAAGACGCCTATCGTTGTCCGGCCGGGGAGCGATTGCCGTATCGCTATACAAACGAAGAAGCCGACAAGATGCTGCGGCGCTACTGGACCAACGCCTGTAAGAATTGCTCGATCAAACCCCAGTGCACGCCCGGCTCAGAGCGACGGATCACGCGATGGGAGCACGAGGATCTGCTCGACGCCGTGCAGCAGCGGCTCGATGCGACCCCGCTCGCTATGCGCCTTCGTCGCGAGACGGTCGAGCATCCGTTCGGCACGATGAAGGCACGCATGGGAGCGACGCACTTCCTGACCAAAACTCTCCCAAAGGTAGCCGCCGAGATGGCCCTCTCGGTTCTGGCCTATAATCTGACCCGAGCAATGAATATCCTCGGGATCAGGCCGCTGATCGCCGCGATCGCGGCCTGAGGCCGGTCCAGTTTTGGCTTCAAGACTCACGGCCCTGTAAGGCTGTTTTTACACGGCCAAGACCCGTTGCAGACATTGGGGTCCGCTGTCATTCTCCTCGAATGGTAGGCGGCTGGGAAAAAGCTCGACGGATGGATTTGCGGCGTTCCACAGGCACGCGCGCCGACCCGCGTCCACCTAAAGCGGTGCGCGGACAAGATTACCTCATTGCTCATGCCTGCTTCGAGTGTCGGAAATCATGGAAGGTGCGGGCGGCCCCGGGCGCAGCTTGCCCGCAGTGCGGCTCATGTCTGCATGAGATGGGCCGATCGTTCAAAGCTCCAAAGCGTTCCGACGCCGAGCAATGGCAAAAGGTGCAAGCCCTCTGGTCAGCGGGTTTCCGCTTCTGGAGCTACCGGAGCCATCCCGACGCCGAACCATTGCCAGAACGATTGCGGGATGTTGATGATTTCATACGCCGCAACCCAAAGCACCCGATGCGCATCGCGCGCTAATCCCCTATTGGCCCATCAGCGAAGTGGCGACACCTTTCATTGAGGTCCGCTTTTTGGGCGAGGCGGACATGAGCCGAACGGAAAGACCTGCCACATGGGTCGAAAATGACCCATCTCGGACATCGAGCGACGTCCAATCGGCGGTCCAAAGCACCGCGAGAATACGACGTGGCAACTGCCCTAAATTTGTAATCTCGGCAAACGACATTTAGCGCGACTCTGACGCATGTTAGCTGCCAATGTGGACGTGCTATGCGGCGTTTCTTCGCTGGAACGCTATTCCGCAAGAATCCTGATCGCCAGATTGGTGTCACCGAAGCGCCGTTCGTAAGCGCGAATATAAGCCTCTTGCGAGGGCTTTAGGTGGCGTCGCGCGAGCGCAATCAGGTCGTCGCGGCGCGAGGCCCGCAACGCTTCGATC
>NZ_LGHM01000202.1 GCF_001908185.1 Bradyrhizobium sp. AS23.2
AGACACCGTCCGCTCGCTCGGGACACCGGCAAGCAGCGAACCCGCGCGGCGAAGGATGAGCGTTGGAGGGCCCGCCAGCGCGAACCGGCGGGCCGGCGCCCTCGCCGTTCCTCAGTCGGGCGGCGGAGCAACTTCGCGAAGCTATGGCGAGTTGCTGGCCGAACAGCTCCGGTTGCCTGGCTGGATCAATCGACCAAGCCTGCAACTCGAGCCGCGGCCCCAAGCCCCGGCAGCCCCTGCGCCTCTACGTCGACCAACTCATTCAGACCCGCTTCCAAGTCCAACACGATATCGAGAAGCAGAGCCGTCGCCACTGGGTCTGTCGTTTCCTGCGCCATCAATCGAAAGCGCTCGACCTCGTGCCAGCGCTCCTTCCACTCGCTGTTAGTCATGGCTCCCCCATGCGCTGATCCCCCAGCGGGCATGGGTATTGGTTCCTCAAACTGTGAAATTATTGCGGCGAGATGGGACATGGTTACTGTCCCACCCCCGCCGCCGTTGGGAACCGGGGGGGCAAGGTGAGCGCGGGACAGAAGTTTGAACACCAGTTTGTCGAAAGGCGCTTGAACGAAAAGCAATCCAAGCTGGAGATATTGGTCATCTAGTTCGCAAACAAAGTGCAGCGCGACACGGCTATTAGACTCGTCAACGTGAACCTGAGGTCGTCCAGGCGTTGAACCGAATTGACGCGCCGGCCGACCAATTATTTGGTTTCCAGCGGACCACCTTAGAATGAGGTGCCCGATGTCAAAGGCAAAAGAGCTTGCCGACCGAGCCCGAGCGTTTGAAAAACGCGCTGCGGAGGCGATCGATCTTTTGTCACGGGAGAACACTATCGTGAGATGGCCGCTCACTACCGCGCGCTTTCCATCGAGCATCGCGAAACCGAACAATTGCAAAAGCTTTCCCAAGCTGGATTTGAACAGCTGGCAAAGAGGAGTAGCACCCCCTCATTTCAAAATGCTGATAGGCCAACCTTTCAGCGCGCTATGGCGGTGGGCATAGTGCTCTGCGTCGCTTTTGTCGCGGTCAGCTTCTCACTGCGGCCGCAGCCGGCTGACGATCGCGTGCTGGTAAAGGCGGATCGCCTGATGCGGACCGCGGGCGATCCACACAAGGCGAGATAGTCTGCCCCAATAATCGGCGAGGTTGCTCGTTGGAGAGGCGCCAGCCAGCGGGAACTGGCGGACCTGATGGACTAGTTTGGGCCTCGCCGACACTCAAACTACGCGACAAGTGAACTCCGTCGAAAGACCCCGGCGATTTGTGGCATAGGTAGGAAATGCCACGAACGACGCTTGCAGTCATCATCGATCATCTCCGAGCGCGCGGTCCTGCGAGGCTGCAATAGCGTGCTCAATGACAGATCAGACGTTGTGGGCCGATTGACCGCAAGCTGGTCCACCGGTCGATCTTCCGCTGATCCCAGAGCCGCAGGATGTCCTTGAAGTGTTCGTCGTCGGGATGTGGAGCGACCGGATGGAGTGAATTCATCGCGGCGACGCGCCACCCCTGCAGCGGATCGTCATCGCTATTCCCAGCGACGCGGATTGCGCCGGCCCAGGTCGCGTTCCACGCGCCGCTCTGATCGCAGAGGAAGGCCATCAGGTGAGCGACGGCCTGTGCGGTTTGACCAGCTTCAAAATCCGACAGCTCGTCCCACAAGCGATGGATCTCTTCGTAGGCCGCGGTGTTCATGGCGCATCGCTCAAAGGTTCTTCGTGCGTGGCATGTACCGCATCGCGATGGTTGGGAGCAAATCGCCAGTCCGCCAACGGAGGATGACAATGTCGTAGTGGCCGGCGCGCCACACGCCAGACGATTTGTGGTGTGCGGTCCTGGAAACTCGCGACGTGCGGTCCAGGAAACCTTGAGTGATGCGCGGTCGATGTTAGGACACCCCGGGCGATACATTTTGTGATTTGGGGGCGGATATTGAAGAAGCGTCTGTTGTGCGGCGCCGCGGTCGCGGCGTTGCTGAGTGCCGGTACAGGACATGCCGCTGACGTCGCGGTCGCTCCAACCGCTAGCCGGTATAATTGGAATGGTTTCTATGGCGGCGTCGTCACCGGGGCGGTCTGGGGCCGCTTTAACACGCAGACCACGACGTCAGGCACTTTCCTGAGCCCAGAAGACATCGCGGCGGTGAATGCGGCCAGCGCTCAAACGATCAAGCCGACCGGTTTCGCGGCCGGCCTCGAAGGCGGCTACAATTGGCAGATCGGCAATTTCTTGCTGGGCATCGAAGCCGATCTGCAAGCAATGCATCTCAACGGCGTGGTCGATAAGGCCGCAGTTCCATCTGCGACCATGCCGGGCGACGTCTTCACCACCACCGACTACGGCAATACCGATTGGCTGTTCACTGCGCGGCCACGCATCGGTTTCGTGGCGCCCAACAACTGGCTCTTCTATGCCACGGGCGGCCTCGCCCTGACCCGGTTGCAAACCGACTTTACGTTTATTGATAGCTTCGGCATTGCGGAGGCAGGCCGGATCAACAAGCTTGTTGCCGGCTACGCGGTCGGCGGCGGCGTCGAGGCGCCCCTCACCGATCGGCTGAGCATCAAGGCCGACTATCTTCACGTCGCATTTCCCAGCGCGGCCAACGCTGAAATTGCGGCCATGGGCGTCCCTCCCAACCAAACCATTGGTCATTCGAGTTCGCTGTCGGCCGACATCGTTCGCGCCGGACTGAATTATCACTTCGGAGCGCCCGACCCGGCGCAGGGTAGCGCCCAGATGCTTCCACTCAAGGCGCCGCCCGTGTCGCCCACGCCGTCTGTCTTCACGAATTGGCAGTTCGAAGCCGGAGCGCGGCTATGGCTGAGCAACGGCCAGGAGCAGGAAGGCCCGCTGTTCAGTCCGCCCCCACTCGCTCTCCTCTCTCGCCTCACCTACGGGGGGCTGGAGGGTGTCTCCGGCGAAACATTCTTTAGAGCCGATCATGACAGCGGATTATTCATCAAGGGAAATTTGGGCGCTGGCGCACTTTCGAACGGCCAAATGAACGACGAGGACTTTCCGGCGTTTGCCGTCTATTCCAACACGCTGTCGAGCGCATCGGGACATTTGGCCTACGGAACGATTGACGTTGGCTACAATGTCTTCAACGCGCCGGGCGCCAAGCTTGGAGCGTTCGTCGGATACGATCGTTACAAGCAAGGCATCAACACTTACGGATGCACCCAAATTGCCGGCGACCCTGCTTGCTCACCCGCAGCTCCAGCGAACTTTATGGCTATCACCGAGTACGATCACTTTGACTCGGTGCGCATAGGCATGGTCTCTCAACTCATGCTCAGCGACCGGCTCAGGCTCACTGCGGAAGCCGCCTACCTGACCGCGGTGAACTACAACGGATTGGACAACCATCTATGGCGCCAGCTTCTGGGCCCCGACGCATCGAACAAGGGCAACGGGATGATGCTGGAGGCCATGCTTGACTACTACGTCACGCCCAACTGGACCGTCGGCGTCGGCGGCCGTTACTGGGCCTGGAATATGGATACCGGTACCGCGGGGTTCGACTTCCTCACCCTCCCGCCCACCCCTGCCGATGTTGAACCGTCGCGTTACAGCGCCGAACGCTACGGCGTGTTCGTGCAGACGTCCTACCATTGGGGCGAGACGAACGCGTCGAGGATTACGGCCATGCCAACCAAGGCGCCCGCCCTGCTCGCTGCGGGTACGGTGAATTGGACCGGCTTCTATGTCGGTGGGCATTTGGGTGGCGGCGTCAGCAACGCCGGGTGGTCCGACCCGTTCGGTTCGACCGTCGACCCCTTCGGCAACGTCAACGTCGCAGGATTTGGTGACAAGACCCGCGCGCCAGGCCCGCTCGGCGGCGGTCAGATCGGGATCAACTGGCAGACCGGCCATTGGGTGCTCGGTGGCGAAGTTGCAGTAAGCTGGGCGGACTTGCGCGGCGAGAACACCTGTTTCTCCGGCCTTGGCGGCATCAACTGCCAGCACATCGTCAACTCACTCGGCTCCGTGACCGGCCGGGTCGGCTATGCCTTCGACCGCTCGCTCGCCTACGTGAAGGCCGGCGGCGCCTGGACCGATACGAGCTACAATCTGCTTGGCGACACCCTTGCCCTCGCGCTGGGCAATGGCAGCACGCATGACACGGCGTGGGGCTGGACCGCCGGGGTCGGGCTCGAATACGCGCTCACCAATCGCTGGACCACGTTCGCCGAATACGACCATATCGGCCTGCCGTCCAGGAGCGTGCCGTTTCCGACTGTGGCCGTCGTCAGCGACGCCAATATCGTCGTCCGGCAATCTGTCGACCTGTTCAAGATGGGCGTGAACTACAAGTTCGACCTTGGTCCCGCGACCGCCATCGCCGCCAGGGACTAACACGAAGGACGAACACACTCAAAGCGGCGTCCGACGTCTCATCGAAGCAATTCGCCATACTGCCGCTTCGGCAGTATGGCGAACGCGAGCCGACACAAGCGAGATCGCTGCACCCACTCGCAATCAATGCCTTACGTGCTCGAACACGACAATCACGCCGGTCGGCTCGGGCTCGTGCGCCATCAGGCGCGTCAGGTCGGAATCGCTCCAGTCGGCGAGACTGACGACTTCGCTGGTCTGGCGGTCCGCGCCGACTGACGGGGTGGGCTCGAGGACTTTCAGTCCCATCTCGTCCACGAAGAACGTATGCTCTCCGAACATGCTGTTGAGCTGCGGCATGGCGGGATGCTCGTCGGGCAGCACCTGGGCGCCGAGCTGGTTGACGGTCTGCTTCACCTGTTCGGATGTGAGCTTCATGAGCTGCTCCGTTTCTGTCACGTCGGGTTTCATTGAGCTGAGCCGGAGCGAGCGTTCCCTGCGCCGTTGTTCGCCTGGCTCAACTCCCGAACGGGCGCTGCGCGCAAATGTTCCTGCAAAATGTATTTCGTGATCGCGCGTTGCATCTGCCGCGCCAGCGGCACGGGATCGCCACAGGATGTTCACGATCTGCTGCGGGTGGAGGAATCAAGCTTCGCCCTCGACGATCCGGATGTCGCGGTCGGCGCCATCTCCGCCTGGCTCGCATACGCTGCCCTGGCGCTTATTCGCTCCGGTTTTCGCCGACCGAGAGCGCGCAGATGCGTGACAGATATGTGTAGGGCAGGCCGGTCTCCTCGGCCCAGGCGTTGAACTGCGCCTGCACCTTGGCGAGATCGCCCTTGGACTTGACCTCCTCTGCGATATCAAGGCCGGCATCGCGCAGGCAGGCGACGACGTCCCTGGAGGTGACGAAACCGTCCCAGCCAACGAAGCGCAGCAGCATCTGGCCGGTGTTGCCGCCGAGGCGGCTGCCGCGCTTGGTCAGGAGACCGAGCAGGCCGATCTCGTCGGACGATGGCCACTTCGCCAGAAACTTGCCGAAGCTACCGTGCTCCTTCGCGATCTCCTGGACGAAGGCGGCGTTGTCGCGCACCGACATGATCTTGGCACCGTTGCGCACGATGCGCGCGTCGCGCAGCAGGCTCTCCCAATAGTCCTCGGGCTGGAAGGTGAGCTTGGCTGGCTGGAAGCGCAGGAAGGCATCTTCAAAACCGTCCCATTTGTTGTCGATCACGCTCCAGGCGAAGCCCGCGCAAAACACCCGCTTTGTCATTTCCGCGAGAACGCGGTCGTCGCCGAGCTTCGCCAGCCGCTTCAGGTCGGGCCTTGCCGGCATCAGTTTTTCCAGGGCCTTGGGCCCGCCCTTGCGTTTCTCGGCGCGGGCTCGAATGGTTTTGAACGAGGTCATGCGAATACCCGCGTTGAAGATGCACCAACGTCACCAGAATTCGATGGTCCGGTCCAGTCCTGCGATGATCGACGCAAAGAAGCGGCGGCGCCGGTCCGCTGTTTGCTGTGTAGGATTCTGGAATTCCCCGAGATTTCAATCTCGTGAACGAATCTTCAGCGCGCTGCGTGGTCGTGACCGATCTGCATGACCTGCTGCCTTACGCTGCTCAGCGCCCTGTGCCGTGCGTCACACTCGGGAGAGTGAAGGCACCTCTTCGGGCATGATCGCCTGCAGGCCGCCGAAACGACGCTCGCGACCGTGGAAGGAAGCCAGGGCCGCCGCGAGATCGCCCGCGTCGAATTCGGGCCACATCCGCTCGGTGAAGTGCAGCTCGGCATAGGCGCCTTCCCAGAGCAGGAAGTCCGACAGCCGCTTCTCGCCGCTGGTGCGGATGATGAGATCGACGTCGCGAAGTGCGGCCTCGCCGGTGACGAGTTGCGAGAATGCCTCGCGGGTGAGGCTGGTCAGCGCGGCCGCCTTTGCCGCGGCGTTGAGGATGGCGTCGCGCGCCGAATAGTCGACGGCAATGCGCAGGTGAAGCGTGCTGCCGTGAGCAGTGGCGTCTTCGGCGCGCGCGATCGCATTGGCGATGCCGTCCGGCAGCCGGTCGCGGCGGCCGATCACGGTGAGGCGCACGCCATTCTTCACCAGGCTCTGGACTTCGTTGGCGAGGTAGAAGCGCAGCAAGGTCATCAGCGCGGCGACCTCGGCTTTCGGCCGGCGCCAATTGTCGGTGGAGAAGGCGTAGAGCGTCAGCGTGCCGATGCCCTGCTTGGGCGCGGCCTCGACGATGCGCCGGATCGTCTCGACGCCGGCCTCGTGGCCGCGCACGCGCGACTGGCCGCGGCGCGTTGCCCATCGTCCGTTGCCGTCCATGATGATGCCGACATGAAGCTTGTCGTCGCACGAGGTGACAGCACTTTGCATGGCAAAGTCTCCGGTCAAAAAAGGGGAGGATCAGGTCGAGACGATACCGAGGCGGCCAAGCGGCGGCGCCTCGCGGCCAGCGGCCTTGGCGGCGTCGCGCACCAGCCGCTCGAGCACGGCGAGATAGTCGAGGAAGCGACGGCGGCCGGCCTTGGTCAGGCGGCAAGTCGTGTGCGGACGATTGCCCTCATAGCCTTTGGTCACCTCCACGAGACCGGCTTCCTGGAGCACAGCGAGATGCCGGCTGAGATTGCCGTCGGTGAGGCCGCAGAGCTGCTTGAGATCGGCAAACGCCAGGCCCTTGGGGTGCGCCATCAGCGAGGTCAGGAGCCCGAGCCTCGCCTTCTCGTGGATCACGCGGTCGAGCCCTTCGTATGAGAACGGCGCGCTGTCAGTCTTCGACATCATTGTCTCCGGACGCGAAATACAGAATGGCCGCCATCACCGACTGGCCGATCACGAAAGGCAGGCCCATGGTCCATGGCGACAGAGTGTGGGTTTGGCTCGCCAGCACCACGACCGCAAAACCCGAAACGAAGTACCAGGCGCCTGCTAGCGCGACAGTGCGCGGCAACGAGCGGATCGAGGCGAAGAGGCCGAGCGACACCAGGATCTGCCACAGGCCCGGCAACAGCCACAGCGTCTCGGCTGCGAACTTCCACATCACCACCGCAAGCAGCACGCCGGCAACGCCGGCAGGGAGGAACTGCTCGACCGCCTGGTGGATCATCGCGTCCGCAAGACCCGAGTGATGGCGGCGCGATCGCAAGCGCATCTCGATGCCGATCATCAACCCGGAGAGCGAGGCGGCAATGAACCAACCGAGAAAGAAACCGAGTGGCTCGCCGGTGGGATCGCCGAGCAGCCAGAATTGCAGGATCGCCGTGATCAGAGCGACGACGCCGGTCGCAGCCATGGTCGCCGGGCCATAGCCGCGGAACGCCGTGCCCGCCGCAATCTGGCTGCGGATCGCCACGATGTCCGCCAGTGCCTTGTCGAGATCGCGCATTGGCAACGCCAAAACCTCGCTCCGCCCGTGTTTTCGGATTGCTTGCCCCGTCACTTTGTATTGCAAAGCATATAGCACGGCAAAGCAAAGGCAAGCCCGAAAGCCGCCCCGAGGAGTCCGATCTGGATCAGAACAACTGCCGGTTGCGCGGCGCCTCCTCCCACAGATATGATGGGCCCAAAAGCGTTCCGGGGGGCAGATATGCGGCTTAAGTCATTTGTCGTTGCGTCCTTGTTGCAGGTGAGTGTCGTCGGAGTAGCGCATGCGGCCGGGCCGTTCGGCTCCGTCAATGTCGGCAACTGGATCGGCGGCGCCTTCAGCAACGACCAGACCGGCGCCTTCTCCCATTGCGCCGCGACGGCGCCTTACGCCAACGGCGTCATTCTCGTCGTCGGCCAGAATGCTGCCGGTTCATGGATATTGAGCTTTGCGAGTCCCAGCTATAGCTTCAAGCAGGGCGAGAACGCCGCGATCGACGTCATCTTTGACGGACAGGAACAGGCCAGGCTGTTTGCCACCGCCAATCAGCCGAACATGCTCACCTCCGTCATGCCCGCCAACGTCGTACGCACGTTTCAAAAGGCAAGCCTGATGGTCGCAACGAGCGGCCGCACCGTCCTGAATTTCGATTTGTCCTCGACCGGCCCCGTGATCGCTGCGCTGGCCAATTGCGTCACCAGAGTCAAAGCCGACGGGCTCAGCAAGGCCGGTGATTTCACCAAGGTTGCCGCCAAGCCGCAGGCCGCGCCGGACAAGCAGGGCTCACCGCCGGCCGGCCGCAAATCTGCCAGAACCAAGAGCGGCACCGGCTGTGTTGTGAGCGCCAACGGGCACATCGTCACGAACAATCATGTGATTGACGGTTGCGTCGGCGAGATCAAGGGCAACCTCACCGGCGAGGCCGCGATGGTGTTGCGCGTCGTGTCGAGCGACGCCAACAATGACCTCGCCTTGTTGCAGGCGCCGGCGACGACGACATTTAAGGACTTTGCGCGGATCCGCGACCGTTCGATCCGCTCCGGCGATTCCATCATCGCGATCGGCTTCCCTTTCCACGGGCTGCTGACTTCGGACTTCACCGTGACGACAGGCATCGTGAGCTCGCTCAGCGGCTTGCGAAACGACTCGCGCTTCTTGCAAATCAGCGCCGCGGTACAGCCCGGCAATAGCGGCGGCCCGCTGTTTGACACCACCGGACAGATCGTAGGCGTGGTCACGGGCAAACTTGACGGATTACGGATCGCCGCAGCAACCGGCAACATTCCTGAGAACATAAACTTCGCCATCAAAACGGGCGCGCTGCGAGACTTTCTCGACAATTCCGTGGTGCCCTACCAGACCGCGGAGCCAAAGGGCGAGCTCAAGACCACCGACATCGCGGGCAACGCGCGGCCGTATACGATGCTGATCTCGTGCAACAGCACGGAGCAGGCCGACGCGAAACGGTGAACGCTAGACGCGGAGGATACGCTGCTGCGTCAATCTCCGCTGTCATTCCCCGCCACCGGGTCTCGCCTTCGGCGAGCCCGATGACAGGCTCCGGCGGAGAATCCAGTACGCCGCGGCCTATCGATCGACCGATACCGTCTCGGAGTACTGGATCGCCCGGTCAAGCCGGGCGATGACACCGTTAGCGCCCCCTCACTCGCGACAGCACGCCCCCTTCGCCGCCTGTGGCTCGTATTGGTCGCGCAGGCGCACCCAGTCCATCGGATAGGGCAGGCCCTGCTCGTGGCGGCCGAGCGGGGTGAGGTCGAGGTACTGATAGGCGGCATTCATCATGTCGAGACCGCGGGCGAAGCAGGAATAGGTGTGGAAGATCTCGCCGGTCTCGCTGCGGAAGAACACGCTGATGCCGGGCAGCTCCGGGCCATAGAACGGCGTGGTGCCGAAATTGTACTTCGGCACGCCCTTGTCGATCTGCTCGCGCGTGAACGAGACCTCGTAGTCGTAATTGAAGTCGTTGCTCCCCGACGAGACCCAGTCGAAGGTCCAGCCCATCCGCTTCTTGAAGCCCTCGAGCTTTGCGACAGGTGCCAGCGAAATCGCTACCATCGTGGTGTCGCGCGCGGCGAGATGCGGCACCATGCGCTCAAAACCGTCGGCCCAGAACGAGCAGCTCTTGCAGGCGGCCTCCCAGTCGGGCGCGAACATCACGTGCTGGACAACGAGCTGCGGGCGACCCTTGAAGAGATCGCCAAGCGTCACCTTGCCGTTCGGCCCGTCGAACAAATAGTTCTTGTCGACTTTCACCCAGGGTAATGCGCGGCGCTCCTCGGCGAGGCGCTCTCGCGCCTGGCTAAGCTCCTTCTCATGCGCCAGATGGATTTTTCGAGCTGCAATCCATTGCTCGCGCGAGACGATCTGATGTTGCTGCATATTGCTCTCCTCTAACGGAAATCAGCCGACGAAGGCGTCGAGCCTGTCGAAGAACGAGCTCCAGCCGCGCTGGTGATTGTCGCGGGCGGTCTCGTCGAAGAACTGAGCGTGATGGAAGACCATCAGCGTGCCGGCGCCATCTGGCTTCAGCGAGATCGTCACCAGCGATTCGCGCTCCGGCGTCGAATGCCAGGCCCAGGTGAAGACCAGCCGCTCGTTCGGCACGACTTCACGATAGGTGCCGCCCGCCTCGAAATACTCACCGTCGTCGCGGGTGAAGCTGATGCGATAGCGCCCGCCGGTGCGAACGTCGAGTTCGGCGTTCAACGTCGCCGGCTTCATGTTCGGCGGCCCGAACCATTGCATTAGCTGCTCGGCTTGCGTCCAGGCGGCGTAGACCTTTTCGGGCCGCGCGCGGAGCCGGCGCGTGAGCGTGAGGCTTGGACGTTCGATTGGCGGGGCGGCTGTGCGAGGATCGGTGTTGACGGCTGCGTTGGCCATGGATTCTCCTCCACAAAGGCGGCAAGACGGTCGAGATTGTCGGACCAGAACTGCGCGTAACGATTGAGCCAGTTCATCGCTTGCTCCATCGGCTGCGCGGTGAGCCGGCAAGAGACCGTGCGCCCGGTCTTCTCCCGCACGATCAGGCCCGCATCCCTGAGCACGTCGAGATGCTTCATGATCGCCGGCAGCGAGACCGGAAACGGCGCGGCCAGCTCGCTCACCGACAGGCTGTCCCGCTCGCCGAGGCGCGCTAGCAGTTCGCGCCTCGTCGGATCGGACAACGCCGCAAAGGTCCGGTCGAGTGTCTCGTCCTGATACTTAACCATGTGGTTTAGTATAGACGCGAGCGAGACGAGGTCAAGCAAAGACCCGGGCACGTCGAACTGCACGACTGCGTGATCAGGCAGCGGTCAATATGGAGCGCGAGACCCGGTTAGTGCCGTGGAACATGCCGACCGCGCAGTACCGGCTGAGGCTGTGGCCGCGTGACCATGTAGGCTGGATTCTGTGCGCAAAACCCCTTGCGGCCGGACGCGCTCAGCAGACACTGCTCGCGGGTTTGATAGGAGCAGTCGCCGGGATAGCCGTATTCCGAATCCTGAATGCACCACGCGTAATCATAGTCCGCACGCGCCGGGCCACCGCCAGCGAGCCACAGAAGGGCTGTCGTGCCCAGCACAAATTGCGCCTTGCGCATGACCGACCTCCCATGTTCGCCGCGCGAGATGCGACCTCACAGTGAGAAAGGTTTGCGGAGCCAATTTATTCCGGAGCGCCCCCGCGAAAAATCCGCCACCGAGGCGGCGATGGCTCCGTGGAGCGCGAGCTCAACTAGTACGGCGCGACGGGCCGGGTGCGGCGATGCACCCGCGGCTGCGGCCGCGGCTCCTGGCCATAGGCGTAGTACATCGGGTTGGGACCGCAGTACAGCAGGCGGCCGGAAACACTGGCCTGGCATTGCTCATAGGTGCTGTAAGCGCATTCGCCGGGATAGTCGTACTCGCCGCCCTGCGCGCACCAGGGATAGTCGCGCGCGGCAGCAGGAGTGACCGTGGCGAACCCGGCAAGGACCGTCGCTCCCAGCGTCAGCAGGGCCAATCGCGTCTTGCGCATGATCCCAACTCCTCTCTCCATGGCGCGAGATACGGCGCCACATATGATCAGGTTTCGTCGCGGCCTTTTATTCCAGATCAACGGAACTGACCACGCAGGAAAAAAGCCCTGCCGGACGGCAGGGCTCCATTCCCGATCATCACAAGATCGCTACTCGACCTTCAGGCCGGCGAACTCGACGACCTTCTTCCACTTGGCGGTCTCGGCCTCGATCTCCTTGCCGAACGCCTCCGGCGTCAGCACCAGCGGATCACCGCCGAGCTCGACCAGACGCTTGGTCATATCGGGCTCCTTCATGAGCGTGTTGATCTCATTGTTGAGCTTGGCGATCATCTCCTTTGGCATGTTCTTCGGCCCGCCGATGCCGAACAGCGCGCTCGCCTCGTAGTCCTTCACGGTCTCGCCGATCGGGGGCACGTCAGGCAGCTGCGGCGAGCGCTGGGCGGTGGTGACGCCGAGCGCGCGCAAAGAGCCGGAGCGGATGTGCTGGATGATCGAGGGCATGTTGTCGAAGATCACCTGCACCTGGCCGCCGAGCATGTCGGTGATCGCGGGGGCCGCACCACGATAGGGCACGTGCTGCATCTTGCAGCCGGTCATCGCCATGAACATCTCGCCGGACAGATGCACCGAGGTGCCGTTGCCGGAGGAAGCCATGTTCACCTTGCCGGGGTTGGCCTTCACATATTCGATGAACTCGGCGACGGTCTTCGCGGGCACATCCTTGTTGACGGTCATCACGTTCGGCACGCGCTGGAATGCGGCGATCGGCGCGATGTCGCGGACGAAGTTGAACTTGAGGTTCGCGTAAAGCGTGGCGTTGATGTAGTTGGCCGGATTGACCAGCAGCACGGTGTAGCCGTCGGGCTCGGCATTGACGACGGATTCGGTACCGATATTGTTGCCGGCGCCCGGCTTGTTCTCGACCACGAATTGCTGGCCGAGCCGTTCCGACAGCCGCTGTCCGATCAGCCGGGCCAGAATGTCGGTGGCGCCGCCCGGCGGATAGCCGACCACGAACTTCACCGGCCGTGACGGATAGTCGGCGGCGAATGCCCTGGACAGCGGGCTGGCTGCAAGCGGACTGGCGGCGAGCAGGCCCAGCGCGGTACGGCGAGTGATCATCTGAAGGGTTCTCCCAACGTGTTGTTCTTGAAGGCCAGAAATCTTGAATGTGGCGTCGAGGCGGTTGTAACAAAGCTCGTCAAAGGCGGATAGTGCGCGGGGCGCATCACGACGAAAGGATAAGGCATGACGGTCAAGGTCAAGGCCCTCGATCATCTCGTGATCAACGTCGCCGACGTCGCGGCTACCGCCGAGTGGTATCGCAAGATCCTCGGCATGGAAGTCAAGGTGTTCGACCCCGGCGGCGGCAAAGCGCCGCGGACTTCTCTTCAGTTCGGTAACCAAAAGATCAACGTCCGGCCGCGCGACGCCGACAAGGTGGAGTGGTTCACCGCCGACCACCAGACCGCCGGCAGCGAGGACCTGTGCTTCCTCACCTCTGCTGCGCCCGACGAGGTGGTGGCGCATTTGAAGGCACATGGCGTCGCGATCGAGGAAGGCCCGATTCCCAAGCAGGGCGCCCGCGGCACGCTGCGCTCGGTCTATTGCAGGGATCCGGACGGCAGCCTGATCGAGATCTCGTCGTACGAGGATTGAGGCGCACAGGGTCCGCTGCCGACTCCACCGTCATTGCGAGCGGAGCGACGCAATCCAGACGGTCCCTGCGGCAACAACCTAGATTGCTTCGTCGCATCAGCGCAAAATTGCTACGCAATTTTGTCGCGAGCTCCTCGCAATGACGGAGGAGAATACGCCGCATGCGCCCCGCGATTTGCTCTCCGCGCCAACCGATGGCAGGAAGACGCAATAATCCAAAGGCGGCCGCCATCAAGATGCAGGCTGCATGGGAGGACGTATGCCTATTCAACAGACCGCCGCCGGAATCGTAGGCCCCTTCGATGGGCTCGACGTGCCCTGGCTGCTGAAGATGCGGGCCGAGGTGCGCCGCGATCATCCGTTCCTGATCTGGGCACCGTTCGACGCGCCGGCGCGGCACTGGAGCTATGGCGAATTTCACGAGCGGGTCGGCGCGCTCGCGGCGGGGCTCACCAAACGCGGCGTGAAGCCGGGTGAATATGTGCTCATTCATCTCGACAATTGCATCGAGGCATTGCTCGCCTGGTTTGCCTGCGTCGAGCTCGGCGCCATCGCGGTGACCACCAACACCCGCTCCGCACCCGCTGAGATCGAATATTTTGCCGATCACTGCGGCGCGGTGGCCGCGATCACGCAGCCGGCCTATGCGGGAATCGTCGCGCAGAACTGCCGCAACATTCGCTGGATGGCGGTGACCTCGCACGATGCCGGCGCAGCACCTGCGCAAGCAGTCTCGCGCGGCGACAGTTTTGAGTCGTTGTTCGCCGACAGCGCCGACCGGCCGCGACGCGCAACCGATCCGTTCGCGCCATGCAGCGTGCAGTACACGTCAGGCACGACATCGCGCCCGAAAGCGGTGCTCTGGACCCACGCCAACGCGCTGTGGGGCGCCAAGATCAATGCCGCGCATGAGGACCTGCACGCAAGCGACGTGCACCAGACCTATCTGCCGCTGTTCCACACCAATGCGCTGGCCTATTCGATGCTGGCGACGCTGTGGGTCGGGGCGACCTGCGTGATCCAGCCGCGCTTCTCCGCAAGCCGGTTCTGGCGCGCCGCGCGCGAGCACGGCTCGACCTGGACCTCGACTATACCGTTCTGCATGAAGGCGCTGCTCGAGCAGGAGATCCCGAAAGATCACAAATTCCGCCTGTGGGGCTCCGCCATCAACGAGCCGCCGGCGTTTGCCGCCTTCGGCGTCAAGATTATCGGCTGGTGGGGCATGACCGAGACCATCACCCACGGCATCATCGGCGAGGTCGACCAGCCCAACATTCCGATGTCCATCGGACGCGCCGCGCCGGAATATCAGATCCGCATCACCGACGATGACGGACAGCCGACCGCGGTCGGCGACACCGGCAATCTCTCGATCAAGGGCATTCCCGGCCTGTCGCTGTTCGCCGAATATCTGCACAACGAGAAGGCAACGCGCGAAAGTTTCGATGAGCACGGCTTCTTCGTCACCGGCGATCGCGTCGTCCGGCTGGAGAACGGCTTCATCAGGTTCGGCGACCGCGCCAAGGACATGCTGAAGGTCGGCGGCGAGAACGTCGCGGCCTCCGAGATCGAGCAGGTGATCGCGGTCGTTCCCGGCGTGCGCGAGGCCGCGGTGGTGGCGAAGAAACATCCGATGCTGGATGAGGTCCCGGTCGTGTTCATCATCCCGCATGGCGGCGTCGCCGGCGCGCGGCCCGATCTGCACGACAGCGTGATGGCGGCCTGCCGCAAAGGCCTTGCCGACTTCAAGGTGCCGCGCGAGATCAGGCTCGTCGACGACATGCCGCGCTCGACGCTGGAGAAGGTGGCGAAGGCGGAGTTAAGGAAGATGGTGGGGTAAGCACGGTGCCGTAGGGTGGGCAAAAGGCGCACAGCGCCGTGCCCACCATCTTTCCGCAGAGACAAAGGCGGTGGGCACGCTTCGCTTTGCCCACCCTATGCACTCCCGACTAGGCCACCTCGAACCTGATCGGCAACTTCTTCGGGCCGTTGACGAAATACGCCTGCGTCATCTTCACGTCGCCGTCGAGCGACACCGATTTCAGCCGCGGCAGAAGCTCTTCGAACAGGATGCGCATCTCGAGCTTTGCGAGATACTGGCCAAGGCAGAGATGGGCGCCATAGCCGAAGGCGACGTGGCGGTTCGGCTTGCGGTCGCTCCTGAACCGGTACGGCTCCTCGAACACCTCCTCGTCGCGATTGCCCGAGGCGTAGCACAACATCAGCCAGTCGCCCTTCCTGATCTTGCGCCCGCCGAGCTCGGTATCCGCCGTCGCCGCGCGCATGAAATGTTTTACGGGCGTCATCCAGCGGATCGCTTCGTCAACGAGGCCCGGGATCAATTCCGGATTGGCCTTGACCCTGGCGAACTCGGCAGGGTCCTTCGCCAAAGCCCAGATCGCGCCGGCGGTCGAGGATGAGGTGGTGTCGTGCCCGGCGGTTGCGACGATCATGTAGTAGCTGGTCGCGTCATGCTCCGGCATGTAGTCGCCACCAATCTTCGCATTCGCAATGACGGTGGCGAGATCGTCGCGCGGATTGGCGCGACGGTCCTCGGTGATCTTGCGGAAGTAGGCGGAAAAATCCTGCACCACCGCCTGCATCATCATCGAGAACTGCTCGGCGGAAAGCTGCTCCTTGATGCGCGCCGTGTCGGGATCCTGGGGGCCGAACAGCTCCTGCGTCAGGCGCAGCATGCGCCGCTCGTCGGCTTCGGGAACGCCGAGGATTTCCATGATGACATGCAGGGGATAGCCGAGCGCGACATCCTCGACGAAGTCGCAGGCGCCGCCCCGCGCAAGCATGCGCGCCACCGTGGCGCGTGCGATCTCGCGGACACGCGGCTCGAACTTGCCGAGATTGGCGGGCATGAACCAGCCTTGGGTCAGCGCGCGGTATTTTGGATGATCCGGCGCATCCATCTGCACCAGCGAGCGCACCAGGTTCGGCCCGCCGGTGATCTTTCGCACGCGCTCCTCGACCGAGCGCGTCGTCAGCGTGGTCGGACGGTCGGCATTGTGAAACAGCTCGTTCTGCCGGCTGATGCTTTGGATATGCGCGTGCTTGGTGACGACCCAGAACGGATCAAAGCCTTCCGGGCGAGCAATGCCGAGCGGATTATTCGCGCGCAGCCAGCGATAGGTGTCGTGGATACGGTCATCGGCATAGGCCGCCGGATTGACCAGGGTCGCCGCGATATCGGCGGGGATGTCGGGATCGCCGCTCAAAGCCGTCGCATTCATGCGTTTGCCCCAGCTCCAGCTTGGCTCGCCTAGCTAACCCGGCCAGGACGTGTGAGGCTTGCGTCTAACGGCTGGGCAGAGCGCTCAGAATGACCCCAGCGCCACGGGCCGGAACGCCTGCAGCAGCTGTTGATCCAGCTTGCCGCCCATGCCTTCCATCATCGTGAAGGCACGCGAGTGGGTGAAGGGCATGCGGTAGGCGCGCCTCTCCACCAGGGCGGCGTAGATGTCGACAATCGTCGTCAGCCGCACGATGTCGCTGATCTGGTTCGACGACAGGCCGTTCGGATAGCCGCTGCCGTCGAGGAATTCGTGGTGATGCAGCACGACGTCGAGCATCTCCGGCGGGAAGCCGCCCTGCTCGGCGAGCGCCTCATAGCCGCGACGCGGATGCTCGCGGACCTCGGCCATCTCCTCGTCGGTGAGCTTGCCCGGCTTGTCGAGCAGCGCGGAGGGAACGAAGGCCTTGCCGACATCGTGCAGCAGCGCGGCGCGGGTCAGCCGGCGCTGGTCGTCCTCGCGCATGCCGAGATGCTGCGCGAAGGCGACGGCAAAGCCGGTGACGAACAGGCAGTGCCGGTAGCTGCCGACGTGGTGACAGCCGACCGTGGTGAGCCATTCGCGCAGCGAGGAGTGCTTGATAGCTTTCAGGATCTTGCTCTCGGAGGCGATGACGTCGTCGAAGGTCAGGGGCACGCCGAGCGGCAGCTTCTCGAACATCTTCGTCAGCACCGCATGCGCCGCCTCGACGCCGCGATTGAGCGTCTTGCCGCGATCGGTCGCATCATAGGTGGCGGTGTCGGGGAACGCGGCGCGAATGCGCTGCAGAATCGCGTCGGGCTGAAACGGTCGCGAAATCGTATCGGTGGCGCCCAGCGCCCAGGCTTGCATGGTGCCGTGGTGCAAGGCGTCTGCCAGCACGAACAGCCGCGGCATCGAGCTATAGGCGTCGGCGCGCAGCTTGTTGCGCACGCGCTGCACGCTTTCGGGCGAGCGCAGGTTGATGTCGACCACGATGCCGGAGAGATCGCGCGACGGCTGCTCGGGAATGTCATGGGTCGCGACCGTCGAGACGTCACCGACCGCCTTCAGGATGCTGGCGAGCTCGCTGCTCGCATCACCCTGGTCGGAAGCGAGCAGAAGCCTGCGTTTGGCTGTGGGTTTGGCTGAGGCGTTCATGGCTTCCCCAAAAACACGGGAGTGTATTTGGCGTCAGCCTAAGCCTGATCAGGTTCTCCGGGCCTTAAGAGGCGTGCTCAATGGAACCCTGCGGAATTGGGCGCAATTTTACGGATTTGCCTGCGCAGCCCGCTCCCATCAAAACCGCGAAAACAACCCCATGCAAAGTAGCCCGGCCATTGATGACAAAGGGGATTTTGAGCTCTGAAGTCTCAACGCCGTCGTCGCCCGCCTTGTGCGCAATTGCGTGCTGGGGCGGGCGATCCAGTACTCCGAGACGGCAGTGTTGAATCGATAGGCCGCGGCGTACTGGATGCCCCGCCGGAGCCTGTCATCGGGCTCGCCGAAGGCGAGACCCGGTGGCGGGGCATGACAGCGAATATGGAGATGCAGAGCACGACGAAAAATCCGCCGGAGGTTGCCCTCCGGCGGATCATTTCACGTCACGATCTCAGCCCGGTTTACGCCTTCATCGCCCCCTTCACGGCTTCAGCCGTGATCGGCAGCGCCCGCACCCGGGCGCCGGAGGCGTTAAAGATGGCATTGCCGATCGCGGGGGCGACGACCGTCACCGCGGGCTCGCCGACGCCGGTGGCCTTCTCGCCATTCGCGATCACGGCAACCGCGACCTCCGGCACCTGGCTCATGCGCAAGGGCTTGTAGCTGTCGAAGTTGGTCTGTTCGATGCCACCGTCCTTGAGCGTTGCCTTCTCGTACAACGCCAGTGACAGGCCCCACAGCGCCGCGCCCTCGACCTGGGCATGGATGTTGTCGGGATGGACCTGCGTGCCGACGTCGGTTGCGACCGTGAGTTTCTTCACCGTCACCTCGCCCGACGGCGCCACTGCGACATGGGCGACGCAGGCCGTCCAGCTCGCGGTTGCGCGTTCCTGCGACGAGACACAGGCGACGCCCATGCCCTCGCCTTTCGGCAACTGCTTGGTGCCGTAGCCGGAGAGCCCCATCGCGGCGAGCAGCGTGTTGCGCAGCCGCTGCGCGCCGCCGTCGTTCTTGCCCTTGCCGTCGAGCAATGCGATGCGGAACTGCGCCGGGTCCTTGCCGGTCGCAGCCGCGATCTCGTCGATCATGCTTTCGACCGCCCAGAAGGTCCAGCCCGGCGCCACCGAGCGGAGCTGCCCCGACGGCGTGGCGTTGTGCGCGAGCTCGTTCTTGATCGCGCGCACATAATGGTTGGGCACGGTGTAGAAGAAGTCCGCACCGTTCACCGTGAAGGAGTCGAGCGGGCCCTTCTTGTCGACCGAAGGCGTGAGGAAATCAGGAATTCCCCAGCGCGCGGTCGGCCAGGCCGAGACCACGTCGTGACTGAGTGCAACGAGCTTGCCGTCGCCGTCCACGCCGGCCTTTACCTTTTGATAGGTGAGCGGACGCGAGAAATCCATCGTCATGTCGTTCTCGCGCGTGTAGATCACCTTCACCGGCTTGCCGATGGCCTTCGCCGCCTGCACGGCCGGCACCATCATGTCGGCATCGAGCCTGCGGCCGAAACCGCCGCCGAGCCACATCTGGTGCATGACCACGAACTTCGGATCGATCCCGGCAGCGCCCGCCGCGATCGCACCGGAGCGCGTCGCGAACTGGTTGCCGGAATAGATGTGCAGGATGTCGCCCTTGAACTCCGCGGTGGCGTTCATCGGCTCCATCGGCGCGTGGATGTTGATGCTGGTGGTGTACTCCGCCTCCAGCACCTTTGCGGCCGAACCAAACGCAGCCGCGGGATCGCCATCCTTGACGAAGAACTGGCCGGAATCATCCAAGCCCTGCAGCCGTTTTGCCTCATCAAGCAGCGACTGGCTCGACAGCTTTGCGTTCGGCCCGCCGTCATAGCTGACCTTCAGCGCCGCCGCGGCCTTCTTCGCGTTGGCATAGGTGTTGGCCACCGCGACCACCCAGCCCGACGTGGTCTGGGTCTTGTCGTCGAGAGTGACGGCCTTGATGAAGCCCGGCACCTTCTTCGCGTCGCTGTCGTCGACGGATTTCACCGTGGCGCCGAAGCGCACCGGCGGCGTGACCACCGCGCCATAGGCCATGCCCGGCAGCATCACGTCGATGCCGTACTTTGCCGTGCCGTTGGTCTTGGAGGGGATGTCGAGCTGCGGCACAGACACGCCGATCATGGTGTACTGATCCGGCGTCTTCAGCTTGATCGCCTTGAGCTCGTCCGGCGTGAAGGTCTTCGTCGCCTTGCCGCTCTTGACGATGTCGGCGAACGACATCTGCTTCTTCGATTTCGGATGCGAGATCACAGAATCGCGCACCACGAGCTCCGAGGCCGGCACGCCCATGGAAACGGCCGCAGCTTCCGTCAACGCCATGCGACCCGCGGCGCCTGCCCGGCTCATGGCGTCAAAATTCATCATGGTCGACCAGCTTCCGCCGGTGAGCTGCGCGCCCAGCACCGGGTCGTTGAACCTCGGATCGTTGGAGGCGAGCGAAACGCGCATGTCGCTCCATTTCGCGCCCAGCTCCTCGCAGACCATCTGCGCCATGGTGGAGGCGATGTGCTGGCCCATGTCGGCCTTGCCGCAGGTCACGGTGACCAGGCCATCGGGCGCGATCGCATACCACACGCTCGGCTCGAAATTGGCGGGCGCGGCAGCAAGCGCCTCACCGACGCCGGGCACGCCGGCATAGCCGAGCACGAGGCCGGTCGCGGCCGTGCCGACGAGGAAGGAACGGCGGCTGAGATCGGTCGTCTCAGGTGTGACGTTCTTCACGTGCTGATTCATGTGGGCCTCCGCTCGTTGCCGGAGGCGGATGCGGTACGCATCTCGGTTGCAGCGCGCATGATCGCCTTCTGGATCCGCGAATAGGTCATGCAACGGCAGAGATTGCCGTCCATATGCGCCACGACCTCTTCCTTGGTCGGGTTGGGATTCTTCGCAAGCAGCGAGGCCGCCTGCATGATCTGCCCGGACTGGCAGTAGCCGCATTGCGGCACCTGCTCGGCGATCCACGCCTTCTGCAGCGGATGATCGCCCCTGGCGGAGAGACCTTCGATGGTCGTGATCTTCTTGCCGGCGACATCGCCGACCATGGTCTGGCACGAGCGCACGGCTTCGCCGTTGACGTGCACGGTGCAGGCGCCGCACAGCCCGGCTCCGCAGCCGAACTTGGTGCCGGTCATCTGCAATTGTTCGCGGATGGCCCAGAGGAGCGGCGTGTCGTTCGCCGCATCCACGGACAGACCCCGCCCGTTGATGGTGAGTGTTGGCATAGGCGTCTTCCCCTGCCGGTGCATGAAGCCGCTTACGGCGGCAACTTGTGTGGCGGACGCCCACCGGGCCGGCGCCAGCCTTGGCCGCGAGAATGATCAGGTTCATACGTCGTGGCAAATGCAATCTGGAATCGATCAAAACTATCTCGACATCTGCTCGTTGTGCGCCGCGAAAGCAGCCCTGACGCAGCGACTGGACGCAACAGATGGCACCAGACTTCGCGGCAGACATGCTTGCCATCGCGTTCAGGCAGTTTCTTCCAGGTAACCCGGCGGGCTAAGATCGACGCGAAACAACGACGAACAAAGAGGCGGGAGACATGCCAAGGATCGATCGGGACGGCGTCGGGATCTATTACGAAGTCCATGGCGAGGGCCCGCCATTGCTGCTGACGCACGGCTATTCCTCGACCTCGGCGATGTGGCATGGCCAGGTCGATGCGCTCGCCAAGGACCACAAGCTCATCTTGTGGGACATGCGGGGCCACGGCCAGTCCGATTATCCAGACGATCCCAAAGCCTATAGCGAAGCTCTGACCGTCGGCGACATGGCGGCGATCCTCGATGCGGTCGGCGCCGAGCGCGCGATCATCGGCGGGCTGTCGCTCGGCGGTTACATGTCGCTCGCCTTCACCCGCGCCCATCCGCAGCGCACCCGCGCGCTGCTGATCATCGACACCGGGCCGGGCTTCAAGAAGGACGACGCGCGCGAGGCCTGGAACACGCGCGCGCTCGCCACCGCCGACAAGCTGGATCACGAAGGCCTCGAGGTCCTGAAAGCGGCGACCCGCGAACGCGCCACCGCGAGCCATCGCAATGCCAAGGGATTGGCGCTTGCGGCGCGCGGCATGCTGACCCAGCGCGACGCGCGCGTGATGGAGCTATTGCCCGACATCAAGGTGCCGTCGCTGATCGTGGTCGGCGCCGACGACGCGCCGTTCCTGGCGGCGTCCGACTACATGGCCGCAAAGATCCCCGGCGCACAAAAGGTCGTGATCCCGGCCGCCGGCCACGCCGTCAATATCGATCAGCCACAGGCTTTTGTTGACGCGGTCCTGCCTTTCCTGAAGAACTTGCCGCGATAGGCTGGCCGGACAAGGACACAGGCAATGAAGCGAGCGAAGTTGGCTGCGGGTGTGGTGGCGACGCTTCTCTCTGCGTCTGTGCAGGCCGAGCCGTTTAACGCTGTGCCGCCTCGCAAGCCTTTCGTTGCGACATTGTCGAACAACACACCGCTTGCTTTCGGGATGGACGCCGAGCAGACCGCGCGCGCACTAGGGCAACCCCTGCAGTACGTTCGCGGGCGCCCGGGCAACGAGATCTACCTCGCCCTGCGCAACATCGGCGGCAGCAGACTGATCCCCTACCGCCATCGCCTGTTCCTGCAATTCCGCCACGGTCGACTGGCGGGATGGAAGGAGGACTACGGCGAGAACTGGATGTGGGAGTAGGACAGGACTCTCACCCCTCATGGTGAGGAGGCGCGAAGCGCCGTCCAGCAGACGATGCTATGCATCGCCGCGAGAACCATGAGGCCCCTCTATTACCTCTCGGCCTTCATCCTTCGAGACGCTTGCTGCGCAAGCTCCTCGGGATGAGGGGACAGAGTGCATCGAAGGTCAACCAAGAAGGACAACCCCCGTGGGACAAGACATCAAACTGACGGCCTCCGACAATTTTCAGCTCGGCGCCTATCGCGCTGATCCCGCAGGCGCCCCGAAGGGCGCAGTGGTGGTGATCCAGGAGATCTTTGGGGTCAATCACCACATCCGCGCGGTCTGCGACCGCCTCGCCGGGGAAGGCTATGTCGCGATCGCGCCGTCGATCTTCGACCGGACGTCGCCGAACTTCCAATCGGGCTATACGCCCGATGAGATCGCCGAGGCGCGCAAATTCGTCGCCAATCCCGATTGGGCGGCGATGCTGCGCGACACGCAAGCTGCGATTGATGCGGTGAAGAACGTCGGGCCGGTCGGCATCATCGGCTTTTGCCTAGGCGGCAGCGTCGCCTTTGCCGCCGCGACGCGGCTGTCGGGACTGAAGGCCGCCATCGGCTATTACGGCGGCGCGGTCGTGCGCTTCGCGGACGAGACGCCGAAGGCGCCGACGCAGCTGCATTTCGGTGAGAAGGACCACGGCATTCCCCTCACCGACGTCGAGACCATCAAGTCGAAGCGGCCGGATGTGGAGGTCTTCATCTACCCCGGCGCCCAGCATGGCTTCCACTGCGACGAGCGGCCGAGCTACGACAAGGCCAGCTCCGACATCGCCTGGCCGCGCAGCCTCGGCTTCTTCGCAGAGCATTTGAAGTAGCGCAGGGCTATCTCTCCGGTGTCATTCCGGGATGCGCCGACAGGCGCAGGCCCGGAATCCATCGTGCTTCCGAGTCGGTGGTGAAATGGATTCCGGGTTCGCGCTACGCGCGCCCCGGAATGACGGGGAGGAGAGAGAAATCTAGAACCAGCGCTCGCCGACGAACACGGTATCGCCGGGGCTCAAGGGTGTGCCGAGCGGCACGACGGCGCGCATGGAGCCGCCGGCTTCGGTGTGCGTGACGGTGACCACGTCGCGCTTGGCGCGGGGCGAGAAGCCGCCGGCGATCGCGACCGCGCTCTCGACCGTCAGGTTCGGCACGTAGGGGTATTGGCCGGGCGCCGTGACCTCGCCGAGAATGAAGAACGGGCGATAGGCCTCAACCTCGACGGCGACCGAGGGCTCGCGGATGTAGCCGTTGCGCAGGCGCGCGGCGATTTCGCCGGCAAGGCCCGCCGTGGTGCGGCCACGCGCCGGTACCGCGCCGATCAGCGGCATGGTGATCGAACCGCTGGCGTCGATGGCGTAGCTGTTGGTGAGTCCTTCCTGGCCGTAGACGACGACGCGAAGCTTGTCGCCGGCATCGAGATGGTAGCGAACCGGCGCAGCCATCGGCGCGCCGTAACCGACCGGCATGGGCGCAGGCGACGAGGCAAAGGAATTGCGCAGCGCGCCGACAGCGCCGCCGCCATTGGCGACGACAACCGGCTGCGGAGCGCTGTAGGGCTGGCCATAAGCCATGGAGTCGAGATCGGGGCGCGGCTGCACCATCGCGACGGGGCCGGCGGTCTGCATGCAGCCGCCAAGGACCAGCGCGGCGGACGCTGCCAAGATCGACCATCGAAACGCGCGTGCAACCGGCACTTGAGCTATCCCCGAAAACGAGACAGCTCCAGTCTTGCACTCGGTATGGTTAACAAAGGGTTTCGGAAGGGCCGCGCGGCAATGCGGGCGGCAGGGCGGCGCTAAATTGGCTTTAGAGAAGGAGGCCGCCCAAGTCGGCTTGCTTGCGACACTCTCAACGTCGTCATGCCCGGGCCTGTCCCGGGCATCCACGTTCTTGGTGCCGCGCGAACATCGTGGATGGCCGGGACAAGCCCGGCCATGACGATTTCGTGGTTGGATCAGGCGCTCACGCCAACCCCGATCGGGCAGGACACGCCGGTGCCGCCGAGGCCGCAATAACCGGCGGGATTCTTTGCCAGATATTGCTGATGGTAGTCCTCGGCGAAATAGAACGGGCCGGCGGGCGCGATCTCGGTGGTGATGGCGCCGAGACCCTTGGCGGCAAGCGCCTTCTGATAGAGCGCCTTCGACTCCTCAGCCGCCTTCTTCTGCGCGTCAGAATAAGTGTAGATCGCACTTCGGTACTGCGTGCCGACATCATTGCCCTGACGCATGCCCTGCGTCGGGTTGTGACTCTCCCAGAACGTCTTCAAGAGCTTCTCGTAGGAGATCTTCTTCGGATCGAACACGACCAGCACCACTTCGGTGTGGCCGGTGCGTCCCGAACAGGTCTCTTCATAGGTCGGGTTCGGCGTATGGCCGCCGGCATAGCCGACAGCGGTGGCGTAAACGCCATCGCCGAGCTCCCAGAATTTGCGCTCGGCGCCCCAGAAGCAGCCGAGGCCGAACACGGCCTGCTCGAGGCCTGCAGGATAAGGCGGCTGCAACTTCGCGCCGTTGACGAAATGAATGGTCGCGGTCGGAATGGCTTGCGCACGGCCCGGCAGCGCTTCGGCTGCGCTCGGCAATGCGGTGGTCTTGCGCATGAACAGCATGGACGGATCTCCGGGAACGAGCTGTCGAATCGCGTGAGCCGGGCGCTCAGGCGGCGTCCTCGCGATCAGTTGTGAATATAGGCATATACGCAGCAGGGGGCAGCCCTGTTACGGCTACTGTCAGCGCGAAGTTATTGTTTGAGCATGATCTCTTGGGAAAACCGCTGCGCACTTTGCGCCAACGCGGCCCTTCGGGTCCGGATCATGCTCAGTCCCGGGAATAGCCGATCAGGGGTTTGCGCGGGCGGAACAGGATCATCAGCAGGATACCCAGAATGCCGAGGACAACGAAAACCGGCTGATCCAGCACCAGGCGGATTACCGAAGTCCAGAGCCAGGGGGCCTTGGCCTCGACCCAGGTCCGGAATGCCGACTGGCTGGCCTGGTTGATGTCGTTCCAGAACTGGCCGAACCGGGTGAACCGCAGGGTCTGGTCGGCCACCCAGCGGGCGCCGTCATAGACCATGAAGATGAACCCGCCGGCGAGCAGCAACAGCCCAATCAGTCGGAAAAAGCCGCGGATCATGCCTCACCCTATATGGTCGTCCGAACGGACGACCCGAAAGACGCCGCCAGCCAATACCCGGAGGACGGCAGAAATTCAACCACTTCAGGGCGTTACGGAGCGCATCCAGCCCGCCTGGGACCCTTTTTCCGGGCCTGGAAAGCGTTGACGGTGCCGCAGACCCTCTCTATAAGGGCGCCAACTGGCGGTGGGCGAAATCCTGCCGCCGCTGTTCTTTGAGCAGTTGCAGGCTCTTCGAGCCTCAGAGATGGCCGCAAGTCCATCGCTCATGTTCCGGGGACAGCCTAGCAACTGAACACCCTAAATCCGAGCGTCGATTAAGCGGTCAAGCAGCCGGCGCTACCCGACCAAGACGCGACCGGTACCGCAAAGGACATTGAGACCATGGCCAATACCACTTCCGCCAAGAAAGCGACGCGCAAGATCGCCCGCCGCACCGCCGTCAACAAGTCGCGCCGCACCCAGATGCGCGGTGCCGTGCGTAACGTCGAAGAAGCCATCAAGACCGGTGATCGCGCCGCCGCCGTCAAGGCGCTGGCGAATGCCGAGCCCGCCCTGATGCGCGCCGCCCAGCGCAACATCATTCATAAGAACAATGCCAGCCGCAAAGTCTCGCGGCTCACCGCGCAGATCGCCAAGCTCGCCAAGTAATGGCGAACTGATCCGTCGATCGACGGATCGAACATCGCGCTCGTCAAATCAGCCCGGCATCGCGCCGGGCTTTTTTTATTGCCTGTCATATTCGCAAGAGCAGTCGCGCCACGGCCAATCGACGATTGGAAGATTTGCATCGCCGGCACCACGATGCGTCAGCCAGTTTTACCGCGGGTGATTTT
>NZ_LGHM01000203.1 GCF_001908185.1 Bradyrhizobium sp. AS23.2
CATCGATGCGCTTGCCGCGCTTTCTGCGGTTCTCGATCTGGCGTTGAAGGATCGAACGCCATCAGCTGTCCGGGTTCCTGGCGCATACGTGGTGCCATGGAGACTTTATACGCAAAAAACTGCTCTCCATCTGCGTGACACTGTCAGCGCCCACCTTGCCGGCCGCTGCCGCCATCGAAGTTGGACCAACTAGCAGCTCGAGAACTTGAATTGTTGCGTCCCCTGCTCACCGGCATCGGGGCCGCGCTCTACGATACGGTAGCCCTCGTGAGCCTGAACGAAGCCCTGCTCGGAAATCCATTGACGCTCGTACGTCACAAGCTTTTCTTTGAGCGCAAGCGATTGCCCTGGCCCGTTGTCGCTGAGATACGATGTCTGAACCTCTCGCCGGGGCTCGCCGTCGCTGATCGGCACGCGGTGCCAGACCATCGTCTCCGCCCCGACCGCACAAAGGTCTCTGATGGTTTTGAACGCGTCCGGGACGTATTGGATAGCCCCGTTCGAATAGATTAGATCAACGCTTCCGAGCCAATCAGCAGCTTTGCCGATCTGCACGAAGAACATCAGCTGATCGGTGGCAAGCTCTTTGGCGCGCCGGACCATCGCCGGGGTTTCGACCACCGCCCAGCGAATGTCCGGAGACAGTTGGCACGCCAGCTTGTAGTGCCGGCCAGCTCCCCCGCCAAAATCGAGGACAGTCCTCAAGCCCGCGACCAGCGGCCAGTCGCCAGCAGGCTTGTAATTGATTGTCTTGCGGAAAATCGTTTCGACCAGCTCCGGATTTTCGTATCCCTCAATGGTCTCCCTCGGTCGAAAAACCTTGCGCCTTACTCTCTGGATAAAATTCATAACGGGTGGCCCCGGCACACTTTTTGGTAAGTGCCGGCCGTCTACCACAATCAGAAACATTTGGAAACAATAGCCGGATAGGTCATATTCGCGCGGTCGCGATCAGGATCTGGGCGTGAGGTCTCTCCCGATGCGCCATCGATTCACCTAGCGCCGCGTTGACCCTTCGGTACGAACTGTCTCGGCCTTTAGCGAGCGGGAGCAGGTGAACAATCGTCAAGAGAAGCTCGCATGCACCTCATCAGGCAGGTGAGATTGTGCAAGCGACGTTTGATTGCTTCGCTCAATGCGACAACCGTCCCATATTGCCGCAGGCCGAAGCGGTCCCGGTTTCTTTCGCTAAACCTCTGGTCTCTCCCAACTAGCCCGGATGCAGGCATCACGAGATAATCCCTGACCTCTCGATTGCCCTCGTTCAATCTGATCACGACAACAAGGCCGGGTGGAAGCTGTCGGCCACGTACAATGGTCCAACTAGGATGTGTTGCCGCGCGAGCATGCCGACTGCGTGCCACACGAAAAGATATCGCGACCGCGTGAACCCTGAGGATCTGATGAACTTGATCGATCCTGACATCCTCTCCGGACTTTGCAAGCGCTCCAGCCACCTTCAAGACCAGGGCCTTGATCATATCGCGGCGAACAGCACGCGACTCAACGTACTCGTACTTTCGCTTCGGACTGTAGCCGATCAGCCGATAGGCGTTTCTCAGGCTACCAAAGCGCGTCAGATATGCTGTTGAGCACGGGACACCCTCTGTCTCGTTGATGACGTCCCTGCTCAGCCTCCTTTTACGGTGAAGCAAGACTCTCAGTCGCTTCAGCATTTCCTCGTCTGACACTCCCCAGCAGTGTCGTCGATCGTCGAGGATCTGCTGCGCCTTCGCGAATATTGCTTTGTCCACTATTGGCTCGAATGCTCCCTCCTTCTTGATCCAATCGACTGGAGGATTTTCCTTTCGAACTGTTCGCAGCCTGCTACTGTGACGGTTGTAACGATTGGTGCCGATATAGTTATCGTTTTGCAGCAGGTAATGGATTTTGGAGAAGGTCCACGGTCGCCTCTGATTGAGAACACCTCTAAGATTGAGCTCCCGCGCAATCTTCGTCTCGGTAAGATGGCCTTTTACGAAACGGTCAAATATTAACCTCACCGTTCCGATTTCATGTTGCGGTCCTGGGCGTAAGATAACGCGATCGGTTTGAAGTGACTTCCATTCTCCGCTCTCCATTATTCCTCTGGACCGCCCGCTTTCATCAATCAGTTCTCTGCGAAGCCCGAAGCAAGGGTGCCCCCCTTGTCGAAAGCCAAGCCTCGACAGATGGCAAGCGCCGGCGTGCACCCTGACCCCAAGTTCCCGACTATACTCGGCCGCCATCACTCGCTTGATGTTCTTCACGATGCCTGAGATGACACTTCCATCGTTGTCGAATTGCTCCGCACAATAAGAAACGGTGATGCCTGCTTCCCGGCATAGAAATTCGTAGTGCGCACTTTCATCGATGTCCTGAAATCGCCCCCACCGGCTGACGTCGTAAATGAGAATGTGATTGAAGTTGACCCGACCTTGGCGGACGTCGGAGATCAAACCGGTCAGACCCGGCCTGTTTTTTATCCCGAGACCACTCTCACCGTCGTCCCGATAAGTTCGAACGATTTCAAGCCCTCGTGCTTGTGCGTAGGCGGCGATAACAGCTGCTTGGTTCTCGATGGAGTATCGCTGGTGGTCCGTAGACATGCGAACGTATTGTGCAGCGCCGAGCGTCCGCTGTTCTTTGGGCAAAGAGATTTTGTGCGGAACGAGCGCATTGATCATCGGGCCGCGCCTCAAGCGCCTTGCGCCTGAGCAATCTACAACCGCCAGCGAGGACCGTGAAGTTCACGTCTTCAAGATGGACTACTCGACGACCACCCATACTTCGCCACCCAGGTCAGAATGGCTGTCGCAAAGGCCACGATCAATCCGCCCCAGTGAGACGACCGGCGCGCCGCACTGATGGAGCGCAGATACAAGAATGCCGCGAGTAGCGCTCCGTAATTCCTCCTGAAATCTCCGTTGAGCTTGGCAATCTTCGACAGCTCAGAAGATGTCTCGGCCGGGTCGGCCATAGGCTGGCTCCTTTTGAAAAGCTAGGACCAGCACCCTATGAACCACCGTTTTGCCCGACGTGACAAGGGATATTTCGGGATATCAAAACTCCGATGTGACGTGCTGGACCGCACTTTTATCCACACCCACGACACGCAGTAGCTCATGCGCGTTTCGAGCCACTAGGAATCGACAATTTGCGAGGCGCTCATGATGCCGCTTTTATCATGCCATGCCTCGTCCCCTCAAACGCCACACACCTACAGAAGCCGACGGACGGCCGGTCAAGATCACGCTCGGTCAGATGCGCGCGATGGGCGTTCGCGGCGTCCTCGTCTACTGCGCCAACTATCGGTGCGGCCATAGCGTTGCACTTAGCGCGGATCAATGGTCTGACGAGGTGCGGTTATCGGATCTTGAGTCGCGTTTTACCTGCCAGGCTTGCAGTAGACGAGGCGCCGATGTCCGACCGCACTTCGATTGGAATACGCCGACAGTGCCAGCTATGGGTTACCGATGAAGCCCACCACCGAACGCCCCTTCCAACCCGGAAGCCGCTTCACGCAAGCTGGTCGAGATCGCGGCCGGCGTCGAGCCAGTGCGGGACGGTCATATCCACATCGAGAAGATCAACGCCACGTTCCTCTACACGCTGAAAGCCAGCGGCGATGAGTTCGGCGCGGGCATCAAGCATGCCGTCGAGTGCGGGTGGCTCGAACTGCACGAGCCCGGCACCTAGGTCCGGCTGTTGAAGAGAGGCCGCCAACTGAGGCGCCGTACGGAGCGAGGCCCGGCATTGGAGGCTAACCTAACCGGACCTCGCAGCCGTCCAATACCCCTGGGAGGGGGACTCGCCAGCCACGATTAGCTTGCATAGGTGCCCTGACGCGGACTTTACAACATCAATCGACGAGCCGCCTCATGGCGGCCCTTTTTGCGTTTATCCGGACGGCCGCCGGCCTCGGGCGCGCCGACGTGCCGCTGTCCGACGATCAACACGGCGAGAGCGATGATCCCCAATGGCGTCAACTACGAGTGCACAGGTCTCATATGGCAACAGCCGTTCCTCTTTATGGCCAAGCGCCCGCAGCCTAATCGAGTCTCGATTCCCGCTTTGCGACGCTGGGCGGCGCTTTGCTTTGCCTGCAGCCTTCGGGCGGCCCGTTTTGCACTCCAGGACCGCGGGTGCGCGCCATCTGCGCGTTGGTGTGCATCTGGCGACAGGAACCTAGGGGACCGCGGGCAGTTGATTAGCAGTCCCCGACAAGCGGAGTTATTCCCATGCGCGAGAAGCGCAGGCTGGCAGCGCCAGCAGCGTCCGCCCGCACCACCAAGGCATCGATTGCTCCCCTGAATACCGGTTATGCCTTGATCGTCGACGGTCATGTCAAGGCGACCTTCACGGCGAAAGCGAGCGCCCTGGAAGCTGGCACACAGCTGAAGAACCGATCCCC
>NZ_LGHM01000204.1 GCF_001908185.1 Bradyrhizobium sp. AS23.2
ACGCAAACGGCCATTTTCTGAGCATGGGCGGACTAGCTGCTGAAACAGCCAGGCGGCTCCCCTCCTGAGGTAGAATGGGAAAATCGCAGCCTATGGCGGATTTGGAGATCGGAGCGCTGGCAGCATCATAGTGCCACGGCGGCGCGACGCGCGGATGAACACACCTCGGCTCATCGAGCTTCCCCCGTCCACAATCCGTTAGTCCATGTAGTTGGCGTCGCTTCAGGAAGCCGCGCTATGCAAACCCTAACCGCGACGTTGCGCTGACGCCACGGTCGACGCCGGTACAGCAGGTCCGAGTTCTTCCGTTAAGCGTTTGGGACGGACTCTCGCCGAATGCCCTTCTATACTCGACAGAAAAGCGCCCCAGCTCACTGAAGCCCCAAGCTGTTGCAACATTGGTAACGGTGGTCAGCTCGCGGTCAGCCGCCAGAAGGACCTTCCTGGCGTGTAGCAACCGTAACATGCGAAGACGCCGGCAAGGCGGGACGCCGTGGATCTCGTTGAATGCATTGCGCAGCGTACGCTCACTCACCATAAGGGTACGACATATAACCGAAACAGATAGCGGTTGATGAGGACGACTCAAAGCCAACCTCTCCGCTCGTCCGACCACATCGCAACAAGACTCTCTCCGTTGCGCGGGTATCATTTCCCGAACGGGCGCGAGCCCGTGACGCCAGGACATTCAGCAAATCCCATGCGCCAGGTACGCTAAAGCGATCGGCTCAGGCGCCTTCCAAAACACACCGAGTTCCTTGAACGTCAAAACAGTTAGATCCTTCAGGGGCGTGATAATCTCACTAAAGCTTTTCGCGCCAATTCAGGTCACGCGTCTTGCCATTTCGCGCCAATCATCTGGAATACCTCAGCGGTCGATCGCGCACGGTCCTATGCGATGACGCGCCCGCTCAGCTTACGGGCACGTTGCTGCCGCCTGTAAACAACGGGTTGAACTTTCATCGAACGCAAGAAAGCGCGGCTGAAGCTGCTTGCGTTGGAATAGCCGAGGAATTTCGCTATATCCGACAAGTGCTTGCTGGAATCCACGAGCAGCCGGCACGCCAGGTTGAGGCGAACGTCCGCGACCATTTCGCTGTGACTTGTGCCGATTCCACCGAGGTGACGCTGCAACGTGCGGACGCTGATCTTAAGTGCGCGAGCCGTTCGATCTATGGTTACGTCACCTTGTCGCAGCGACGCGACGATGGCCGCGCGGATCGCCTCGGACGACGGCAAACGGACAGCTCTCATCTGTTGGTGTGAGGCACGAAGCCCTTGCTCCCTCTAGAGAAAACCCGATGGGCTTCGAGGCTGTAGGTGTTCTGGGCCTCCCTCTGGCCGGCCGCCCGGGAGAAACCAGGGCTCGCCAGAAATTGCCTTTCGATCACCCAGCGGCTCTCGCTCGGCCATTGTCGCGCGCACGCAATACTGCGAAGGTACGGTGATAGGATTCATAGAACGCGGAGCGAAAGGCTGCGTTTCCTTCCACTCCGGTTGTAGTCTCGATCTTATGTCAACCTATGAAGCGAGTTCTTGGCCGTCTGGCCATAAGGCGCCAAAAAAGCCGGCAAGACCCGCATCGAAAGAGCGGCATCGCTGCTCGACGCGAGATGTCGCTGCGGTGCGAGAACGGTGCATGCCTAGAGTGGGACAGCGAATTCTCCCATTCTCCCCGGCGAGGCAAACGCCCGGTCCCAACGAAATTCGGGCGGACGGACAGCATCAATTTTACGATCGAGGGGTGGCCCGGTGGCAAATATTCATTTGACCCGCTGCCAGTTCCTCATTCCCTTCGCTGATATCCTTAGCGATATCGGCGCATCGACGGGTTCTTTTCTGGAAAGATCTCGTCTTCCGGCATCGTTGGAAGAAAAGGCCGACCACTACGTTCCGATCCTGCAAGCAATCGACTTCGCGGAAATCGCCCGGAGATCGCAAGGCATTGCGGATATCGGATTCCACGCTTCCCGACGTCTGCAGTATTGTCACCTGAGCGAGAAAACTCGGACTCTGATCGCCCATGCCCCGACGCTGTTGGTCGCGCTGCAGCAGGCCTGCAAATGGGCGTCGATCGAGGACTCGAACTTGAGCAACTGGATCGAGCGATACGACGATCACGTGAGGTTTTGCAGCAGACTCACTGGAACAAAAGGACTCCTGCATCTCGAGCATTCGCAGTGGCTCCAGAATATTTTCCCCATATACATGGTCCAGCAATTCGCCGGGCCGGATTGGGCCCCGGCAACGATGGCCTTTGAAGCCCGCTATACGCCGAGCCCTGCGTGTCAATCATTCTGGCCAAACACGCGCTTCCTGTCCGGTCAGGACGCATCATGGATCGATATTCCAATCTCGCTCCTCAGCCTCCCTAGTCGCGCAAAGGAAAAAATACTTTCTTCGCAAGACGATGAGGCTGGCCCATCAGCACATGATATTATCGCGACTCTCAAATTGATGTTGCCGTCTTATCTGGGTGAAAGACTTCCAGCTCTCGCTGAAATCGCGGAGATGGCCGGCGCGAGCACCAGGAGCTTGCAACGCAAACTCGCGTACGCCGGCCTTACATACTCGGATCTGATCGATACCATCCGGTTCGAGAATGCCAGAAGGCTTTTACGCGACACTGATTCCAAGATTATCGAAATCGCATTCTCCTCCGGGTACACTGATCCGGCGCACTTCACCCGCGCCTTCCGCCGAATTGCCGGCGCCACACCGCGGCAGTATCGGGAGCAATCGCGACTATGATTAGAGGCGCGCTTCGCCTTGGGCGCCTTGCCGGGGGTTAAACTAGGCCCAGTCTTCACCATTCCGTCGGCGACTGACCCAATCCTTGGCACCGACCGCCCCGCGGTTAATCGCCGCTAAGCGGCATCGCCTTAAAAGCGATGCGCTCGACCGTCGCCGAGGGGAGCGCAGTGACGGCCAGCGCTGGCGTGATTGCCGCTGCCCACAGCATGCGGCCGCTCGCCGAAGTGGCGCAATTATGGTAGCCGATCGTCGCGCGCGTTCCTGACCTTCTCGACGCCGACAATACGGCTCGAGCCTGGTAGAAGCATGGATTTTCTCGCGTCGGGAGCGTGGATCACAGACTGGTTGTGCGGACTCCCCTTGATTGTCCTTGCGTCGGTCATCCACGTCATCGGTCTCGGGGCGATTGAATTTGGCGTTGAGCGAGGTTTAAGGCGCGCAAAAAGAGTTGGCAGACATCTGACGACGTTTGCGGTTGTGGTGGGAACAACCGTGCTGTCGGCCACCGCCTTGCACGCTATAGGGCAGCTGTCGGGGCCGGAGCCTACCTCTGGCTCGGCGCTCTTCCAGACGAGCGCGCGGCGATGCTGTATTCAATTGGCGCGATGACGACCTTCGGCCATGCAAGCCTCCATCTGTCTGACCGTTGGCAGATGTTGGGGGCACTCGAAGCTCTCAACGGCATGCTGCTGTTCGGGCTGACCACGGCCTTCCTCTACGCCACCATACGCAGCGTTCATGCTGCCATGTTGGGCACGCGGGCTTCCGCTGTGGAGGACGTCGAAGACATGCGAGCGGTCAATCCGGTTGGCCCAACGCGTCAGTCCAGGTCCTGAACGCAAACGGCCATTTTCTGAGCATGGGCGGACTGGCCACTGAAACAGCCAGGCGGCTCCCCTCCTGAGGTAGAATGGGAAAATCGCAGCCTATGGCGGATTTGGAGATCGGAGCGTGCGGAGCGCTGGCGGCATCATAGCGCCGCGACGAAGTAATGCTCATTCTCCATCGGCCGTGGCGCGCCGTCCTCTACGCAGAATGCAAAAGCCACTGGCCTACGGGAGGCGCTTCACACGATCGCCCGGTTACGTCTCTTGCAGAGATTCGTGCGTCTGCACCGTCGCTCACCTTTCCTGTTAGCGACGGTGCAGTGGGATCACGAAGTCATTCGGCCATGCCGGCCCACCCGAGGGCCGGCATCAGTTCAATTTCTCAAGCCCCGACCTTTTTGGCCGCAGGGACCGTCCATGTGCCGTTGATGATCGACGGATCCGTTTCTTGCGGCCAGTACATGCGCAGCATGAGAATGAAGTCTCCCTCAGGCGCGGGAAGCCAGTTTGATTCCTTGTCTTTGCCCGGGGAGTCCTTCTGGATGTAGAGGTCGGTTGAGCCGTCCGGATTCTGCTTGAGGTCTTGCCGCGCGCTGATCGAATAGCGGTTGAGCGGATTTTCCACGAAGAAGTAGGCGCTGTTGTACATCGTGAGCGACCAGAATCCCTCGGCGGGAGGCAGGTGCCCCTTCGGGAAACGCATGACGTACTTGTTTGCGCCATTGTACGCGCGGCCGTCCGCGTCCTTTTGCGAGGTCGGGTAGACCGCATCCTGCGGACGGTTGGCGCCGAGTCCGATCGCGGTCACCAGGGCCCGCATCAGATAGTCGGTACCGTAGATGCCGGTTCTCGTCGTGTAGGCAAAGCCATTCTCGTCCTTGATGGCCTTGTTGATCTTGAACTGAAGCATGATCCTGTCGAACGAAACCTCCGGCACGCGCTTCAGAAAGTCCGCCTTGAGCTTGCTCTCGTCAAAATCCTGTCCGGGGACGATGCCGATGCGGGCAAATTTGGCAAGCTGGGGCGCGTCCGCTTCGTAGGGCGGATTGGTTTTCATGAGCTCGCAGAGCAGCTTGAAATACGACACCGCGTCCATGCGATTGACCTGTTCGCGAACGGCCGTCTTCATGTCGATCGAGGGATCGACCTTGCCCGGAGGCGGCGTGTACGGCTTGCCATAGGCGCTGAGCGGAACGAGCTTGCACTCATCCTGCAGCTTGTGGACGGCGGCGTAATCCTCCGGCGTGCCGGTGCAATAGATGCGGCCGAGCAGCCACACCATGTTGGTGGACGACTTGTACTCTTTCACGCCATCCGGCAGGGTTCCTTTCCAGCCAGGTCCAGTGATCGCGTAGGTCTGCGCCCCGGTGCCGGTGGTGCGCTTGCCCGGCACCTGGAACACCGTGGTCCAGCCGTCCAGCATGGGCATCAGGAAATAGCGCCCCTTCATGTCCGGGATGCTGAGGACCCACGGCTCTTTCCCGACATCCAAAAAGGAAGTCGTGTAGAGCGTGTCCGCGTTCGGTGCCGTGACGTCCTTGAATGAGGCGTTCGGATACTGGCGCAGCTTGATGATCTGCCCCATCGGTGCCTTCGTGCCCACGGGTTCGGCGACGTTGGTGAGAACCCGGCGGGTCATCTCCATCGTCACCAACGGATAGCCGAAAACGTAGGCGTCGCTCGCGAGCCAAAAATCCTCCAGGCCCTGCCCCACGCCAAAAAAGGAATCCTGCGCAAGGGCTGATCGTGTTGCAGCCGCACCTGCCAGCAGGCCCATGCCTCCCAGCGCAAGATTACGACGAGTGATCTCCATTTCTTTCTCCTTGGTACCTGATTGAAACGACTTCAAACGATTGGCGAGTGGGGTCGACAACGATATTTTCTTCCAGGATCACGACCGCAGAAATTCGCGCTTCATCAGCACGTACGCGCTCTGGGTCAATCGCTTTTGCATCAAATGCTCCCTTGCCACGTTGAGCGGGCTGGCATGCCAACCACTTCTGGTGCGCTTACCAATTTACGGAAAGCTCGGCGGGCTGCTATGCAAATTCGGCAAACGCGAGCTTTGGTCGCGGACCAATGGACGCTGGATGCGCTTCGGTGCGACCACGAGGGACTTTTCATGGCACGCTGCCAACGGAATCCGCGCCTGTACTGAAACTGCATAGCGGATCGGTGAAAAATGCTCTCTAATGAGCGCGCCTCTCGCTGCATGAGATCACACATCATAAGCAAAGCCAAAGTCGGTTCACGGCGTCGAATGGGGCTTGATATCCCTGTCACTCTGAGGCGGCACCAGCGCTCGAACAGCTTCATGCCGTGATCCATTGCCTGACCCGCGACGGGACGGAATACAATTCAGAGACAAGACACAGCAGTGTCGGAGAGGCGCCGTTGATCACACTTCAGGGCAAGGCATAGCTTTAGTCGGAGAATTACTCGATGACCGCCGTCAAATTACCGGCCTGGCTTCGTATCGTGATGGTGAGCGGCGCATTGCTGCTGGCCATTGGCGCGGGGCTGTTCGCCTATTTCTGGTACATCCGACCCGTCACGTTGACCGCCGCGGTTGGATCGCTTGATGGTGAATCCGATAAGGTCCTGTCGGCCATCGCCAGTCGCCTGACCGCCACGTCAGCGCCGGTGAGACTCCGGGTTGTCAGACACTCGAGCGCGCTCGAGGCCGCCGATGCCTTTTCATCCGGCAAGGTCGACCTCGCGGTCGTCCGCGGCGACGTTGGTGACCTGTCGCAAGCCCAGGCAGTCCTCGTGCTTGCACATGCGGTCGTGCTGATTGTGGCCCCTCCCGGTTCGCCGCTGACTGACGTGGCAAGCCTGAAAGGCCGTCGCGTTGGCGTGGTCGGCGGAGAGATCAACAGGTCCGTCGTCAACGCACTGCGTCAGCAATATGATCTCGACGGCGCAAACGTGAAATTTAGGGATCTCTCGTTGCTTGAGGCACGCCAGGCAGTCGACGCCAGGAGCGTCGATGCGCTTCTGCTCGTCATTCCCCTGACGCCAAAATACCTGTCGCTCGCGCGTAGCCTCTTCGCGCAAAACCCGAAGTCCCAACCGGTCCTCATTCCCATTGAATCGGCCGACGCGATTGCGGAAAGTCATCGTGCCTACGAAAGTTTCGACGTGCCGAAAGGCACGCTCAGAGGTTCGCCGGCAGTCCCGGATGACGACCTGACGACACTGCGGGTGTCTTTCTACCTGGTCGCGCAGAAAACGCTCAATCCCGACACCATAGCCGATCTGACAAGATCGCTTCTCGCGGCGCGCCGGGACCTCATCGGCGAACTGCCGATCCTGGCGCAGGTCACAGCGCCCGACACGGATCCCGACGCCTTCCTGCCGGTCCACGCCGGTGCATCGGAATATTTCAACGGCACTCAAGAAAGTTTTTTGGACGAGTGGAGCAATGCGATCTACCTGACGCCGATGATCCTCGGCGGAGTGGCTTCGGTCCTCGCTGCGGCCTGGAGGTTCATCGGCCTGCGGACACCGAAACCGGATGAATCGGCGCTCGACGCGCTCTATGCCCTGGCTCGCCGGGTTCGCAAGGCCCAGCACGAGGATGAATTATCCGACGTTGAGAGCCGGATCGATGACATCTTGAGCGACCAGCGGTTCAAGATTGCGAGCGGAGACGAAGACGCGGCCGATATGGCGACATTGAACGTTGCCGCGAACAGGGTCGAGAACCTGATTCATGCCCGCCGAGCAATACTGAGGCCGTCATAGTTGGACGGTGTTCGTTTCTGCCGATTTTGCATCAGCGGCCGCATGGTAGGCGGGTGAACCCGCCGCCCGTGATGGAGGGCAGACTGACCGTCGTAGGTGAGGGCCAACGGCTTGCTCTGTCGATCGAACAACGTGGCGCCGAGGTCTCGTTCGAGCCGTTGCACCAGTCTCGACACCACGGACTGCGTCATGTGGAGCTGCCGGGCGGCCGCCTGCACCGATCCCGTCTGCGCGACCGTCACGAACGTGCGAATCTCGTTCAGCTTCACGGAAAGTCTCCTATGGCTACTATTCCGAGACGGTATCATATTTTCCGGGACCGAAACGATAGCGACAGCCGACAGCTCGCGCCTTCAGATCGATGCGCGCAATGCGAGCACTGAATACCAAGCGACAGCTATTGCCGCCGTCTGCCCCAACGTCATGATCGACGGCAACGTGGATGCCGGTGCGATGGCGCGCTGGTGGTGAAGCTGCAGCGTCCGGCCGTGCGTTATTTTCGCGATGCTTGGCGAGCCATATCGTCAATCGCCTCGATAACGATCTGATAGACCGCGATCGGCAGATCGTGCCCCATACCGTCGATCAACATGAGGCGTGCATTCGGGATCGAACCGGCGGTGTCCTTGCCGCAGGCCGGGAGAATGAGGGGATCGTCGGTCCCATGCACGACCAGCGCCGGCGCCGTGATGGTCGCCAGCCGTGAACGACGGTCGCCGGCAACGGCCATCGCCGCGAGCTGCCGCCCCGTGCCTCCGGGGTCGTATGCACGCCTCGTTTCTTCCAAAACCAGGAGACGGTGAGCCTCCTCGTCGAACGGGTATCCAGACCCGGCGATACGGCGCGCAAAGGCCCTGGCATGGGCCAGAAATCCCGGCTCGTCGGTGAATGGATCGGGTGCGGGGCGCATCATCATTGCCAGGATGTCGGGCGCGGCTTGCGGAAGGGCCGGATTGCCTGTGCTCGACATGATGGAGGTCAGCGACAGCACCCGCTCGGGATGCTCGCTGGCCATGATCTGCGCCACCATGCCGCCCATCGACCGACCGACGACATGCGCGCGATCGATTGATAGAACATCGAGGAGGCCGATCGCGTCTCTAGCCATGTCGGAGAGGGTGTAGGGAACGTCCGGCCGTTCTCCGGCCATAAGCGTAGCCGCCAGCGCACGGAAGTCCGGCGGAGAGCATTGGCGAAAGTGCGTCGAACAGCCGGCGTCGCGGTTGTCGAAACGGATCACGCGGTAGCCGCGCGCGGCCACCTCTTCGCAGAACGGACTCGTCCATCGGATCATCTGCGTGCCTAATCCGGCGATGAGCAGGATCGCTTCGTTGGTTTCGCCGCCGAAGCTGTCGTAGGCCAGCTCAACGCCGTTGGCTTGCACGGTGTTCATGGGTGTGGCTCGTCCGGATCAAGCTGGAGGCTGGAGTTCAACCAGCGGAAGAAGGCGTGAGTCCTCGACTGCCGCTGTGCGGTGTCCAATGCCTGCGAGATAAGGCTCATGGCTGGCGAAGGCGATAAAGGACGCTGCGCTGCTTTGCCGGACCAGCATCGCCATGTCCCAGGTCTCACGATCGGGACCGATCAGGAACGGGCCACCACTGCCAAGAAACAGCAGATTGCCGCCACTCTCGTGCAGATGGGGCAGCGTATGATTGATGTAGCGCTCAAATGCTTCCGCGCCGCTGATTGGCAGGGAGGGAGCCAGTTCAGGGTTGGCCGCATAGTCGGCAACTTTGCGGAAGCGCAGGAGATTGAGCATCACGATCGGCCCGCGGAGATCGCGCCTCATGAAGGCGCGGCCAGCCTCCTGCGTCGGTTCTAGGTAGCTCGTCACTGGTCTCTCCTGGTTTGCGCTGGACATGCCGAAGGGAAGCTGCCGGGCATGGCACGGATATCTCGCGCGTTATTACCCGGATAAAATATGGAGTGTCAATAGTATCCGGGTATAAATATGCGCATACTTGAGGCTGCGACTGTGCCGGGCGGGCGGCCTGGCACCCGCCCGCTGCCGAGGCCTTCGTCGCTGTGGAAGCCTTCGAGCAGGACTCAAACTCGGGCGGCATGTCATATTTGGCCAGTCCGCCCTGTCATCCGTCGGTTAGCGCGTCAATATTGGTCGCAAGTGGATCGGCAGCGGACTTCGGGTCGACGATCCCATGAAAACTGGACTCCCGCCTACAACACCTTGAACCGGCGGCCGTCAACGTCGAGCTGGTGTTGCGAGCGCGGCGTCTCGCGCAGCGGTCGACTGACTGTCAAATAGCGGACACAACGTCTCGTTCTCGCGACTTGTTTCGCCCGAGCTTTGCTTCGTCGCTCCGCCCTCTCTTGAACCAAGAGGGCGCAGGGAAGGCCGGGTGCCGGCCG
>NZ_LGHM01000205.1 GCF_001908185.1 Bradyrhizobium sp. AS23.2
CGTCAAACGCAATCCTGTGAGTATGGGTCCCGGATCTGCGCTTCGCTTGTCCGGGACGACATCGGAGTTTGCGGCTCAAGCTCGCATCAAACTGGGGCTCACCCGAACCTCACCCCGATCCGCTTTTCCTTGCGCCAGACCACCGTGCAGGACAGGTGCGTTCCGTCGGCCTGGACGAACAGGGTGAAATGCTCGGGGATGCCGACCGGGCTGGTGACGTCGAGGGCAGCGCCGGTGTCGGAGAAATTGCGGACGGTGCAGTCGATCGCGCCGCCGCCGAACTCGATGGTTCCGGCCTTTAATACGCGGTGCCTGGCGTTATTGCGTCGCTCGTCCATGGGGCCAGTTTACACCCGAAGCTGACACAGACGTTAAGATGCGGCGCCGGCCCCCTGCGAATTTGCGCTGCCGCGGGGCACGGGCGGTATCGTCGGTGGACCAACGCTTCACAGCGCCGGCTGAAACGTCTCTGCCCGCGCCATCCGCCAGGCGTCGCGGAACCGCGGATCTTCCGTGCCTTGAAGCAGTTCGCCCGGGCGTAGCGCGGGATAGAGCTGCGCGAAGGATTTCACGTCGGTCGTCGACTTACGCTGTGTGAAGTGGATCGGGCGCAGCTCCTGCGGATGCGTCAGCCCGGCCGCGGCAATCAGCTCGGTCAGCGAGTGCAGCGTCGCGTGGTGGTAGTTGTGCACGCGGTCGATCTTGAGCGGCACGTAGAGTGCGCGCGCACGCGTCGGGTCCTGCGTCGCAACCCCGGTCGGGCAGCGGTCGGTGTGGCAGCTCAGCGACTGGATGCAGCCGAGCGAGAACATGAAACCGCGCGCCGAATTGCACCAGTCGGCGCCGAGCGCCATCGCCCGCGCCATGTCGAAGGCGGTGGCGATCTTGCCGGACGCACCGATCTTGATGCGGTCGCGCGCATTGATGCCGACCAGCGCGTTGTGGACGAAATTGACGCCCTCGCGCATCGGCATGCCCAGATGATCCATGAACTCCAGCGGCGCGGCGCCGGTGCCGCCTTCATTGCCGTCGACGACGATGAAATCCGGATAGATGCCGGTCTCCAGCATCGCCTTGCAGATCGCCAGAAACTCCCATGGATGGCCGATGCACAGCTTGAATCCGGCCGGCTTGCCGCCGGAGAGGCGGCGCATCTCCGCGATGAACTGCATCATGCCGGTCGGCGTGGAGAAGACGCGGTGCGAGGCCGGCGAGATGCAATCCTCACCCATCGAGACGCCGCGGATCTTGGAAATCTCCTCCGAGACCTTCGCCGCCGGCAGCACGCCGCCATGGCCCGGCTTGGCGCCCTGGCTGATCTTGAGCTCGACCATCTTGATCTGGTCTTCGGTGGCGACGCGCGCGAACGCTTCCGGATCGAAGGTGCCGTCGAGATGACGGCACCCGAAATAGCCGGAGCCGATCTCCCAGATGATGTCGCCGCCCATCTCACGATGATAGGGGCTGACGCCGCCCTCGCCGGTGTCGTGCGCAAAGCCGCCCTTTTTCGCGCCGGCATTGAGCGCACGCACGGCATTGGGGCTGAGCGCGCCAAAGCTCATTGCCGAGACGTTGAACACCGAGGCCGAATAGGGCTTGGTGCATTCCGGACCACCGATCATGACGCGGAATTTCTCCGCGGCGTGCGCCTTCGGCGCGACCGAGTGATGCATCCACTCATAGCCCTCGCGATAGACGTCCTCTTGCGTGCCGAACGGCCGCTTGTCGAGCTGCATCTTGGCGCGCTGATAGACCACCGCCCGGATGTCGCGCGAGAATGGCATCCCGTCCTTCTCGCTCTCGAAGAAGTACTGCCGCATCTCGGGCCGTATCTCCTCGAGCAGGAAGCGGATATGCGCCGAGATCGGGTAATTGCGCAGGACCGCGTGACCTTTTTGCAGGAGATCTCGCACGCCGAGCAGCGTCAGCCCGCCGAAGATCACGATCGGAGTGATCAGGATGTCGAAGGCCTTTCGATCGGCAATGCCGATACCGATCAGAAGTGCGGTGACCACCGTGCAGATCGTCAGGATGATGTAGCGCGGCGAGAACGGAAGGAGCAGGGTTTCCATGATCCCCTCTTCGAGGGGGCCCCTGGGCTGATTGTGCATCTTGTTATCGTGGGCCACGACCACATCCCTCCAGTCAGAATGACGGGGTACGACACGCCCGCCCCACGTCGATGGATATGACGCGGACCTGTCCTGAGGCTACCGAATCCGGATGCTGCAAATCAATCCATCCAGGCCGCGCCTTTTGCAGTGCAATAGCTTCAAATGAAATGACAAATCAGTGACTGTGCGGCTGGGCCTCGTGCGGGATCACGCCGTGCCGGTCGAGACCACCCTGCGCCAGCCAGGCATCGGTGCCCGCGATAGCACGCGCGATGTGCTCGTCGGTACGCGAGAAATCGTAAGGTGACCCGACCAGCGGACAAAGCGGCGGCACCACGACATATTCGATGTCGGACGCGAGCCCTTCGAGCTCCGCCACCAACTGCCGCGCGATCAGCAGCGTCAGCGCATGCAGGGCGTTGGCGACGGCCCCCACCGGGGGATGCTCGACCGCACAAGCATGCCCGGCCGGCAGCACGACGAGCCGTTTTGCTCCTTTCGCGACCGCGACCCGGACCGGGGTGTTCGACGAAATCGCACCGTCGGCAAGGAACCGATTGCGGTAGTGGACCGGCGTGAAGGCGCCGGGGATCGCGGTGGACGCCAGGATGGCTTCCACCGCCGGCCCTTCCGACAGCACCACGCTGTCGCCCGAGAGGAAATCGGTGGCGACGATGTGCACGGGCAGCGCGGCATCCTCGAGGTTGCGATAGGGCAGATGGTCCTCGACCAGCTTGCGGATGCCGTCATGGGGAATCAGGAAATCCCGCCGCCACATGAATCCGGCGAGGCTTCGCCACGTGACCGGGAAGACGTGATGACGCTTCAGGCCACGCCAGACCGCTTCAAGCCCGAGCACGCCCTTGAGCGAGGGATCGCCGGCATAATAGGCGCCGTTGATCGCACCGACGCTGGAGCCGACCACAAGATCGGCAACGACCCCGTGCTTGGCCAGCGAATGCATCATGCCGACCTGGATCGCCCCGAAACTGCCGCCGCCCGCTAGCACGAAGGCGGTCGGTTTCGGCGGACGGCCATGGTCGATCACGGACAAGACGTGCACAGCTCCCCCAGCTCTCGCATTGCAACATCGTGGCGAGATTTTGGCGCGAGCTTATAGCAGCGCCCGCACGAGCGGCGCCAATAACAAAGTCGGGGGGAGGAAGGTGAGCGGGGAAGGAGGGCAGTTAGCGAGTGTGAGTCAAGACGCGAGCCCCACTCTCAACTGTCGTCCCCGCCTAGTGCGCAATCGCGCACGGGCGCGGGGACCCATAACCCCAGGGAGGAGTTTTAGCGCGAGCAGATAACCACGAGCCTTCGCCAAACCGCAGCCTGTGGTTATCGCGACGAGGGGAAGCGCTCGCGCGGGGGTCCCGGATCTGCGCTTCGCTTGTCCGGGACGACAGGGGAGTTAGCCCTGGCGAGCGGCGCTTACCGCTCGACGAACGCCTTCTCGATCACGAAGTGGCCGGGCTTGTTGCCGGAGCCCTCGATGAAATCGCGGCCTTCGAACATCACTTTCAGCTCTTCCAGCATCGCCGGGCTGCCGCACATCATGATGCGGTCGGTTGCGATGTCGAGCGGACCCTGGCCGATGTCGTTGAAGATCTGCCCGGAGTTGATGAGGTCGGTGATGCGGCCGCGGTTGCGGAACGGCTCGCGGGTCACGGTCGGATAATAGACGAGCTTCTCCGACAGCAGCGGCCCGAACAGCTCATCCTCGCGCAAGCCGGCGACGAGCTTCTCGCCATAGGCGAGCTCGGAGACCTGACGGCAGCCATGCACCAGCACGATGCTGTCGAACTGGTCGTACACCTCGGGGTCCTTGATCAGGCTCGCGAACGGCGCGAGTCCGGTGCCGGTCGAGAGCAGCATGAGCCGCTTGCCGGGGATGAGATTGTCGGTGATCAGCGTGCCGGTCGCCTTGCGGCCGACCAGGATGGTGTCACCTTCCTTGATCTTCTGGAGGCGCGAGGTCAGCGGACCGTCCTGGACCTTGATCGAGAAGAACTCGAGTTCTTCCTCGTGATTGGCGCTCGCCATGCTGTAGGCGCGCAGCAGCGGGCGGCCGTCGACCTCGAGGCCGATCATGGCGAACTGGCCGTTCTGGAAGCGGAAGCCGGTATCGCGCGTGGCGCGGAAGCTGAACAAAGTGTCGGTCCAGTGCTGGACCGAAAGGACCTTCTCTCGGTAAAACGCGCTCATGATTTTCGATATTCCGAATAATTGCGGTTTTAGAACAAAAGCGTTGCCCGGCCCCGGAAACGAGGCGGACACCATTTGCCATGGCGGAGGATTTCACGTGTGTGATCTACGCCATTGAGACCAATAATCAACCTCGGTCCGGATGCAATTGATGCCGGTCAAACCGGCATTTGCGGCGGAAATGGTCACATCATTAATGAATCTGCTCCCGGGCGCGCGCGGAGTGCAATTTCTTTTCCCTCCAGGGCTTGATTGCAGCACTTAATTTCCGGCGCGCTCGCGAGAATTTCATTAAGAATAGCTCTGATTTTCACCCCGGTTTGGCGCCGTTTCCCGCATTTTTGCGGCTTTTGGCGACAGGAACGACTGAAGCACATGGCAGGCGGCGAACGCATCTTCATCCAGGCGATCCGGCGCTATTGCGCGAACCACGGCATCGCGGTCGACGTCCGCTCCGGCGGCTGGCTGATCGTCATGCGCCGGGACGGGACGCGCCGCTTCGCCTTCGGCTACGACATCGGCCTCAACAGCGCCATCGCCCACCGCCTCGCCAACGACAAATCGGCCACCGCCGAGGCGCTGGCGCTGGCGGGCGTGCCCTGCGTCCCCCATCACCTCTTCCTCAATCCGAGCATGGGCGCGCATGTCGCCGGCGCCCATTGGCGTGAAGCGATGCTGGCGCTGCTCGCGCAGAACCCGCAAGGTGTCGTGGTGAAGCCGAACGAGGGGACATCGGGGCGCGCGGTGTTCAAAGCGACAAACGGTGACGAACTCGATCGCGCCGTGACCGAGGTTTTTTCATCGAGCCTCGGCCTCGTGATCGCGCCTTATGTCGAGATCGAGAACGAGGTCCGCGTGATCCTGCTCGATTGCAGGCCGATGATCGTCTACCGCAAGGAGCGCCCGTCGGTCGTTGGCGACGGGGAGCATACATTGCATGAACTCGCCACTAGGGCGGGACACGACTGGCAGCTCCGCGAGCTCACCGCGCACGAGGTGAACGCGATCGTCCCGAAGGGCGAGCTGCGCATCTTGAACTGGCGGCACAATCTCGACGCCGGCGCGCGACCCCTTCTCATCGAAGATGGTGAGGTGCGCGGGGAGTGCACTGGGATCGCCATCGACGCCGCCAACGCCATCGGTATCGCCTTCGCGTCGATCGACCTGGTCCGTGTGGATGGCGAGTGGCGTGTGCTCGAGATCAATTCCGGCGTGATGATGGAGGCGCTCGCGAAGCTGCATCCGGAGCTGGTGCAGGCGACGTACGATGCGGCGCTGGATCGGGTGTTTGGCGAGCCGCGCTGAGCACTACGTATGTGGTGCAATCCCTTCTCCCCTTGTGGGAGAAGGTGGCATAGGCGGCCTTCGGCCGCCGTTCTTGAGAACGCCGAAGCAAAGCTTCGGCTATGGCGCCGGATGAGGGGTCTGTCTCCGCGAAATGAAATGAGAGCAGAACTTGCGGAGGCAGACCCCTCACCCATCTCGCCGCTCCGCGGCGAGCCACCCTCTCCCACAAGGGGCCTACAAGGGGAGAGGGTGCAGCGAGATCGCGGCGCGAACGCTGGAAACACAAATCGCTCTAATTATTCGCGCTCGCGGAATCGTCCATTGCCTTGAACGCCTCTTCCAATTGCAGCGAGATCGGCACGTTCAGCCGTTCGCCGGTCGGAAGCCGCGCGGTGAACCATTTGTTGTAGAGCGGGACGAGGTCGTGGTTGGAGCCGAGCTTGCGGAACGTGCGCTCGACCACGGCTGAGAGTTGCGGCTCGCCCTTCCTGAACATGATGCCGTAAGGATCGTAGGACAGGTAATCGCCGGTGACGCGGAACTTGTCCTGCGCCTTGTGGCGCAGGATCAGGCCGTAAAGCAGGATGTCGTCGGTCGCGAACGCATCGGCCTTGCCGTCGACGAGCATCTGGTAGGACTGTTCGTGATCGGCGCCGACGGCGATGTTCAGCCCCAAAGAGAACTTCTTGTCGGCCGCCTGAATCGCCTGCTCGTTGGTGGTGCCCTTCGTCACCACGATGGTCTTGCCCTTCAGATCGGTCAGCGACTGGACGCTGGACGCCTTTGGCACCATCAGCTTGGTGCCGGCGACGAACATCAGGGGCGAGAACGCGACGCGCTTGCCACGCTCGGCGTTGGCCGTGGTCGAGCCGCATTCCAGGTCGATCTTGTTCTGCAGCACGGCATCGATACGGTCATCCGAGGTGACCTTGACGTAGTCGATCTTCAGGTCGGGATCGTCGACCTCGACGCCGATCTCCTCGACGATGGCCTCGCAGAGCTCGAGGCTGTAGCCGATTGGACGGTTGGCTTGGTCGAGGAAGGAGAACGGCGGCGAGCTCTCGCGATAGCCGAGCCGCACCGTGTGGCTGCTCTTGATGGCCGACAGCGTCGGGCTAAGCCCTTCGCTGCCGGCGGTCTGAGCCAAGGCGCCGGTTGCCAGCAGACACGCTGCCAGCAACAGGCTGCTCGAAATCGCCGTTGAAAGGCGCATGACGCACTCCCGTCAATGGCCGGCCATCGCGGGCACTTCGCCGGGCACCATGTCGCCGGGCACGGCCTCGCCCGGTCCCAACGCGTGCTCGGGCCCGAGCTCGCCCTCCCACTTCGCGACCACCGCGGTCGCGAGCGAGTTGCCGATCACGTTGGTGGCGCTACGGCCCATGTCGAGGAAGGTGTCGATGCCCATGATCATCAACAGGCCCGCCTCAGGAATGCCGAACTGGGCGAGCGTAGATGCGATCACCACCAGCGAGGCACGCGGCACGCCGGCGACGCCCTTCGAGGTGATCATCAGCGTTGCCAGCATGGCGAGTTGCGTCGCAAGCGACATCTCGATGTGGTAGGTCTGCGCAATGAAGATGCTGGCGAAAGTGCAGTACATCATCGTGCCGTCGAGATTGAAAGAGTAGCCGAGCGGCAGCACGAAGCTCGAGATCCGCGACGAGGCGCCGAAGCGGTTGAGCCCCTCCAGCGTCTTCGGATAGGCCGCTTCCGAGCTCGCGGTCGAGAACGCGATCATCAGCGGCTCGCGGATCAGCTGCAATAGATGACTGTATCGCGGCCCGATCACGATGAAGCCGACGATGACAAGGATGCCCCACAGGAGCAGAAGCGAGAGATAGAAGCCGCCCATGAAGACGACGAGCTTCCAGAGCACCAGCAGGCCGTTCCTGGCCACGGTCGCGGTGATGGCGGCCCAGACCGCGAGCGGCGCGAACAGCATCACGTAGCTGGTGACCTTGAGCATGATGTGGGAGATGTCGTCAATCAGTGCCAGGATCGGCTTGGAGCGCTCGGGCATCGCGCCCATCGCCACCGAGAAGAACACGGCGAAGATCACGATCTGGAGGATCTCGTTCTGCGCCATCGCGTCCGCGATCGAGGTCGGGATCAGATGGGTCAGGAATTTCTCGATCGAGAAGGCCGAAACGGGAAGGCCGGTCGACTGCGCCTTGTCAGGCAGCGTGCCGGGGAAATTCGCGCCGGGCTGAAGCAGATTGACCATGATGAGGCCCAGCATCAGCGAAACGAAGGAGGCGCTGATGAACCAGCCCATGGTCTTGGCGAAGATGCGTCCGAGCTTGGCGCCCGAGCCCATATGGGCGATGCCGCCGACCAAGGTCGCGAACACCAGCGGCGCGATGATCATCTTGATCAGGCGCAGGAACATCATGGCGATCAGGTTGATGGACGAGGCCCAGTCGGCTCGCGTATCGGGCAGGAAGTTGTAGATCGCCGAGCCCATCACGATGCCCAGCACCATCGCGGCCAGAATGTATTGCGTAAACCTGTTCGACATAGCTTACCCCCGCGTACACCGGCGCTTCATGATGTCGCAGATACGACGACGAAGCAACACGCTTGGCGTGCACTCGCGACGGCGAGATGTTCCCGTTGCGAAACTGAAGCCGGCGATCTAGCTTTCACGCAGCGCACAACGAATGTGGCCTGCACGTTTTCCTTGCGGCGGCTGCATCAATAACCGTCAAACACGCTAGGAGGGAGACGCCATGAGCGGCAGCATCAATCGCCAGGTTGTTCTGGTTGAAAAGCCCAGCGGCAAGCTCGGTTCCGAGCACTTCAAGATGGTCGAGGGCGCGATGCCCGAGCCGAAGGACGGCGAGGCCTTGCTGCGCGTGCGTTACATCTCGCTCGACGCCGCCAACCGCGCCTGGATGCACGGCGCGACCTATCGCTCCGCGGTCGAAGCCAACAGCGTGATGGCCGGCGGCGCCATCGCCGAGGTCGTCAGCTCGAAAGCGCCGGATCTTGCGCCCGGCGACATCGTGTTCGGCGACACCGGCTGGCAGGAGTTTGCCGCGGTGCCGGCGAAGCATCTCACAAAAATGCCGAAGCTGGAGCCGATGACACATCTGCTCAGCGTGTTCGGCATTGCCGGCCTCACCGCCTATTTCGGCTTGCTGGAGGTTGGCAAGCCCAAGGAGGGCGAGACCGTCGTGGTTTCGGCGGCCGCAGGCTCGGTCGGCTCGATCGTCGGTCAGATCGCCAAGATCCGGGGATGCCGCGTGGTCGGCATCGCCGGCGGCGCCGACAAGTGCAGCTGGCTGACCTCCGAGCTCGGCTTCGACGCCGCCGTTGACTACAAGGACGGCGCGGTGTTCAGGGCGTTGCGTGCAGCCGCGCCGAAAGGCATCGACGTCTATTTCGACAATGTCGGTGGCGACATTCTCGAAGCCTGCATTCCGCAGATGAACAATTACGGGCGCATCGCCTGCTGCGGCGCGATCTCGCAATATGACGGCGTGCCGTCGGCGCACGGCCCGCGCGGCGTGCCGGGCTGATCGTGGTGAAGCGGCTCGTCATGCAGGGCTTCATCGTGATGGATTACATGAAGGAGAGCCAGCGCGCGCTCGCCGAGCTGCAGGCCTGGGTCAAGTCCGGCAAGCTGAAGGTGCAGGAAGATATCATCGATGGATTGGAGAACACACCGAAAGCGCTGATCGGATTGCTTGCGGGCGAGAACCGCGGCAAGCGGATGGTCAAGCTTTGACGATGTAGTTGCTCGCAACTTCGCCGGCATAATCTACTTGCGGTAGCGGGCAAAGCGGCCAATGATGCCGCACGCGAGGTATTATTCGCGACAATTACATTTGCATCACATTGATTTTCCGTCGGCGTTCCCGACAGGGCAGGATTCACTCAGATGTTCAACACGTTGAAACATATTTCGACGCGAAAAGCGCTGCTGGCGGCGGCACTCTTCGCGGCTGCAACACGCGCATTCGCGCAGATGCCAACCGACGCGCAGAAGGCCGCTATCCGCTCTTCGTGCCGATCAGACTACGAGACGCATTGCGCCAGAGTCCCGCCCGGCGGCGAAGCATCGTTGCAATGTCTCCAGAGCCACGTGTCCAGCCTGTCATCGGGATGCCAGAGCGCTGTGCGCGCGATCGAGCCCGCGGCTGCGCCCAAGACCGAAGCCGCGCCGGCCAAGTCTGAACCGGCAAAGACCGAAGCGGCGCCGGCCGCTGAACCGGCGGCCAAACCGGCCGCCGCAGCCGCGCCGAAGGCCGCTGCGCCAAAACAGCCGAGCAGCGCGCAGGTCGCGGCGGTCAAGAGCGCCTGCCGCGCCGATTATCCCAAGGTCTGCGCCGGCGTGCCGCCGGGCGGCGCGCCCGCGCTCGAATGCCTGGAGAAGAACAAGGCGAAGGTGTCGGCCGCCTGCGCGAAGGCCGTGAGCGCCGCGGCCGGTGGCGGCGGCGCAGCAGCAACCGCAGCGCCTGCGGGCGCA